>CAMBEE010000029.1 GCA_945865665.1 uncultured Clostridium sp. | reverse complement strand
GCAGAAACAGAAAAAACAGAAAATAAAGAAAAACCAAAAACACCAAGAAAAAGAACAACAACAAAGAAAACAACAAAATCAAAAGCAGAAACAGAAAAGACAGAAAACGAAGAAAAAGCAAAAACACCAAGAAAAAGAACAACAACAAAGAAAACAACAAAATCAAAAGCAGAAACAGAAAAAACAGAAAACGAGGAAAAACCAAGAACACCAAGAAAGAGAACAACAACAAAGAAAACGACAGAATCAAAAACAAAAACTGAAAAAACAGAAAACGAAGAAAAGCCCAAAGTACCAAGAAAAAGAACAACTACAAAAAAAGCAACAGCAGTAAAGAAAGAGACGGTAAATGAGGAGGAAAAATGATTAGAAGTATGACAGGCTATGGAAAACAAAGCCTAAATATAGACGGAAGAGAATATCAAATAGAAATAAAAAGTGTAAATCACAGATATCTAGACATAAATATAAAAATGCCAAAAACACTAAGCTATCTAGAAGAAGCAGTAAAAAAAGAAATCTCTGAAAAAATAAAAAGAGGAAAAGTCGACGTATTTATAACATACGAAAACAATAGTAAAGAAGGAAAAAACATAACAATAAACAAAGAACTAGCAAGACTATATATAGAACAACTAAAAGAACTAGCTGAAGAAGAAAAAATATCAAGCAACATAGAAGTAATGGAAATAGCCAAATTTCCAGACATATTAACAATAAAAGCAGACGAAGAAGACGAAAAAATAAAACAAGAAATTATACAAGTAACAACTGAAGCAACAAACAAAATTGTAGAAATGAAAGCAATTGAGGGAGAAAAAATTGCACAAGATTTACTACAAAGAATAAGTAAAATAGAAAACAAAATAATGGAAATATCTTCAAAATCTACTGGACTTATTGAAGAATATGTAGTAAAATTAGAAAAGAGAATACAAGAAATATTAAAAACAGAAGAAATAGACAAATCAAGAATAGCACAAGAAGTTGTAATATATGCTGATAAATGTTCAATTCAAGAAGAAATAACAAGACTAAAAAGTCATATATATCAATTTAGAAATCTAATAACAAACAACCAAAATGAAACAATTGGTAAAAAATTAGATTTTATAATACAAGAAATGAACAGAGAAACAAACACGATAGGCTCAAAAGCAAATAATTTAGAAATAACAAATGGAGTCATAGATATAAAAACAGAAATTGAAGACATAAGAGAACAAATACAAAATATTGAATAAAAATCTATGATAGAAAAAATAATAGAAAAAAATGAGCTAAGTGAGAGAAAGGATGGAGTATTATGCAATTAGTAAACATAGGATTTGGAAACATAGTTTCAGCAGACAGAATAGTAGCAATTGTAAGCCCAGAATCAGCACCAATAAAAAGAATGGTACAAGAAGCAAAAGATGATAAAACAGCAGTAGATGCAACATGTGGAAGAAGAACAAGAGCTGTAATAATAACAGACTCAGGACATATCATATTATCAGCTGTACAACCAGAAACAGTAGCTGGTAGACTTGATAAAGATATTACAACTACTTCAGCACAATTACAAGAAGAAGACTAGTAGTTGAAAAATTACAATTTTGGCCGTATCAATTTTATTTAAAACGCGGTTTTAAAAACAAAAATTAGGAGGAAAACAAAAATGATAGTAAAACCAACAGTTACAGAATTATTAAAGAAAGCAAAAAACAGATATGAGCTAGTAATAGCTACATCAAAAAGAGCAAGACAAATTGCAATGGGAGATGAACCATTAACAAAAGTTAAAGAAGAATCTCCAGTAACACTTGCAGCAAATGAAATAGCAGAAGGAAAAGTTACAATTATAAGAGAAGACGAAGAAATGCCAGAAGCTACATCAGAAAATAAAGAAGAAAGCAAAAAACAAGAAGATGAAAAAGAAAACGAAAAAAGCACTGATGTAGAAGAAAAAGATGAAGAAATAAAATCAGAAAAAGACGAAGAAACAGAAACAGAAAAAAATGAAGAATAGTAAAGGAGAATAAAAATGCTAGTAATTTTATCAGGAGTTTCTGGTGCTGGAAAAGACACAATAAAAAAAGAGCTAATTAAAAGGATGAAAAATGTAATATCACTTCCATCTTTTACTTCTAGAGACCCAAGACCAGGAGAAGAAGAAGGAATACAATATCACTTTATAACAAAAGAAGAATTTAAAACAAAAATAAACAATGGAGAATTTTACGAATATGACTTACATCACGAAAACTATTACGGAACATCAAAAAAATTAATGAATGAAAAAATTGAAAGTGGAAAAATAATAGTAAAAGACATAGAAGTAAATGGAACAGAGAACCTAATAAAAACATTAGGAAATGATACAAAATTAGTTACTATTTTCTTAAAGGTCGATAAAGAAGAACTAAAAAATAGACTTATAAATCGTGGAGATAATTTGTCTGAAGCAGATATGCAATTAAGACTTAATAGATTGGAATATGAAGAGTCTAAAATTAATTTGTATGACTACGTTATAAAAAATGATGATTTGGAAAAAACTGTTCAAATTATAATGACAATTATAGAAAATGAAAAAAGATTAGAAAATTTACAATAAGTAGTTGATTTTTACAAATAAGTATGGTATTATAATGCCATACTTATTTTTTGGTATTTTATTCATAGTATTATAATCTAATATTTTTTAATTCAAACTCATTCAGAGTTCAAAGAAATTATATCTGTATTTCATATTGTGCCTATATTAAAAATTAGTTCAAAAGGCAAAAAAAATAGGGAAAGGAGGGATAATATGAGTAGTGAATTTGAAAAAATTGTATTGCAAAAATTTGACGAAATAAATGGTAAGTTAGAACATTTAGATAATAAAATTGACGCAGTAGAAGAAAGCTTAAACAATAAAATTGACGCAGTAGAAGAAAGCTTAAACAATAAAATTGACGCAGTAGAAG
>CAMBEE010000028.1 GCA_945865665.1 uncultured Clostridium sp. | reverse complement strand
CTCGAACCGTCGACCTCTAGCGTGACAGGCTAGCGTTCTAACCAACTGAACTACCAGGCCGTAAAAGAATGGTGGTCGTTATAGGGCTCGAACCTATGACCCCCTGCTTGTAAGGCAGATGCTCTCCCAGCTGAGCTAAACGACCATGTCCTTTCGACATTGACTAGTATACAAGATTTAAAATAAAATGTCAATACTTTTATAAAAAAAATTCAAAAAAATTTATAAAAATTTTAAAAAACTTGATTTTAAGCTAAAAATGTAATAAGATATTTAAAGAAAATTACATATATTTTGGAATTTTAATTTATATTAATTAATAAAATAGTTATAGAGCAAAAAGTCTACATGAAAATAGGCTCATAACAAAATATATGTAGGAGGAACAAAAGAAAATGAAAAATGAAAGAAAAAAGAGAAAAGAAAAAAGGACAGAATCTAAAAAAGATATATTATTAAAACAAATAATTTTTAGCTTTTTAATAATTGCTTTAATAATAATATTAGTTTTTCTATTTAATCAAGTTTATAACAAATTAAAGCGTAAGAAAAATTTTGAAAGTGATGTTGCATCATTTTCAGAAAAAAACGAAAAGACAGTATTTTCTATAGATAAGATAGTTTTTTTTAGTAGTTGTGATTCAAAAAATAAGACAAGCTCACAAACTAATTTTACAATAGAAAATTTATATGCATACACAGATATAGCAATTTTTTTAAATAATAATTCTTTACAAGAAGAAAATGAGAAAAAACAAAATGAAGAAGAAAACACAAATACAGAAGAAAATAATGTTGAAATAGATGCTGAAAAATCAAAAGAAAAGAATACAGCAGAAAATACATTAAAAAACGTAAAAATAACAAACATAAAATTTACAAAAAAACCAGAATTAGGAACAGGAAACTTATATTATAAAAATGTGAATGATTTTGCAAAAAGTGAAATAAACGAAAATAATAAAATTGAAAATGAATTACAATTTGAAACAACATCAGCAAGTGAAACAGACCTAAGTAAGCCAGTGCTATACAACAATTGTGCAAACCCAATAACATTAAGCTATGTAAATCAAAATATCAAAACAGACTATACAATGACAGACACACAAAATCCAATAACATATAATGGAAAGCTATTAAAAAGATGTGGGGTTTCAGTAAAATCAATAAATACATCAATATCATTTGATATAGAAATAGAAAACAATAAAAATCACAAATTTAGAACAACTGTATATTTTGATATACCATATGAAAATGAAGATAAGTCAATAAATGATGGAAGTATTGTTGTAGAAAATAAAACAGATTTCAATTTTTATAGATATGAATAATATAGAAAAACAAATTTCTTGATGTTGCATGGGTTTAGTATAGAATATAAATATGTTTATAGAAATAAAAACAAATGAAAGGATATGTTTTAGAATGAAAGAAAAACAAAAAATATCAGAAGAATTAAAACAAAAATATCATAAATGCGAAGAAGTTACAAACTTTAAGCAGATGCTAGATAGGTCAGCAGAAATTTACAAAACACGAACAGCATTTAAATTAAAAGATAAAGATGGAAAAATTTATGACAAAACATATGAAGAATTAAAAGCAGATGTAACAGCATTAGGGACAAGTTTAATTGAAAATGGACTTTTAAATAAAAGAATTGCAGTTATAGGAAAAAATTCATATAAATGGGCAATATCATATTTAGCTGCATCAATAGTAGGAGTGGTTGTGCCAATTGATAAAGAATTACATTCAGATGATGTGATTAATTTTATGAATGTTTCTGAAAGCAAATGCATTTTAGGAGATAGCAAAAATTTAAAGAAAATAAATGAAAATATTGAAAAACTAGAAAATAAAGAGACATTATTTATTGATTTTGATAGTAAAATACAAGAAGGTAATTCATTATCATTTGAGGTTCAAATGGAAAGTGGAAAAACTTTGGTAGAAGAAGGAAATACAGAATTTGATAAAATAACAGTAAATCCTGACGAATTAAAAATATTATTATTTACATCAGGAACAACTGGCAATGCCAAAGGAGTATGTTTATCACAAAGAAATATCTGCTCAAATATTTTATCAATATATGGAATAGTAAAAGTAAAAAGAAGTGACTTATTTTTCTCAATTTTACCATTGCATCATACATATGAATGTACAATAGGATTTTTATTACCATTATATAGTGGTGCAAGTATTTGCCATTGTGAAGGTTTAAGATATATAACAAGCAACATGCTAGAATATCACCCATCAGTTATATTATGTGTGCCATTACTTTTAGAAAAAATGTATCAAAAAATAATGAAGAGCATACAAAAAACATTGCCTAAAAAATATACAGAAAATCTAAAAGAAAATGAAAATATAATTGATAAGTTACCATTCTATATTAAAGGAATAGTAAAAAGAAAAGTTAAAAATTCACTTGGTGGAAGATTAAGAGTATTTATAGTAGGAGCTGCAGCTGTAAATCCAGAAATAGCAGATACATTTGATAAATTAGGATTAAATTCTTTGCAAGGATATGGTTTAACAGAATGTGCACCATTAGTTGCAGGAAACACGGATTTCTTTAAAAGAAATGATAGTGCAGGTTTGCCGATACCAAATGTAGAATACAAAATTGATAATCCAGACAGTGAAGGTGTTGGAGAGATAATAGTAAAAGGACCAAATGTAATGCTTGGTTATTACAATATGCCAGAAGAAACTGCAAAAGTTTTAAAAGATGGTTGGTTCCATACAGGAGATTTAGGAAAAATTGATGAAAATGGATTTTTATATATTACAGGTAGATGTAAAAGCGTTATAGTAACAAAAAACGGGAAAAATATTTATCCAGAGGAAATTGAAGCATATTTAAATGATAGTCCTTTAATTTCAGAAGCATTAGTTATGGGAATTCAAAAAGAAAATGATGATGAGACATATGTTAATGCTCAAATTTTCCCTAATATGGATGCTATAAAAGAATATTTGAAGGGAACAGTTCCTACAAAGGAAGAAGTTAAGAAAATTATGGCTGATGTAGTTTCTGGTGTTAATAGTAAAATACCTAATTATAAACATATTAAGAATTTTGCTGTTAGAGATAAAGAGTTTGAAAAAACTACTACTCAGAAAATTAAGAGATATGGAGATAATATGAAAAAATGAACCATTGGGGACGTTGTGAACCATTGTGAACCATTGGGGACGTTGTTAAA
>CAMBEE010000027.1 GCA_945865665.1 uncultured Clostridium sp. | reverse complement strand
TTTTTTCAACCATTTCAACAACGTCCCCGGTGGTTCACGTCCCCAGTGGTTCTCCCTATTCAAAATCTTCAAGCAATTGATTTAGTTCTTCTATTCCATTAACTCTAATTCCCTCACTAATTTTGATTTTATCAGTTTCAGACAAATATTCAACTGAAATTTCAGTATTCTCATATACCTTTTCTTCATTATTTTCATTTATCTTATAAACTGTAATCTTTCCATTATTTTCTCTTAAAACAAAATGTTGACCACAATTACTATTAAATTCTTTATATAAAATTATATCATTACTTGAATATTTTTCTACCTGCCAATATGGATATTCATTTTTCAAATCTTCTTCTGTTCCATTTACTAAATCTTGTGGAATATCAACATATTCATTTATAGTGTGGTTACATTCTTCATAATACTTTTTCAAAGTTAGCAAACAATTTGGTGATATCTTTTCTTCTTGTGAATCTGTTTCAATTTCTTTTTCGCTATTTTGATATTCTTCTGTGCATTCATCTGTAACCTTTTCTGAAACAATATTTATTTCATTTTCCACTATACTGTTTTGTTTATTATTATTGGCATTGTTGTTATATATAAAAATCCCTAAAATGATTCCTATTATTATAATTACTATAATTAGCCCAATTATCCACACTTTTTTCATATGATTTCCTCCGTAATTTTTCTTTTATTATTTACAGATTTTTCATAATTTATACTTTATTGGATATTTTTATTCTATTTCCATTTGTTTTTAAAACTATCTCCCCCATTTCGTCAGTTCTAAAAATTTTAACTTTACTTGCATTTAAATTTTGAATTGTTATATCTGATGGATGTCCAAATTTATTATTTTTTCCTACTCCAATAAATGCATATTGTGGTTTTACAGCAGTCAAAAATTCCTTACTTGAAGATGTTTTTGATCCGGTGATGTGCAACTTTTAAAACAGTAGAATTTAATATTTGTTCACTTGATTTTCCATATTTATTCAAAATTGCTTTTTCTGCCAATTCTTCAATATCTCCTGTAAATATCATTGAAAACTGTTTATATTTAAACTTACATAACAAAGAATTGTTATTAATTGCATTTTCAGAAATCATATTGTTTCCGACTTGGCCATAAGACATCAAAATAAAGATTTTTTTCAATATTTATTTTTTGACCAGCTTCAACTGCTTTTACTTTTATATTTTTTTCTTTTACAATATTAACAAACTTTTTATAATTTTCACTTGCTTCATATTGTTTTCCTATTATGATATTTTTTACTTTTATTTCTTGCATCAAATATAGCAAACCGACCTATGTGGTCATTATCAAAATGGCTCGGTATAAGATAATCAATTGAGCTGTACCCCCTATCTAGTAAGTATGGCAATAGTGTATTTTTACCAACATCAAAATCTTTGCTCCCTCCGCCATCAATTAAAATTGTTTTATTATGTGGAGTTACAATAAATGTTGCATCACCTTGTCCAACATCAATAAAATAAATTTTTAGGCTTTGAGGAATTAAATTTATGGCTATAATTGCTAAAATTATTATTACAAAAATCTTCCTAATTTTTTGTCTATTATTTCTTATTTTCATTTTTATAATAGCTATCAAATTTCTTACCCTTATTTGCGTTATATTTGGTTTTTTAGCTGAATAAACTTTGCACATATATAATATTGTACCTATTGTCAAATAATACAATATAATCAAAAATAGACTTGGTGTTGGTACATAAATTTTTGAAAATGGCATTTTACCTAAATTTGATATGTAAATTAATATTTTAATTCCTAATGTAATTATTTTTGAAAACAAACTTGCAATATTAACATTTATTAACGCCAATATTATAAATAAAAATCCTGTGATTACTATTGGACCTACCACAATACTTAAAATTAAATTTGATATTAAAAAATATGGGTTAAATGTATTTAAATTTGATAATAATATTGGCATTATTGCTAATTGAACTGATAAGGAAATTGAGATAATTTCTTTTATTGCGTCTAAACTTTTCTGGATTCTAGGCTTTATTTTATATTTATAAAATTTATTTTTGATTTTAATATTTTTAAGATATTTAATTATCTCTTTGTTAAATACTACAATTCCAACAACTCCTATATACGATAGTTGAAGCCCAATATTTAAAATTAGAAATGGATTATAAATTAAAATTGAAAATAATGATATTGACATAGATGTAAATATGTCATTTTTTCTATATATTATTTTTGAAAATAAAAGCATTATTCCCATAATTCCTGCTCTTGTTACTGATGGTGAAAAATTTGTGATAAACATATAAAATATTAATACAAAGATGCTAAAAATGTATGTTTTTCTTTTTCCTAAAGCTTTTCTTAAAATGATATTAATTCCTAAAATAACATATGTAATATGCATTCCAGATACTGCTAAAAGATGTGCCATACTTGCATTTCTGAAGTTTTCTTGTGTATTTCCGTCTATGTCTGTTTTATATCCTAATATGAGTCCAAGTAAAATTGAAGAT
Organism: uncultured Clostridium sp.; assembly: GCA_945865665.1. Classification (GTDB taxonomy): domain Bacteria; phylum Bacillota; class Clostridia; order TANB77; family CAG-508; genus CAG-269. Next base: position 2,256 of record CAMBEE010000027.1, on the reverse strand, counting down.
GTTTCTTCATCAAGAACTTTTTTGGTATTTTGTATCATTTTATTTGATATTTCATTTGTAAATTTGAAAATATTGATGTCTGCTTTTTGGTTAATCATTTCAATTTTTGAACATTTTATTGTACCATATATTTTTAATTGTTTTAGATATTCAGAATAATTAAAGCCTTTATAATTTCTTTGGATTTCAGGTTCTTGGTATTCTCCATTTAGTTTTATTTTATCACCATAATTTAGTTGTATTTTTTTATCTGTCATAATATAAAATCGGTATTTTTGATTTTGCAATTTGGTTTCAATTTTGTATTTGTTATAGTATTGTTTTTCTTCTTTATTACCTATAACTTTTCCTACCATTGTTATATTTTCTTTTTCTGATAATTCATTATAAATTTTTTTGTATCTTTGGTTTTGAAGTAGCACTATTGTATTTGACACCATTGCTGATATCAATACCAAAGCAATAACTTTTGCATTAATAAATATTTTTAAATATCTAAAATATCTTTTTATTGAAAACATTTTTAGCTTATTATTTCTTTGATTATTAGTATAATTTATATTTTTATGAATCATATACATTGCAATTAATATAATACAAAATGGGACTATACTTATGTGTAAGTATAGTCCCACTATTATTCCTAATATATATCCTATAATTGCAACAAAAATCGGTCTTTTCAATATTACCTCCTAAAATTGCTTTTAAAAAATTCTTTTTGCTCCGACGTAATTTGTTTTGTAATATCCTGTAGAAAGTGAATCTGTAGTTACACCTCTACCTGGATTTGCAGCGTGTATGAATGTATTTCCCCCGATATATATTCCTACATGATTTATTCCTGATTTTCCAAACATTACTAAGTCGCCTGCTTGTAACTCTGTAACAGATTTACCATTACTGTATTGGGCAGCTGCTGTTCTGTTTAAATTTATTCCAAAATGTTTATATACATATTGAGTAAATCCTGAACAGTCAAATCCGTTTGTGCTTGTTCCACCATATACATATTTACATCCTAAAAATTGTTGTGCATATGATACAACTGCACTTCCTGATGCTGATGTTGTTGTAGATTCTGTTACTGCTGTATTTTTTTTTGTTGTTGATTTTACTGCACTATTATTTGTTGTAGCTTGTTCCCTTGTTGTTAGTCCACTTCTTGATGTTTCTTTTTGTGTTGTTGTTAATAAGCTTTCTGCTATATAACCCTTTGTTCCATTTACATCTACATATGCCCATCCATTATCAGTTGACATTACTGTAACTTTTGTGCTTTGTGATAATTGTTTAATTACTTGTGATGTTTTATCAGCTTTTTGTCTTAAATTTGCTGTTTGTGTATTTACATACATTGTTTTTGTAGTATTTGTTTGTTGTATTGTTTCTGGTTGTTGAGTAGTTTGTTCTGTTGTTGGTTGCTCTGTTGTTTCATTTGTTGTATTTTCTGTATTGGCAGTTTCTGTTTGGATAGTTGTTAATTTTTCTTTTCTTATCCATCCTTCTTTTTCACTTGATGTTTTTACTTTTACCCAGTTATCTAAAATTTCTACTACTTCTATTTCTGCATCTTTTTGTACTTCTTCTAACTCTATTGAGCTTATTAATGGTATTACCTTTATTTTAATATTTTCTACTATTTTGTATTTTTCATTTTTTACTATTTCTGTTTCATTTTGTTCATCATTTTTTTCTGTTGCTGTATTTTCAGATGTTACATTATTTTCTGTAGTATTTGTTATTGTATTTTCATTTGTATTTTCACTTGCTTCATTTGTTGTTTCATTTTTATTATTTGTTGTGTTTGCAGCTTCTTTATTATCAACTTGAACTAAGTCCTTTCTTAAATATCCTGTTATGTTTTTATATTTTATTTTGTACCATTCGTTTTCTTCACTTAAGATTTCTACTTCGTCACCTTGTGATGCTAATTCTAATACTTTAGAGTCTGTATTTGCCTGTTCCCTAAGTTTTGCTGTTTCGACTATAACCTTTCCTGTATTTGCTGCAAAGCTTATGTTTATAAAAAGCAGACTTGCCATTGCTATTATTGCCATAAATATTATGCTTTTTATATTTAATTTTATTTTCATTTTTTTACTCCTTATATTATTATATTACTTCTGCCAAAATACGTTCTTTAGTATACAATTTTTTTACAAATTTGTCAACCCCTTACGGAACTGCAGTTACAATTCTATAATTCATTTGTGATAATGTCTTAATAAATCATTTGAGAAAATGTCTTAATTA
>CAMBEE010000026.1 GCA_945865665.1 uncultured Clostridium sp. | reverse complement strand
TGAACAGGATACAATATCAAATATATATAACCCTTAAGGTGGCAACTTGCACACACAAATTTTTTTAGGCTGTGAATTGTAACCAAATTGTAACAAAAAATAAAATAAAAAGAAAAACACTTGCCAAATAAAAAGGCAAGTGTTAAAATAATAATAGATTAAAAAAAAACCGCATTTGCTGGAAGAATTTTTTAATCTTTTTTTATTTTTATATTCTAGGAAAGAAATCATAATATGATAACATTCTGTAGAAGATAAAGATGGCAAAAATTAGATTTTGTAGCAATTTGCACTGCGTACAAAATCTTAATTCTGGTTTTTTAGAAGGGGGAATAAAATGAACACAAAATACATATTTGTAACAGGTGGAGTTGTATCAGGATTGGGAAAAGGGATAACAGCCGCATCACTAGGGAGATTATTAAAAAATAGAGGATATAAGGTAACAATACAAAAATTCGACCCATATATCAATGTAGACCCAGGAACAATGAACCCATATGAACATGGAGAAGTCTTTGTAACAGACGATGGAGCAGAAACTGATTTGGATTTAGGACATTATGAAAGATTTATAAATGAAAACTTAACAAAAAATTCAAGTATCACAATGGGAAAAATATATTCAGAAGTAATAGAAAAAGAAAGAAGAGGTGATTATTTAGGAAAAACAGTACAAGTAATTCCTCACATAACAAATCAAATAAAAGAAAAAATATATGGATTTGAAAATACAGACACAGATATAGTAATTTCTGAAGTAGGTGGAACAGTAGGAGACATTGAAGGGCTTTCAATAATTGAGGCAATTAGACAAGTAGGACTAGAAAAAAATCCAGAAGATGTATGTTTTATCCATGTAACTTTATTGCCATATATATTTGGGTCAAATGAAATAAAGTCAAAACCAACACAACACTCAGTAAAAGAATTACAAAGTTATGGAATTATACCAGATATTTTAGTATGTAGAACAGAACAAGATATACCAGACAATATAAGAGAAAAATTGGCTTTATTTTGCAATGTTAGAAAGACAAGTGTAATTCAAAATAAAACTGCTGACTGCTTATATGCTGTACCACTAATGCTTGAAGAAGAGGGATTAGCAAGAGAAGTTTGTAACCATTTGAAATTAGATAGATATATACCAGACAACAGAAAATGGGAAGAAATGATAGAAAAAATAAGAAAAATAGATAAGAATAAAAAAGTAAAAATAGCAATAGTTGGAAAATATATTAAATTAGAAGATTCATATATATCAGTAATTGAAAGCATTAAACATGCAGGATTTGCAAATGATGTGGAAACAGAAATTAAATTGATAGATGCAGAAAAAATAACAAAAGATACAGCAGAAGAAATGCTTAAAGAATTCCAAGGAATTATTGTTCCAGGTGGATTTGGAAATAGGGGAATAGAAGGAAAAATTGAAACAATAAAATATGCAAGAGAAAACAAAATACCATTTTTAGGAATTTGCCTAGGAATGCAAATGGCGGTTGTTGAATATGCAAGAGATGTGCTAGGATTAAAAGATGCAAATTCACAAGAATTTGACGAAAAATCAAAAAATCAAGTAATTCATATAATGGAAAATCAAAAATCAGTTAATAAAAAAGGTGGAACTATGAGACTTGGAAGTTATCCATGTGTTATTAAAGAAGGAACATTAGCAGAAAAAATTTATGGTACAACTGAAATTGCAGAAAGACATAGACATCGTTTTGAGTATAATAATGATTATAAAGAAAGACTTGAAAATGCAGGTTTGATTTGTTCAGGAACTTCTCCAGATGGCGAATTAGTTGAAATTGTTGAACTTTCTCAAAAAGAACATCCATTTTTTATTGCAGGACAATTCCATCCAGAGTTGAAGTCTAGACCTAATAGACCTGCTCCATTGTTTGTTGAATTGGTTAGGGTTGCAAAATCTAGATAATTGTAGTATAATATTTTATAGGTAACATAAAAATGTTTTATTACAGGAGGAAAAAGAAACATGACAAAAATTAGAGTTGAGAAAAAAAAGTGGGAGAGGATCCAGATAGAACCTTTAATAAGAGATGACGGTACAATTTCTAATACTTATTTTTGGGGATCTGATGGAGAGGAACATTTTCAGTATGTGGATCGGACGGGGTATACAATAAGAGAAGCATCTGAAAAAGATACAGAGGAATGGTTTGCCGAACTTGAAAATGTCGAGCATACATACGATAATATGCCGGCACAAGCTAGGATGATTGTTAAAGCAGGTTTTGCAGCAGAAGCGAAAGAAGGTCTTGGATATGAAAAGACAAAGAAAGTTTTACTTATGTATAATCCGTCAGACGAGTTAATGGGGATTATGAAACTGACAGAGGAAAATGGAGTTAACGCAAAAATAGATCTGTCAGTAAAAAACCAGTGGATTATTGATGCTAAAAAGGATAAAATAATGGCAGTCATAAAAAGAATGTGGATGCAAACTCTTCTGTATGACAGAATGTACATTTTCAATGCAAAAGGGGACACAAAGATTTATCTTGATTCTGATGAAATTGCATCATAAGGTTAGGGTATGTTTCAAAAAGAGAAAAATGAGTGGAAATTTTCACTCATTTTTCTCTTTTTGCTGAGTTTTTTTATTTACTTTTCGATACTATTTAATATATTAAAAATATGAAAATTAAAATACTAAAGGTTATATTGAAATTAAATATTGAATACAATATATAGTCAAATGTGAATTCTATGTGAATTTTAGCAAACTCTATTGACAATTGCTAAAAAAAGGTATAAATTATTAGCAGTTAAACAAAAAGAGTGCTAAAAATAAAAAGTAAAACATTCTTAAATGGAAAAATTGAAGGAGGTAATATCATGATTAAACCATTAGGAAGTAGAGTATTAATAAAAATGAAAGAAGGCGAAGAAACAACAAAAAGTGGAATAATCTTAGCAAGTAGTGCACAAGAAAAACCACAAATTGCAGAAGTAATAGAAGTAGGACCAGGAGAGAAAATAGACGGAAAAAATGAAGAAATGTATGTAAAAAAAGGAGACAATATAATAGTAAGTAAATATTCTGGAACAGAAGTAAAATACGAAGGAACAGAATATTTAATAGTAAAACAAGATGATATTTTAGCAATAGTAGAATAAAAAATCGGGATTGGGGGACGGGTCTTCAATCCCTAAAATAAAAAGTAAAAAAATCGGGATTGAGGGACGGGTCTTCAATCCCTAAAAATAAAAAGTAAAAAAATCGGGATTGAAGACCCGTCCCCCAATCCCGAAAGATGGGAGTGAATTTAAAATGGCAAAACAAATAAAATTTGGAGAAGATGCAAGAAAATCTTTATTAGAAGGAGTTAATAAATTAGCTGATACAGTTAAAGTTACATTAGGACCAAAAGGAAGAAATGTTGTATTAGACAAAAGTTTTGGTGCACCACTAATTACAAATGATGGTGTTACAATAGCAAAAGATATTGAATTAGAAGATAAATTTGAAAATATGGGAGCAAGACTTGTAAAAGAAGTATCAGAAAAAACAAATGATGTTGCAGGTGATGGTACAACAACAGCAACAGTTTTAGCTCAAAGTATGATTAAAGAAGGAGTTAAAAATGTAGCAGCAGGTGCAGACCCAATGGCAATGAAAAGGGGAATTGACAAAGCCGTTAATTCAGCAGTAGAAGAATTGAAAAAAATAAGTGTTCCAGTAAACGGAAAAGAAGATATAGCAAGAGTTGCAAGCATTTCTGCAAATAATGATGAAGTTGGAGAATTAATTGCAGAAGCTATGGAAAAAGTTTCAAAAGACGGAGTTATCACAATTGAAGAATCAAAAACATCAAATACAGAATTAAATGTGGTTGAAGGTATGCAATTTGATAAAGGATATGTTTCTCCATACATGGTAACAGATACAGAAAAAATGGAAGCAGTAGTTGATAATCCATACATCTTAATTACAGATAAAAAAATAAGTAATATTCAAGAAATATTACCATTACTAGAAAACTTGATGCAACAATCAGGAAAATTAGTAATAATTTGTGACGACATAGAAGGAGAAGCACTTTCAACATTAGTACTTAATAAATTAAGAGGTGTATTAAATGTTGTAGCTGTAAAAGCTCCAGGATTTGGTGATAAGAGAAAAGCAATGCTTCAAGATATCGCAATTTTAACAGGTGGAGAAGTTATAACATCAGACTTAGGACTTGAATTAAAAGATACACAAATTGAACAACTAGGTAGAGCAAGACAAGTAAAAGTTCAAAAAGAAAATACTATAATTGTTGACGGATCAGGAGATAAACAACAAATAGCAGATAGAGTTGGACAAATAAAAGCTCAAATAAATGAAACAAAGAGTGAATATGATAAAGAAGGACTACAAGAAAGACTTGCTAAAATGGCTGGAGGAGTTGCAGTAATCGAAGTTGGTGCAGCTACTGAAACAGAAATGAAAGATAAAAAATTAAGAATTGAAGATGCACTTTCTGCAACAAAAGCAGCAGTTGAAGAAGGTATAGTTGCAGGTGGTGGAACAGCATTAATAAATGTAGCGCCAGCAGTTGAAAAAACAGTAAATGAATTAACAGGTGGAGAAAAATTAGGTGCAACAATAGTATTAAAAGCATTAGAAGAACCTGTAAAACAAATAGCAAGAAATGCAGGATTAGAACCAGCAGTAATTGCTGATAATGTTAAAAAATCAAAAGTTGGTGTAGGATTTGATGCAAGCAAAGAAGAGTATGTTGATATGAAAAAATCAGGAATTGTAGACCCAACAAAAGTTACAAGAAGTGCATTACAAAATGCAGCATCAATTGCATCAATGGTTATCACAACAGAAAGTCTAGTTGCAGATATTCCAGAAAAAGACTGCCATTGTGGACACGATAATGGAATGGGTGCAGCAGGAATGGAAGGAATGTATTAATAAAAAGACTGCAAACTATTGCAACAACCCAAATTATAAAAATGTGACAAAAAATTTAAGAAATTTTAAAAAAAGTCTTGACAGTTATAAGAAAATCATTTATAATCTATAACTGTCAGGAACAATGCAGGTGTAGTTCAATGGTAGAACCTCAGCCTTCCAAGCTGATGACGTGGGTTC
>CAMBEE010000025.1 GCA_945865665.1 uncultured Clostridium sp. | reverse complement strand
TTTTTTCAACCATTTCAACAACGTCCCCGGTGGTTCACGTCCCCAGTGGTTCTCCGCTTTTTCTATTTTTTAAAACTCCATTTATCCTTAACCACAACATTTTTAGTCTCTTTATTCAAATCGCTTTTATCAATAAAACCACCTTGGTACAAGCATTTGACATACATAATAAGAGAAAAAACTGTACAAACCAAAGCACAACAATAAATAGCTAAGTCCAAATGAAGCCAAATACCAGTAAGAGCAAGTTGTTTAATAAATAATGTAACAACAATAGCTAAATAAAACAAAACAGTAGCTAATTTACCATACCATTTACTATAAACTACAACATCTTTTCCATAAAGGAAAGAAGCACCCACAACCATTATTAATTCTTTAAGAACAACAATAGCTAAAATCCATACAGGAATAATTTTTACACTAACTAAAGCGGCAAGCACAGAAATTTGAGTTAGTTTATCAGCCAAAGGATCCATTAGTTTCCCAAAGTTAGAAACCAGATTAAATTTTCTAGCGATAAATCCATCTAAAACATCTGTCAAGCCGGATATAGTGAAAAATATAATTCCTAAAATGTAATTTCCATCAAATATGGAATTTAAAATAATTGGTATAAATAGAAATCTTATTATTGTTAATATATTTGGTATATGTTTAAACATCGTTTTTTACTCCCTTTTATTATACTTTTGTTACAGCTTATTAGGTTAATACCTGAGCTGTAACATACCTTTTTATTATTAATTCTTAACATTAAAAGTAAGCTTATCATTTTTTAAATCAACATCAATAGTTTGCCCATCAACAACTTCAGAGCGAAGAATCATATCAGAAATTTCGTCTTCAACATATCTTTGAATAGCTCTTCTCAAAGGTCTAGCACCAAATTTAATATTAGTACCTTTATCCAAAATAAATTGTTTAGCAGAATCAGAAATTTCAAAAGAAATATCCTTATGTTTCAATGCTTTAACTGTATCAGCAAGCATCAAATCAACAATTTGTAATAACTCTTCTTTATTCAAAGAATTAAATACAATAATCTCATCAACTCTATTCAAAAATTCAGGTCTGAAAGTTTCTTTTAAACTATCTTCAATCTTAGATTTATCAACAGTTTGTTTTCCGAAACCAATAGAATTATTATTTAAATTTGAACCAGCATTTGATGTCATAATTATAATTGTATTTGCAAAGCTAACAGTATTGCCTTGTGAATCTGTAAGTTTTCCATCATCTAATACTTGTAATAAGATATTAAATACATCTGGGTGAGCCTTTTCAATTTCATCCAAAAGGATAATTGAGTAAGGTTTTCTCTTAACTTTTTCAGTTAATTGACCAGCTTCATCGTAACCAACATATCCTGGAGGTGCACCTATTAATTTAGCTGTAGAGTGACTTTCCATATATTCAGACATATCAACTCTTATTATTGAATCTTCTGAACCAAACATTTCATATGCAAGTGATTTTGCAAGTTCTGTTTTACCAACACCTGTAGGTCCAACAAAAATAAATGATGGTGGCCTTTTTTCGTTTTGAAGTCCAGCTCTATTTCTTCTAATAGCTCTAGAAACAGCACTTACAGCTTCTTCTTGACCAATAATTCTTTTATGAAGATTTGTCTCTAAATTTAATAATTTTTGAGTTTCTGCTTCAGTAATTTTCTTAACAGGAATTTTTGTCCAGTTTTCAATAACTGTAGCAATGTCTTGAATTGTAAGATTTCTAGGCTTCATTTTTTTCTTTAATTTATCAATATCTTCTATTAATTTGCATTCTTGAGTTTTCAAATCTGCAAGTTTTTGGAATTCTTCGTCAGTTTCTGCTTGGTCAAGTTCCGCTTTTTCTGCTTGAACCTTTTCTAACTCTTTACTTAAAACCTCTAATTTAAATAAATCTTTATTTTCCAAGTTGATTCTAGAACAAGCCTCGTCTAAAATATCAATTGCTTTATCTGGTAAAAATCTATCATGAATATATTTTTCAGACATTTCAACAGTTTGACGAATAACATCTGTTGATATTTTTACTTTATGATATTCTTCATAATATTTTTTTATGCCTTCCAAAATTTTAATTGAATCATCAACATTAGGCTCTTCAACTAAAACTTGTTGGAATCTTCTTTCTAAAGCAGAATCTTTTTCAATATATTTTCTATATTCTTTTAAAGTAGTTGTTCCAATTAATTGAATTTCACCATTAGATAGGGAAGGCTTTAAAATATTTGCAGCATTCATAGAATGTTCACCATCACCTGCACCTATTATATTATGAATTTCGTCAATAACTAAAATGATATTTCCGTATTCTTTACATTCATCAATAATACCTTTCATTCTAGACTCAAATTGACCTCTAAATTGAGTTCCAGCAATAACTGATGTCATATCTAAAAGATAAACTTCTTTATTTAAAAGCTTTGCAGGAACATTTTGATTTGCAATTTTTATAGCTAATCCTTGAGCTATTGCAGTTTTACCAACACCGGGTTCACCAATTAAACAAGGATTATTTTTAGAACGTCTATTCAAAATTTGTATTACTCTTTGGATTTCTTTATCTCTACCAATAACAATGTCTAATTCATTATTTTTTGCTTTATTTGTAAGGTTAGTACCATAAGTATCTAAGTATTTCTTCTTTTTACTTGTTTTTACATTTTTCTTTTTATCATTTTTTATTTGTTTCTTACCATTTTCTTGTTTTTCTGAATTTTCATTATTTACATTTTTCTGAGCAAACATATTTGAAAATATTGACCCTAAAGGGATTGCAGCACCTGCAATTTTTGGTTTTTCTTCATCTATGTCTTCATCATCTTCTTCATCGTTGTTTAAAGCACCAAAAGTGATAGCTCCATCGATATTTTCTAAATTGCTTATATCTAAATTTTCAGCAAAATCTTTGAATATATTTTCTAATTGTTTATTCATATCTGCCAAATTAATTTTATCTTTTGATAACAAATCTTGTTGCTTTGCTAATACTTCTGTTGCATCTATTCCTTTTTTCTTAGCACAGTCATAGCATAAGCCTTCCATTGTGCTTTTTCCATTATCTATTTTTTCATAAAAAAGTATTGCTGGATTTTTCTTACATTCTGAACATATCATAACTTTCTAATTCCTCATTTCTTAATTTTTTTAATATTATATATAATACCTCAAAATTAAGAAATAGTCAACTTTTATAAAATAAGAAAAATTATGTCGAACAATATCATAAAATGCGATGAAAAGTGCTAAAAATCAATAAAAAACTATTGAAAAATTATGTTAAATATGTTATTATAAAAAAAGTAACTTTTAAACAAAGCACACAAGGAGGTAAAAAAGCAACATGATAACATTTAAGTGGCTCAGAGGAGGAACATTTCAGGTTTTAAAAGACGGAGAAGGAATTGGAGTATTTAATCCTTCTACAAAAAAAGACAGTAAAGTTTCATTTGATTCAAAATTCACAGGCGATAAGGAAAAAGAAAAAAATAAAATCGTAAATGTCTTCTTCGAGAGCATGGCAACTGCTTAAAAAATTTACCGCTGGTCTCCCTTTTTTGGGAGACCTTTTTCTTATTATTGATTTAAAAAATATTGACCATAACTTATAAAAAATGTTATACTAAAAAAGAATTCGAATAATCGAATAGATTAAACTATAAACATTAAGAGAAAAAATAAAAATAATTACAATTTGGACTGTGTTTTTGGAAAGGAATGATATATAAATGAATGTAGTATTACCAGAAAAGGAAAAAATACCAAAACAAAGAATAATAATATATGTAACAATAATGATAATCTGTATAATATCGATAGCAGTAGTAATAGGAGTGCAAGTACTTGGAAACGACATAGTAGACAACATATTTGGAATAAACAAAATAACAAAAAGAAGTGAGGAAGAAGAAGCAGAACTAAAAACAAATTTTGAAAATATATTTGATAACAATACAGAATGCAAAGACGAATATCAAACATCAAAAATAGAAGACGATAAAGAAATAATATATACAGATTATAGTAAACAAGAAAAAACAGACAATTACGAAATGAATGTAAATTTACCATATATAAATATAGAAAATGAATATGCAAAAAAATTTAATAAAGAAATAGAAAGTACATTTAAAGAAAAAGCAGAAGAAATAACAAAAAGCACAAATAAAAATATAATTTATACAGTAAAATATAAAGCAACAATTGAAAAAAATATAATGTCATTAATAATATACTCTGATTTAAAACAAGAAACAAGTGCACAAAGAGTCATAATTCAAACATTTAATTATGATTTACAAAACAATAAAGAACTAACATTAGAAGACACAATGGAAAATTACAAATTAAAAAAGAATGAAGTGCAAGACAAGATAAATAAAGACATAAAAGAAGAACAAAGAAAAGCGGAAGAACTTAAAAATTTAGGATATAATATCTTTACGAGAGATACAGAAAGTGACATATACAAAGTAGAAAACATATCAGAATATTTTATATGTAACAATAATATTTATATTATATTTGCATATGGAAATGACAGAATTACAAGTGAAATGGATTTAGTAATAATTTAAAAGAAGCAGGTGTTAAACCTACTTCTTTTTTGAAAATAAAAGGGGATGTTTTTTTATTTGAGTCAGATAACTTCCTGACTATGTTGATATTATAATAATGAATTTTGTCCATTGTGTGAATTAAAAGTGAAGAATTTATTAATTATTAAATTCTTCACCGTGCAAAAGTTTATATATATTTTATCAAAAGTTAAGGTTGTTCACCTAAAGTTAAAGTAAGTTCTTTTTCAGAACCATCTCTATTAATTTTTAATTTTATCGTATCACCAATTTGATGAGAATTTTTTATTTCGTTTAGTTCATCCATTGATTTTATTGATTTTCCATCAGCTTCTATAATTACATCTCCAGCTTTTAAACCACCTTTTTCAGCAGAAGAAAAATCTTCTACAGATTTAACATATACACCAACAACTAAATTATATTTTTTAGCAGTAGTTTCATCTAAATCAATACCAGAAATACCTATAAAAGGTCTTTTTACTTTACTATATTGAATCAATTGTGAAGTTATATCAGTTGTAGAATTGATAGGAATAGCAAAACCAATTCCCTCAATACCTGTACCAGATAATTTCAAAGTATTAATACCTATAACTTTACCTTCACTATTAACCAATGCACCACCACTATTACCAGAGTTTATAGCGGCATCAGTTTGGATACAAGTATAAGTCTTTCCATCTGAATCTGTTATTTTTCTATTTACAGCACTAATAATACCAGTTGTAACTGTACTTGTCATATTTACAGGATTTCCAACAGCCATTGCAAACTCACCAACTTTTACATCATCAGAATCAGCAAATTCAGCTTTTGTTAAACCAGATTTTTCAATTTTAATAACAGCCAAATCAGTTTGTTCATCTTGACCAACTATTTTTGCTTCATATTCAGTCTCATCATTAAATAATGTTACAGTAACTTTTGTAGCTTCTGAAATTTGATAATATGAATTTGATTCTGAAGAACTTGAAGATACAACATGATTATTTGTTAAAATATACCCATCTTCACTAATTATAATTCCAGAACCAGAAGCAGTTGCAGCAGAAGAATTACTTCTACCAAAAATAGAAGTAGAATTTACAGTATATTCTATTTTTATTCCTACTATTGATGGCAAAATCTTATTTGCTGCATATACAGAAGTATCTGAATAGTTCTCTAAAGAAGTTTGTTTTACATATCCATCAGACTGTGTTGAAGTATTATTTGATGTACTTATAGAAGAACTACCTGTATTACCTATAAGTTTTGTTCTGATTGAAGGAACGCCGAAACAAGTTCCTATTACAACAGAACAACCAACAACGCCACTAACAAAAGGTAGCATTACACTTTTTCCAAAACCAGATTTGTTCTTTTTAGTCTTATTATAAGATGTAGAACCTGTTACTGGTATAGCTTTAAATTTTTGATTATTTTGTTCGTTTTCATCCATTTTTTTATTACCTCCTAAATGAAATGATTTTATATTTATATAATAACCTAATTCTATATAAGAATACAAGAGCTTTGTGAAATTTGTGTGAAAAAAATGTAGTTATTAAATGTTTTTTTATAATATAAAAATTCGCAGCCTTAGAGAATTTCTGTGTGCAAGTTGCCATATTAAGGGTTATATATATTTGATATGTATCCGTTTGATTGAAGTGAAAAATAGAAAATCTTAAATAAAAAACTGAGGAATGCTCACTGAAAAAATGTATATATGTATATGATTTGAAACATTTTCTCGGTTCAATACGCAAC
>CAMBEE010000024.1 GCA_945865665.1 uncultured Clostridium sp. | reverse complement strand
TTATCCTCAGAATCTTCTTCTTTATCCTCAGAATCTTCTTCTTTATCCTCAGAATCTTCTTCTTTATCCTCAGAATCTTTAGCTGAAGTACACATTTTAGTCATTTCTTCAACGCTACATTCACACATTGACAAATACATAGCGTCGATTGTTTTTTTAAATTCTTCTTCATTACCTTTAAGCTTTTCTTTGTTTTCAAACGCATCTTTAATAACAGCAATAATGTTATCCTTCTTTTCGCCGTCCTTAAAAGAATTTATAGCGTCAAAAACAGAATTAAGCTCTTTGTCTTTTTCATCTTTAGCCTTAATTACAGCATTGTAAACTTTAGTACCAAAAGATTCTTTAGAATCTGTTTGTTTCTTAGCTATCAATGCTCCGAAGAAATTTGACTTCATTTGTTTTAGCCCTCCTAAAATAGTATCAATTATAGACACACTAGATCCCCCTCTACCTGCTCTAGTAATTGCTACATGATTTACTATTACAATTTCATCTAATAAGATATCATACCCTACTTCTTCTGGATTGTCTACAAAATGTTTCTTACAAGTATACCCAAGAGACACTTCTTTATTATCAAGGTAATAATTATATAATTCTTGCGTGAAAAATGTTAAGTTACTCTGAATACCTATTTCACCTTCACTTTCACCGGTCAAAGCTACAACACTAATATCATTAGAAGTAACTCCACCTGCAAGCTGTGGAAAGTTTTCTGATGTTACCCAATCTATAGGATGTTCTTTAGTTACAGGTAAACTTTTACATTTCTCTTGTGCTTTTACAACAACAGCAGCTGGTCTATATTCTCTATACCATTCTTTTTCTACAGCAGGCTTGTTATCCTCTGTTATTAAAGATGCAACTTCACTTTTGTGGTAAAGTTGTATACCAGATCTACATAAGATAACATCTTTTTGTAGTATGAAAGGTTCTGCTGTATCTTTAACTGAAGTGTTTGTAAAGTTAAGTTTCATTTACTTTATCTATCCACGGTAATTAAATCTAAAAATTAGTGGAAGGTTATAACCTTCCACTAAAAAGGAGTTTAACCAGTACAGTATGAAACCAAAGTCGCTCAGTACCATGCCGTATACAATATAGCATTACTTTAATTTAGTGTAAATACCTAAACAGCTTTATTTTCTGCTTTTGCCTTTTTTTCACTACGTTTAGTCATTCCAAGTCTTGTTTTTTCGTGAATTTTTTGATCTAACTTAGAATAGCCGCTTTCTTTTTTATCACTGAAAGCCTTTTCTCGATTCTCTTCTGCAGGGCTTTTACCTTTTGTATTTTTATCATCTCCTTCTTTGCTTCCTTTTCTACCTGTGTTATTTTGTTCATCTTCTGTAGCAGAGTTTTTTATATTTTCAATCTCAGCTTCTTCTCTTTCAAATTCAAGTTCTGCTCTAATATCATCTTGTTTATCTACTCTAGATTGAATTTCTTTAAGTTGCTCAAGTATATCTGAAGAAGTTCTCATGTCAGAAGATATATTATTATCAGCCATACTTACAGCAACATCTATAGGTATTCTGGCAGAAACTAAGTTAAATACAATCTCTGAATATAATTTACCTATTTGTGCTCTGTCTAAAGCATTGGCTATTACAGGTTGGTCAAAAGTTACTTTAGTGTACGGTAATGCTTTCATTATTTCATCAGATACGCCTAAAGTATCAATTATCAATATCTTCATAATCTGCTTAAATGAACTTTCTATATCTTTATGGATCATCTGAACAGATTCGTTCTGTTTGAATAAGTTGCCTTGTGTGTCGTCTCCTGAAGAAAAGTTACCTCTTTCAGAGGAAAACAATAAAGGTTCAGGTAAAGAAGCATCGGATGCAAAATCCTGTCTCAGCAATCTCATCAACTCTGGGACTTGTGAGAAGTTTCTGTCTATACTTTTTAACTCTCCCATAACATCTAAGTTAATAGGATTGTCTAAGCTTGCTTCTCTCATACGTATTGTATTCTGCTCAATTACAGCATCTAAAGCATTAGCACCTTCTGTAGCAAGTATTCCGTCAATGTTAATTATCCTGGCTAAAATTGACATTTGCTGAATCATCAAAGGTATACTTTTAATTGCTACTTTGTAGTTTAATCCAGATTGTACATAACCACAAAAGTCTGAAATTCCCCATCCTTGATTGATAATTTTACCCCAATATCCTGCCTGTCCTGCTGTTACTACACGTGCTACTCGTGATTTGTGTACATCTGAACCTAAAAATGGTATTATATATATTTCAGGGTCTAAAAAATCTTTAGAAGTAGGATTATAAGGTGGTACTATCAGTACATTCCATCTATCTAAAGTAACAAAATAATCTATGCAATCTTTTTTTAGAATGCCAAGTTTAATCAAAGTACTTGCCGGTAAAGATGTAGTTATAGGTGTATCTTTTTTGAACAAAGGAAAACACAAACTACCACCGTATACAAGTGAATCTCTTGTTAAATCAGATATAGTTTTTTTGAAGTTTTTAACTTCCATGCTCTCTTTGACTTTATCTACTTGCTCTTGTGAAAGTTTTGGATTTTCAAAGTTAATACCGTTCAATAAAATTGATTTTGATTTTTTATTTATAACATTCTCAAAAATACCTTTTTGAGAATATAAAGCATTAGCTTCCCACGGTGAAATGTAAATATTGGGAAATGCAAATGAGCTTCGTGCAGGATCTACATACGAACCTATATTCCATCTTGAGTTAATAATAGAATCTCTTATGTTACAGTTTTTACCACCTTCAGCACGTTCTATTAAATTAGCGTACAACTGATGTACAGAATCTTTAGTTCCAGACTGTAATTGATTAAATATTTTACCTATGTTAGTTTCAGCTCTAATTCTTACATCTGTTAATGTATCTAAGTTTTTATATCCGCTTTTAATTGACAATTCTTCTGTGTCTTCTTTAATTCCTTCTTCTACGATTTGCTGAATTTTATTTGTAGCATCAATACTTAACCCTCTAAAGGCATATGCATCTTTAACGACTTTAGTACCGTTTTTAAGATTAAACTTTATATTTGATTTTTCACCGTTTATAATTTTTCTTACTTCATTAAAATCTACTCTCATGTTTTAATCTCCATTATTCACTACGTTCGGTGCATCTTTAAGTTTAATAAAACTTAACTTATCCCAGTTAATTTCATGAGAATCAATCTCCAATTCAGTAGCCTGGGTACCTCTTGCACGCCTGGCATCATATAACCTTTGTAAAGTTACTCGGTACAAGTATTTTAATTCTTTTTTCCAGGAAAGTAAATAGTGCACAACATAACCTAAACAGTCTCCTTTATGGTCAGGTGCACCCTTACCACCTTTATACGGTTGTCCTGTTCTCGGGTCTTTTTGCCAGGTGAGAAGAGTAGTCTCCAAACCTTTACACATAGGGCAAATAAATAATCTTTGAGCTACAAATAACTTATTACAAGCAAAATTTCTGTCTCCTACTAATGGATTACATTTTCTTAGAGCTAAATCTATCTTAAAAATGCGTAGTTCTTTCTTAAACTCACTGAAATGCTTTTCATATGTCATATCTGGAACCCACACAATTCTATTTTCAGGAAAATCATACCTGAATACTTCCGGAGCACGTCGTATGTCTGGAAATTCATAATCTTTAATAGCTATAATTGAGTTGTCTATTACAGTAAAAGCTACAGCATTGTTTCCAAAACAGTTATGTACTAATATATTGTTAGCATAGAACTCATGTGCATCTTCAACTTCAATGTCATAAACCTTACTAAACCTTTCTTTTCCAATCTGGTCTTTTCCAATAATTTTTGTGTTCTTCACAATATTTTGTTGAACTTGCTCCTGTAATGTGTTTTCCACAAACAACACAAGTTCTTTCAATACCTTTATAGCATTTTCTTTTTCTATAAAGATTCCACTTCTTTTTGCATTCTTCACATCTTTGAGTAGTTCTGACTTTTGCTTCAAACTGTTTGTTACAATCAACGCAAATAACAGTACAATTATGTTTTCCTTCCTTCCAAGCGTTTTTAGATGTCTGACTGTGTTTTTGTCTACCTTCTTTTGACATATGATATTCTGATAATCTTTTCTTTGTAGTTTCAGCATAGACACCATTTTTTTCAGAGAAATGTTTTTCTGTGTGTTCTTTAGGAGAAACTTCTTCAAGATTTTCAGGTCTGTTATCATTGATTCCGTTTTTATGGTGGATATGATTTCCTTTCCGTATTTGTCCAAAATATTTCTCGTATATATCTCTATGCAATGCTCTTTTACCTGAGTAAAAATAGTATCTGCACTGCGTACATCCTTGTGAATTCCTGTAGTATTTCCTTCCTTCAAAAGTAACTTCTTCAACTTCAATAATTTCAGAAGTGCCTTTCTTTCTTCTTTTAACGATTCTGTACTTTGTTCCTTCAGGCAATAAAACTGTTTGGCTTTGCATAATTCTACTTCTCCTTGTGGTGTTATGGCTATATGGTCATGTGTTCCTACTAAACCATTGTTAAAGTCTTGTACCATTTTAATGCCTTTACAAACTTTATGCAATACCTTTTTATACCCTTTTCTTGTTAATACATAATCATCTTTTTTTATATTCTTTATTTTAACCTTACCTCTTAATGTGTCTATTAAAACATCTCCTTGCATACAATTAAAATCCTGGCCAATGTATACCGGATATTCAGGATTATTTCTTACAAAGTCGTATAAATCATTATCAAGTTTATTATTTTTAGGGTCATAATCAGGGAAAATAAGACCAGAATCTATTGATACAAACTTACCTTCCAGCAAACAATCTCGTTCTTTTTCGTTGTATATCGAATACATGTTCTTAATATAGTCAGGTGGCAAGTAAATATTATCTTTTGTTCTTGCTCTTATAAGTACATATCCTATATTACTTTTATTGAAATGCATTACTGTTTGGTATGTACCTTTAAGACCTTGTGAAGAAGTTGTAAACATAATAAAACAGCTTCTCATACCTTCTATTTGCTGTCTTGTACGGTCATTTATTGATTTAACTACTGCCATAGCAGTTTGAGTATCAAGCTCATCAAGCTCATCTACAAAGGAACAATTATGTACCAATATTCCATTAGCAAAGAACTCATGTGCATCTTCAACTTCTAAATCATAAACTTTGCAACGTTCTACCACGTTTGATGTTTTTGCAGTGAGGTGAGCAGGTTTTAGTAACTGCATATCTGTTTGTTTTGAAAATTTTTCCACAAATTTCACAAATACGTTTTTCTTTATTTGCTGCATATTTATTTCTTGCTGTAGCATTATAATACTGCTTTTTGCAATTTTTAGAGCAGTATAAAGACGTTGACATACATGAATCAAATATTTTTCCACACACTCTACATCTACAATTGAAATGCCTGTTTTGTATATTTTCTTTAATTTCTTTGCTACGTCTTTCCCTGTATTCTGTGTTTTTCCACATCTGAGTAGCCTTCTTTTGAGCATTCTTAATAGCTTTAAGAGCATGATTTCTTTTCTTCTCTGGTTGTAGTTTCCAGTGTTCTTTTGCATGCTCACTTCTTGTAATAAGCTCAAAGTTCTCAAGAGTATTGTTAAGAAAGTCTCCATCTTTGTGGTGTACATCATATCCTTCTGGAATTGATCCATATGCAGCAATCCACATATCTCTGTGCAAAGTTGAATAACCTTTCCTCTTATTCTCATTTGAACAGGTGTAATAGCATCTTTTTCCGTGTGATTTAGAATCTGGATACCTGTAGTACCTGATGCCGTTGAAGTCAACAACGACAGACTTCTTTCTATTTTTCCATTCACGCTTAACCATTTTCGCCACTCCTTAGTATCTATTTTAACTAATGAAGTAGTTTTTGTCAAGTCTTGTGCTTTAACTTCATTATTGAAACTATCTATGAATCTGTGCTCTGGTGTACAAATAATCTTTTTGCCTTCTACATTCACTGATATACAATCTTTCTCACCACTACACCAAGCACGTGTTACTTTCTTGAAACCTTTTCTTGTAAGAACTAAATCCCCCTCTTTAATTTCGTCAATTCTCTTGTCTCCTTCTGACGTTGCAACAAGAGTATCGCCTTTGAAACAGTAGCATGAAAAACCGTATATACTTGATTCATCTTCATCAGGTATCAATAATAGCTCTACATTGCCTATTGTGATAATGTTATGAGCTTTATCGTATGTATATTCTGAACAAGTCATTCTCAAGTCTTGTTCCAAAAGTCCTGTAAGTGTTTTTTTCATAAATGTTAAGTTTTTAGAAGCAACTAAAATCTTTGGATTGTGCCCTTCCTCATCTTTTTTTCCTAAAAGATTCTTAACAGTATGTAAAATTGCATATACAAGACCAGACGTTTTGCCTGAGGCGTATCCGGCTATTAAAAAATGAAATCTTATATCAGAATTGACAAAAGGAGACTGTACTAGAAGAGCTTGATGCTCAAGCAATTTAACAGTATGCATTTTTACCTCCTTTTTATGGTTTTATATATATAAAATTTGTATAAAAACTACAAATTTTATCCTTAAACTCGTTTATTACTCTGTTTTATTTTCTTCTTTTTCTTTTAATTTTTGCTTTACATCAGCTTTAAGTCGTGCTTCAAATGAATCTGTATCTTCATTTACACCAAAATCAGCACCTAAATCTACTGTAGCAGAGCCTTTGTGTATTTCTACAGTTTCTTTAGCATCAAAATCCTCTTTGGACATTGCAATAAATGTTACATTTAATGCATTTGTCTCATCTTTAGTAACATTTAAATCTTCAAATAATAATCTTTGTTTCATTTCAAGAGCTTTAAGCACTGTACTGCTAGTATCACTAGGTTTTTCAGAATTATTATACACTCCAGCAATGACATTATCTAGAGTTTCTATCTGTTCAATAAATGATTGTGCTCTTGATGACTTTGTTTTGCTTACATAATAAGGGTCTTCAAGTAATTTAACACGTATGTCTTTAGGAATTTCGCATAAGTCAAAGACAATAGTATCTTTTGGTACTAATTTGAAATTATGAATAGCTTTTTCCCTTAGTTTTTCGTATTCTACGTCTGTCATAAATTAAATATAAAGTACTTTACATTTTATTGCAAGTATGCTATAAATTAATTGTACTTTTCTTCCCACAGATTGGTATTCTTTTATCGTCTGTTATCCGCTTACCGCATCAGATTCGTCCCATTGTCTGATGCGGTTTTTATTTATCTTTACAGTTTTTATTTATCTTTACAGTTTTTATTTATCTTGACAGTTTTTATATCTATATTACACTTGTTCATACTATACTTATTCATAACATGCTTGTTTATATTACACTTATTTTAATATACTAAAATTTTGAATTCTGTGTGGAGTAAAGGGTGGTCCTCGTAAATAGATCCGCAGAGGTAAAAACCCCGACAGATCTTTTAATTTTATGCTTGTATTATTTTTTCTAATTTTGTCAACTACTTTTTGATTAAATTATTGAAATAATTTTTTGCTTCTTGTAAAGAAGTAAAATGTTTAATTAGTACAAACTGTCTAAATGTCCTATCAAAAACATATAATACATATGACACTGTACCTAGAATAGATTTTTGAGATTCAATCTCTACTATCCAATTGCCCTTTACTTTTTTCTCTACCATTTTCATTTTTTCACCTCTCTAAAATTGTTTTACGGCTTTTTGCCGTTCCATGCTTATAATATATCATGTTTGTTTTATTTTGTCAACTACTTTTTAATAATTTTATTAAAATAATTTTATTTTTATGTCTAACATGTCTAACATGTCTAACATGTCTAACATGTCTAACATGTCTAACA
>CAMBEE010000023.1 GCA_945865665.1 uncultured Clostridium sp. | reverse complement strand
CCAATTCAACAACGTCCCCAATGGTTCAACAACTTCCACAATGGTTCACCCAATGGTTTATAGTTTTTTACTCATAATAATTGCATCACTTTTTCCATCATAATAATTTTTTCTAATACCCAATTTATCAAAAGAAAACTTATCATATAAACGAATAGCAGAAAGATTATTTTCATTAACTTCCAAAGTAATTGTTTTTAAATTTAAATCTTTAGAATAATTAATTAAATTTTCTAACAAAACAGAGCCAATACCATTATGTCTAAAATCTTTTTTTACAACAATATTCATAATATCAGCTTCATCCAAAATAACTTTTAAACCAGCAAAACCAACGATAGTATTTTCGCCAACTTTAGCAACAATTACATAAGAATTGTCACACTCTAATTCTTCCTCTAAAACATCATAGCTCCAAAAATTATCAAATTCAGAAGCTAAAACATTTTTTATACTTTTTAAATCCTCAATAGACATCTTGCTTAATTTTAAATCCATAATAAATCTCATTCCTTCCTTAAGACACAAAATATTTAGAAAATTAAATGTTTCCTTTTAATTTAGCCTCTAATTGAATTTGTGCTTGTGGCTTTTTTAAATATAAAGGTAAAATATTTTCGCCAATTTTATTTGTATTAATAAATTTTGTGAAACCTGCAATTCCTAAATTTTCAATATTTAGATAAGAACAGAACTCTTCTTTAGAACTTTCAAAATTAGACTTGTCAGCATTAAATTTATCAATACAGAAATTACATAATTGAGCAGGAGAGATTCCATCTCCAACAAAATTAATACTTGTATTATTATAATCAGATTTTAATAAACTTAAAACATCGTTAACAGATTTTGCACAAGGTTCTTCTAAAACACTATAAACACCACTGTTTAATTGATATAGAGCAAAATAACAGTTGTCATTTTTACAGTCAATAGTACTACAAATAATTCCATCATCTTTGATATTATAAGCTAAAACTTCAAGACTAGAAACTCCAACGCAAGGGATGTTCAAACTATCTGAAAAAGCCTTGCAAGAACTAACTCCAATTCTAATACCAGTAAAGGAACCAGGACCGATGTCTGAAACTAATAAATCTATATTACTTAAATTTAATTCACATTCATTTAACAATTGTTTAATTAATGGCATCAATGTTTCAGAGTGTGTTAAACCATTATCTAATTCTAATTTTTTAATTAAATTTGTATCTTCTAAAATTGCAACACTACACAATTTACTAGAAGTATCAACAGCTAAAACTTTCAAAATTATTCTCCTTTCAAACTATCAATAATATTATTATATTTGTTGCCAATAGATTGAATATTTAAAATTCTTTCATTTTCATTTGAATCATCTCTTGAAAAATCAATTTTGATATATTCATTTGGAAGTGCATCTTCAATTAATTCACCCCACTCAATTAGGCAGATACCATTTTCAAAGTATTCGTCTCCACCAATTGCATAGAACTCAGAAGAATCCTCCAATCTATAAACATCAAAATGATAAATATTAATATCATCTTTTTTATATTCATTAACAATTGTAAATGTAGGACTAGAAATTTCATTTTCTAAACCAAAGTAAGTTAAAAATCCTTCTGTAAATTTTGTTTTTCCAGAACCCAATTCACCGCAAAGGACAATTAAATCACCTTTTTTTAACATAGAAGCCATTTTAATAGCTAATTTTTTTGTATCATTTTCTGATTTTGAATTATATATATAATTTTCCATTTAAATTCTCCTAAAATTTTATAAAAATTTTATAAACTCAATATAGTAATAGTGTGTGAAGATATGTATTTTTTAGAATTTTTGAGTGTGAATGAAACAATATTAGAAGTTCTTAAATAAATTAATGGAAAGAGTTCACAATGTGGAAGAGTGCCATTAATTTATTTAAGAATTTCTTTTATTGTATATTGAAACCGAAAAAATTATAAAAAATACATATCTTCACACAAAATTATAAAGCAATTATTAAACTGTAATTATTATAATATAAAAAATTAAAAAATTCAATGAAATGTATTGATAAAATTAACAATTTGTAATATAATCGTAACGAAAATGTAACAAAAGCGAAACAAAAATAAAAAAGAAGGGAAGAAGTTACATGTTAAAATTTGGATTTGGACAAGATGTAGGAATAGATTTAGGAACAGCAACAGTAATAGTGTATATAAAAGGAAAAGGAATAGTACTAAGGGAACCATCAGTTGTTGCAGTAGATAGAAACACAGGAGACGTACTTTCTGTAGGTGGAGAAGCAAGAAGAATGTTAGGAAGAACACCAGGAAATATAGTAGCAACAAGACCACTAAGAGAAGGTGTAATATCAGACTATACAGTAACAGAAAAAATGTTAAAACACTTTATAGGAAAAGTATGTGGAAAATCAATATTTGCGCCAAGAATAATGATATGCATACCATCACAAGTAACAGAAGTAGAAAAAAAAGCAGTAATAGATGCAGCAATACAAGCAGGAGCAAGAAAAGTCTACTTAATAGAAGAGCCAATCGCAGCAGCAATTGGAGCTGGAATAGATATAGCAAAACCATGTGGAAATATGGTAGTTGATATTGGTGGTGGAACAACAGACATAGCCGTAATATCTTTGGGAGGATCAGTTGTAAGTACATCATTAAAAGTTGCAGGAGACAAGTTTGACGAATACATAGTAAAATATATAAAGAAAAAACACAATATAGTAATAGGTGAAAGAACAGCAGAAGACCTAAAAGTAAATATAGGATGTGTATATCCTAAAATTCAAGATGCAGAGATGGATATAAGAGGTAGAGATTTAGGAACTGGTTTACCAAAAACAATAACTGTTCATTCAAGTGAAATGCTAGAGGCACTAATAGAACCAGCTATGATGATAGTAGATGCAGTTCATAGTGTATTAGAAAGAACACCACCAGAGCTTGCAGCAGATATAAGTGATAAAGGAATCTATATGACAGGTGGAGGATGCTTAGTAGATGGACTAGATAAATTATTACAAGAAAAAACAGGAATAAATGTAATGATAGCACAAGACTCAATATCTTGTGTAGCACTAGGAACAGGAAAGGCACTTGATAATTTAGATAAATTAGATGGAAGGTCAAAATAAAAATATGAACCAGCGGGGACGTTCTTTAATTGGTCGAAAATGAAAAAACCAACGGGGACGTTCTTTATTGGTTGAAAAGAACAAATCTAAAAAAATAAAAGAAATTATTCTTTGGTTGGGTAAAAAATGAAAGGAAAAAAATGAGTAAAGTAGTAAGATTTGTAACATTGGGATGTAAAGTAAATCAATATGAAACAAATGCAATGGCACAAAAATTTCTAGAAAAAGGATATCAAATAATTGAAGAAATAACACCAGAAAATGAAGACATCAAGCCTGATATATGTATTATAAATACATGTACAGTAACAAATATGTCAGATAGAAAATCAAGGCAAATGCTAAGAAGAATGAAAGAAAAAAATCCAAAAACAATAGTAGTTGCGGTTGGATGTTATGCACAAGTTGCAAAAGAAGAATTAGCAAAAATTCCAGAAATTGATTTAGTTTTAGGAAACAATGAAAAAGTTGAAGTTGTAAAATATGTTGAAGAATATATAAATAACAACATTAATAATGTAGAATTAGATGATGTAATGTACTCAAAAGAGTTTGCTGATTTTGGCGATGTTACATATACAGAAAAAACAAGAGCTGTTATCAAAATCCAAGATGGATGTGATAGATTTTGTTCATATTGCATAATACCATATGCTCGTGGAAGAGTAAGAAGCAGAAAGCCGGAAAGTATAATTTCAGAAATTACACAAATTGCATCAAAAGGAATAAAAGAAGTTGTAATAACAGGAATTCATATAGCATCATATGGAAAAGACTTTGCAATGAGTAAAGATAGCAAATTAGCCAATTATAGATTAATTGATTTGTTAGAAGAAATAAACGAAATACAAGGAATTCAAAGAATAAGATTAGGGTCAATAGAGCCTTTACTTATAACAGAAGAATTTGTAGAAAGACTTAAAAAGTTAGAAAAAATATGCCATCATTTTCATTTGTCATTACAAAGTGGATGTGACGAAACACTAAAAAGAATGAATAGAAAATATACAACAGAACAATTTAAAGAAATTGTTCGATTATTAAGAAATGCATATGAAGACGTGAATTTAACAACAGATATAATTGTTGGGTTCCCAGGTGAAACAGATGAAGAATTCAATAAAACATATCAATTTCTAAAAAAAATAAAATTTTATAAAATGCATGTATTCAAATATTCTCCACGAAAAGGAACAAAAGCAGCAGTAATGCCAAATCAAATTAGTGGGGATATTAAGGAAAAAAGAAGCAGAGAATTAATAGAATTATCAAATGAAAATGAATTGGAATATAACAAAAAATATATAGGCAAAGAAATGGAAGTTTTGTTTGAAGAAGAAAAAGAAAAAATATATAAAGGACATACACAAAATTATATTTTAGTATATTGCCAAACAGACAAAAAAATCGACAATAAAATAGAAAAAGTAATTTGTAAAAAAGCTGAACAGGACCATATTTTGGGAGAAATGTAACATAAATGTAATATTAATGTAATCAAAACTTAATATAAAAATATTGATATTTATGGTAATTTATAGTATAAATTAAGTAGCTAAAATATTTTGGTACAAAGGAGGAAAAGCAAATGGCAGAAATAAATCAAGAAGGTGCATCAGGAGTATTTGGAGGAATTTCATTTGAAGGGACAGAAATAAACAATGATACAGTAGTTGAAAATGCAGGAACAATTAGAAACGAAGCATTACCTGCTAAAGTTGGATTCTGGCAAAAATTCAAAGCATTCTGGTTACAAGATATTGATTGGAATAAAGAAATAAAAGTTGAATTGACACCAGCTCAACAAAAAGTTGAAGATGAAATAAATGATTTCTTACATCAAGAAATTACTTGGGAAAAAGTTCATGACTTTTTATTCCAAGAAGTTACTTTTGGAAAGAAAAAATAAAGTTAATGTAAATTTTTAATGAAAATTTATAAAAAGTATAGCACATTAAATTCATATGTGTTATACTTTTTTTGCTGATTGATAAAACATTTTATTTTTCAATCGAATGTGTACGTTTAGAAGGGAAAGAGAGTGGAATGGCAAAAAATAAAACAGTATTTGTATGCAATGAATGCGGATACGAATCAGGAAAATGGCTAGGAAAATGCCCAGCATGTGGAAATTGGAATACTTTTTTTGAACAAAAAATAGTAGAAAGCAAAAACAGTTCATTAAAAGCAGAAAAAGGAACAAACAATATACCACAAAAATTAAACTCATATGAAGCAAAAGAAACAATAAGAACATCAACTGGATTTGACGAATTAGACAGAGTTTTAGGTGGAGGACTTGTAAAAGGTTCATTAATTTTACTAGGTGGAGAACCTGGTATTGGTAAATCCACATTGATTTTGCAATTATGTGATAAAGTAAAAGGAGAAGGACAAGTTTTATATGTTTCAGGAGAGGAATCAGCAGAACAAATAAAACTTAGAGCAGATAGATTACGGAATAAATAATGAAAACATACTATTCTTAGGTGAGACAGATATAGATGTTGTAAATCAAAATATAATAAATTTAAACCCAAAATTAGTAATAATAGATTCGATACAAACAATGTATTCAGAGGAAATTTCAGCAGCGGCAGGAAGTGTAAGCCAAGTAAGAGAAATTACATCACAAATAATGAGAGTGTGTAAATCAAGAAATATAACAACAATAATCATAGGTCATGTTACTAAAGACGGAAACATTGCAGGACCAAGAGTCTTAGAACACATGGTAG
Source organism: uncultured Clostridium sp. (assembly GCA_945865665.1). Classification (GTDB taxonomy): domain Bacteria; phylum Bacillota; class Clostridia; order TANB77; family CAG-508; genus CAG-269. Next base: position 2,666 of record CAMBEE010000023.1, on the reverse strand, counting down.
ATACTGTTTTATACTTGGAAGGTGAAAGATATTTTTCATACAGAATATTAAGAGGTGTAAAAAATAGATTTGGTTCTACAAATGAAATTGGTATGTTTGAAATGAGAGGAGAAGGAATGTGTGAAATAACAAATCCATCTGATATACTGATTTCAGAAAGAGATGACAACCCACCAGGCTCATGTATTGTATCATGTATGGAAGGAACAAGGTCAATGCTAGTAGAGTTGCAAGCATTAACATCTCAAAGTGTATTTGGATATCCAAAAAGAACTGCAAATGGTATAGATTACAATAGATTAGCACTATTAATAGCTGTTTTGGAAAAAAGAGCAGGTATGAACTTAGGAAATCAAGATGTATATTTAAATGTTGTTGGAGGATTGAAAATAAGTGAACCTTCAATTGATTTAGGAATTTTGATGGTAACTGCATCTAGTTATAAAAATAAGCCAATTGAAAAAGGTGTTGCAATAATGGGCGAAGTTGGGCTTACAGGCGAAGTTAGAAGAATTAATATGATAGAAAAAAGACTAAAAGAAGCAGAAAAATTAGGATTTAAAAAATGTATAATTCCAGAAAGTAACAAAAAAGGCTTGAAAGAAAAATTTAAATTAGATATAATAGGTGTGAAAGATATAAATGAAGCAATGAAAAGTTGCTTTTAGTGAGGGAGGTAAATAACTTGACAGCGGATTTACTTAAATTAATAGCACCAGGAACACCAATAAGAGATGGACTGGAAAACATATTAAGAGCAAAGACAGGAGCACTATTGCTTATAACAGACAACAATGATGTAATAAAAGAAATTGTTGATGGCGGATTTTATATAAACGAAGAATATACATCATCAAAATTATATGAACTAGCCAAAATGGATGGAGCAATTGTCTTAAGTGGAGATTTAAAAAGAATACTTTTTGCAAATGCACAACTTATACCCTCAAGAGAAATAGAAACAAGAGAAACAGGAACAAGACATAGAACAGCAGAAAGAACAGCAAAACAAACAGGAGAACTAGTAATAAGTATATCTCAAAGAAGAAATATTATCACAATATTCAAAGGAGATTTTAGATATATACTAGAAGACACAAACGCAGTATTAAATAAAGCAAATCAAGGAATTCAAACACTTGAAAGATATAGAAAAGTATTTGATAATAGACTTTCAATCTTAAATGAATATGAATTCAATGACATAGTAACACTAAAAAATGTAATTGATGTAATACAAAGAGCTGAAAGAGTAAGAAGAATAGCAGACGAAATAAAAAATCAAATTTACGAATTAGGTGTTGATGGAAGACTAGTAAGTATGCAATTACAGGAACTTATGGGCGGACTTGAGAAAGAAGAAGAACTAATCATAAAAGATTATATAGTCCAAACAAAATCTTCCAGAAAAAAGAAAACACCAGAAAAAGTAATAGAAGAATTGTCAAAAATGCAATATGAAGAAATGACTAGAGAAAATACAGTTGCAAAATTATTAGGATATGAAACATTTGACAATTACGACGAAGTTGGTGTATATACAAGAGGATACAGAATACTTAATAAGATACCACGAATGCCATCAAATATAGTTGAAAACTTAGTATCATCATTTAAATCATTTCAACATGTACTTGCAGCTGATATAGAAAGTTTGGATGAAGTAGATGGAATAGGTGAAGTTAGAGCAAGGACAATTAGGCAGTCTTTAAGAAGAATGCAAGAACAATTTATGTTCGAATAAAATAAAAAAGCGAAGGGAGAAAAAGTAAAAAATGAAAAACGTAGGAAAAATTATTTGGATAGTAGCAATGATAGCTATAATAGTATTAATAGGAGTTGTTGGATTTGGATATTATAAAAAAGTAACATTCAAAAGTCAAAATCCAGTAGCAACAATGGAAGTAGAAAATTTTGGAACAATTAAAATGGAACTATATCCAGACCAAGCACCAGAAGCGGTAGCAAACTTTATAACATTAGCAAACAGAGGATTTTATGATGGAACAACATTCCACAGAATAGTAAAAGATTTTATGATTCAAACTGGTTCAAAAGGTGGAGATGGCACAACAGGAGCTAAATTAAGTGATTTAAAAGATGACGGAGAAAGCAAAGATTATTCAATAAAAGGTGAATTTTTATCAAATGGAGTTACAAATACAATAAAATTTGAAGAAGGAACAGTTGCAATGGCTAGAGCTGATTATACACAATATTCTTCAAGCTTAAAAGAAGAATCTTATAACTCAGGATGTTCACAATTCTTTATAATGACTAAAGAAAATACAAATCTAAATGGATATTATGCTGCATTTGGTAAAGTTATAGAAGGTCTAGATGTTGTACATCAAATTGAAAATGTTGAAGTTAAAGCAGCTGAAGGACAAGAAAATAAAGAAAATGCAGAAGTTAGTACACCAGTAAATCCACCAAAAGTTACATCTATAAAAGTTGAAACATACGGAGTTGATTATGGTATGCCAGATACTTTAACACCATTTGATTATACATCATGGTTATATAAACAATATGGAGTTGGGCAACAATAAGTTACATTTAATGGACTGATGTAAATTGTAGTTATAGTTCACAGCTTTTAAAAAATTTGTGTGTGCAAGTTGCCACCTTAAGGGTTATATATATTTGATATTGTATCCGTTTGA
>CAMBEE010000022.1 GCA_945865665.1 uncultured Clostridium sp. | reverse complement strand
TGAGCATTCCTCAGTTATTTATTTAAGATTTTCTATTTTTCACTTCAATCAAACGAATACAATATCAAATATATATAACCCTTAAGGTGGCAACTTGCATACAAAAATTTTCTAAGTCTGTAAATTGTAACTACCTAAGATACATTTTGTGATTTTTTTGTAAAAACTATAGAAATATAGTTTTTTTTTTGATACAATACATACTAGAAATTTTTGGAGGTGAAAATTTTGACAAAACAACAAAAAGAAAAACTTGATAATTTATATAAATTTTCTGAAGAAAACTACGTAGCATCAAATGAAGAAGAAAAAATCAGAAAGAAAAAATCAAAAGAAAGAGAAAAAAGAATAAAGAAAAGAAACACATCACAAAGAGACCAATTTGACCTAGATACAGAAACAGTAATAGGAATGACAAATAGAAACAAACAAAGGAAAACCAAAGTAAATCCAAGTAAATTAACAAAAAAACAAGCACATGTACTAAGAAAAAGAAAAAAGATGAAAAAAATTATCAAATTTTTAACACTATTATTTATAATAATAGGAGGAGTTGTTTTTGCTTTAGTTTCACCAATTTTTAATATAAACGAAATACAGGTAAAAAATAATAATCTTATAAGCCCTGAAACAATAATAAGTTTATCAAATTTAAGTGAGGGACAAAACATATTTAGATTTAACAAAGGAAAAACAGAAAAAGAGATAAAAACAAATGCTTATATAGAAAGTGTAAATGTTAAAAGAAAAATACCAAATAAAATTGAGATAACAGTTGAAGAAAGAGAAAGAAACTATAATGTTGAGTTCTTGAATGGATATGCTTATATAAATAATCAAGGACATATATTAGAAATATCAGAGCAAAAATTGGATTTACCAGTTATCCAAGGAATTTCAACAGAACAAGAACAAATTGTGGAAGGAAACAGATTAAATGTTGAAGATTTGGAAAAATTAGAGACTGTAATTCAAATAATGAATATTTGTAAAAGCTATGACTTGGATAAAAAAGTTTCAACTATAGATATATCAAACAAGAATAATTATACAATATATATGGAACAAGAAAAGAAAACAATTTATTTAGGTGATGAAAGTAATTTAAATAATAAAATGTTATATGTTCCAACAATTTTAAATGAAAATAAAGACAAAGAAGGAACTATATATTTAAATGGTGATTTAAATGGTAACTTTAAACCTAGATTTAGAGAAAAGGTATAGTTTTATAAAGGAGCGATATAGATGACTAACAAAAAGGCAATTGGATTAGTGTTGGGAGCAATGTGCTTTGCTCTAACAGCAGGAATATGCGTACAAATAAAAACTGTTAATAACACTAGTTCAAAAGTAAGTCAAAATTATGAAGAAAATAATTTAAGAGCTGAAGTTTTAAAATATAAAGAAAAATATGATAATCTTTTAAAAGAAACTGAAAAAATAGATGCACAATTGCAAGAACAAATTGATGGTGCAACCAAAAATAATTCTGAATTAGAAGATGCAAAAAATCAAATAAATGAAGGAAATAAAATGATAGGACTAACAGAAGTAACTGGACCGGGAATTATCTTAACAATTGCAGATAGTGATGTGGATTCTAATTCTGTTTTAGATCCAAATAATTTCTTGATACATGATATTGATTTATTAAAGGTTGTAAATGAATTGAAAAATGCTGGAGCAGAAGCAATATCAATTAATGGTCAAAGGATTATTTTAACAACACCAATAATATGTGGAGGGAATATCATAAATATTAATGGTGAAAAAATTGGTTCACCATTTGAAATAAAGGCTATTGGTTCACCAGAAGCTTTAGCAAATTTATCTAGACCAGGCGGATATTTAAGTAGGCTTGAAGATAGAGGAATAAAAGTAAGTACTCCTAAAAAATCAAATTCTATAACAATACCTAAATATTCAGGAGTATTAAACTTTAAATATATAACTAATAAAGAGTAAAAAATCTGGATGGCGATGAGCGAAACAAAGTGCCCCAAGATTTGACAGACGAAATTTTTGAAAAAAATTTTGGATGGCGATGAGCGAAACGAAGTGAAGCGAAAGGAATGAAATTTAGATGAAAAAAGGCAAAATAACGGTATGTATCACAATTGCCATAGCATGTTTTGTATTAGCAATAGTAATGTCTATGCAATTTAAAGTTGTAAAAGAAACAGATATCACATCTATAGAAACAATGAGAGAAGAAGAATTAAGAACAGAGCTAGCAAACTGGAAAAAGATGTATAAGGAGGCTCAAGAACAATATGACGAAAAATCTACAAAATTAGCTGAGTATAAAGAAAAGGAACAGTCCGAAGAAGAATCTTCAAAATTAGTAGAAAAAGAATTAGAACAAACTAATATGTATTTAGGGAAAACTGATGTTGAGGGACAAGGAATAACAATAAAAATTCAAGATATTAATAATCAAGATGAAAATACTAGTGAAGAAGATGCAACAAAACCAATTTCTGCTGAAGATTTACTAGTTGTTGTAGATTATTTAAAATTAGCAGGTGCAGAGGCAATATCAATAAATGGAGAAAGAATAATAAATATGACAGACATTGTTGACGTAGGTTCAAATTCATTGATTTTTGTTAATCAACAAAGAATATTAGCTCCATATATAATTAAAGCAATAGGAGATCCAATAAAACTTGAAAGTACATTACTTGGAAATGGTGGATATGTGGAAGAATTAAGAAATTATGGATTTACTGTAGATATAGATAAAGGAAAAGTTTCTATACCTAAATATAGTAAAGAAATAGGACATAAATATATTCAATAAAATTTGTAAAAAGGAAATGGTGAATTATGATTTTTTTAATTATGATAATAGCATGTATATTAGGAGTAGTCGTTGGTTTAAATGCACCAATGATTTCATATACATATTCTAGTTATTTAGCAATTGCAATTATTGCAGCATTAGATTCAGTTTTTGGAGGGGTTGCATCTGTAATAAATAAGAAATTTGATATGAAAATATTTATATCAGGATTTTTTGGAAATGCAATATTAGCAATATTATTAACAATGTTAGGTGAAAAATTAAATATTGATATTTATTTAGCAGCAATAGTTGTATTCGTAGGAAGAATGTTCAATAATTTAGGAATAATAAGAAGATATTATGTCGAAAAATGGACTGAAAAAATTAGAAATAAATCAAAAAAAGAAGAAGAGAAAAATAAAAATACTGAAAAATAAATACTTATAAGGAACATTACAAAAATGTTACAAAAATATTACAAAAATATAACAAATTCTATTGACAATTGAAAAAAAATGTAATATAAATACATCAAGAAATTTAGTACTAAAAAATGGGGGAATTAACTTGGCAATAGGTGATATTATAGTTGGTGTAGACATAGGAACAACAAAAGTAGCTACAGTTGTTGGTGAAGTTAATAATTTTGAACAAATAGAAACAATATGCAATACATCATATAAATGTAGTGGATTAAAAAAAGGAAAGATAATAAACGAAGAAGAAATTGCTCTAAGTCTATCAAAAACAATAAGTGATGCAGAAGATGAAACAAATTTAAAAATAAATTCAGCATATGTAACAATTCCAGGTAAATACGTTACTATAGTCCAAAATAGTATAACTAAAGATGTAAAAGATAAATATTCTGGAATTTCAATAAGAGATGTACAAAATGCAATAATGCAAGTAAAAGACATTGACATACCAGAAGGAAAAACACTAATTGATATAGTTCCAGATAAAATAATATTAGACAATGGTACAGTAGTTAGTGATCCTGTTGGCAAATTAAGTTCAAGCTTTACAATTAGTGCACAAATTATTTTAGCGGATAAAGATTATGTAAGACAATTAAATAGTATATTTAAAAAAGTTGGTTTGGAAATTGATGGAATAGTACCAACAACTTTGGCTGAAAGAAATCTAATATTAGATAAAAATGAAATGCACGATAATATTGCAATAATTGATGTAGGCGCAGAAAACACAGATATAGGTGTGTTTGAAGGAACTACATATATTTATACAAATTCAATACCATTAGGTGGAGACAACATAACAAATGATATTGCAATGGTATTAAATATTGAAAAAGAAGAAGCTGATAAATTAAAAAGACAATATGGACTTGCTCTAAAATCATTTATTGATAATGATAATGATATTATATTAAATACTTGTAGAGATAATAGCAAGAATAAAATAATAAAAAGTTCAGAGTTGATAGAAATAATTGAAGCAAGAATAGAAGAAATGTTTTTAATAATAAACAAAGACTTAACAAATCAAGGAATAAAATCAAGAATAAATAATGTTGTATTAACAGGACAAGGAATAGTAAATATTAGTAAAAGTGATGTTGCTGGAAAAATAAATTTAAATATACCTGTAAAAATATCAACAGGAAGATTAATAGGGACAACAAGACCGGCATATAGAACAGCATATGCTTTGGTTAGATATATAGCTTCAAGACCTTTTACAAAAACAGTATCAAGTAGTATTGATACTAAATCAAACGAAAATATATTTAAGAACATATTAGAAAGAATAAAGGAATTTTTCTACAGTTAATATTTAAAGTAGTTATTAATTTTAAAAAATAAATATAAACAAAGTTTTAAGGGAGGAAAAAACAAAATGATGGAATATGATGATAACAATATAACAATGATGGATGGGACAGCAACAATAAAAGTAATAGGTGTTGGGGGAGCAGGAAACAACGCTGTAAATAGAATGATAGATGCAGGAATAAAAGGTGTAGACTTTATAGCTGTAAACACAGATAGACAAGCGCTTCAACAATCAAAAGCTAATACAAAAATACAAATAGGAGAAAAAATCACAAGAGGTTTAGGTGCCGGAGCTAACCCTGATATCGGAGCACAATCAGCTGAAGAAAGCAAATCAGAAGTAGCTGAAATATTAAGAGGAGCAGATATGGTATTTGTTACTGCCGGAATGGGTGGTGGAACAGGTACAGGTGCTGCACCAATAGTTGCTTCAACAGCAAAAGAAATGGGAATATTAACAATAGGTGTTGTTACAAAACCATTTACATTTGAAGGAAAGAAAAGACTTTCACAAGCAGAAAGAGGAATTGAAAGCTTAAAAGGTAAAGTTGATACATTAGTAGTAATACCAAATGATAAATTATTACAAATTATAGATAGAAAAACATCAATAATTGAAGCATTCAAAATGGCTGACGATGTATTAAGACAAGGTGTACAAGGTATATCTGACTTAATAGCAGTACCAGGACTTGTAAACTTAGACTTTGCTGATGTTAAAACAATAATGTTAAATCAAGGTATGGCACATATGGGTGTTGGTAGAGCATCTGGAGAAAACAGAGCAGAAGATGCTGCTAAAGAAGCTATCCAAAGTCCATTACTAGAAACATCAATTGAAGGAGCAAAAGGAGTAATTATCAATATTACAGGTGGAGAAGATTTAGGATTACACGAAGTAAACACAGCGGCAGAATTAGTTCAACGCAGTGTAGACCCAGAAGCAAATATTATATTTGGTACAGTTACAGATCCAAGTATGCAAGATGAAATTCAAATCACAGTTATTGCAACAGGATTTGAAAAACCAGAAAACAATATTTCTAGTATAGGAGTTGACAATATTGTATCAAAAACTTGGGAGAAAAAAATCAACTCAATACCATCTAGTTCAGATGTAACTTCTTCACAAAATGATTTGGATATTCCACCATTTTTAAGAAAAAATAGAAATAAAAATTTATAATGTCACTTTTTGAATGAATTAGCTGTTCAAACAAAGCAAGTTACAGATAATTTAAGCTTTAGAACTGTTCTGCTTGAGACATCGGCTCCAAATGGGATATTAAAAAAGATAAAAAATAATTAGAAAGAAATAATCGAAAATACTCGATTATTTCTTTTTTTCTACAATAAGAAAAGACAGACTTCGTAAAACTGATGTAGTAAAATACAAAAGTGGGTGAGCAAAATGACAATTTATATAGATATTATAATTGTAGAAAACCTAATAATGAATTATATAATTTTATATGCAACAGGAATTATATCAAAAAGTAAGATATCACATTTACATATGTTTCTTGCAAGCTTAATAGGAGCCATATATGCTGTAGCAGAGTATATAATAAAATTAAATATATATTCAAATTTTGTTGTAAAGATAATATTATCAGTAATAATTATATTTGTAGCATTTCAGCCCAAGAATGTAAAAAATATGTGTAGACAATTGGTACTATTTTATGTAACAACATTCACATTTGGAGGTGTAGCAACATATTTAATATATGTACTAAAGCCTCAAAATATAATAATAAAAAATGGAATGTATGTTGGAACATATGTCTTAAAGACTATATTTATGGGAGCGATAGTTGGAACAATTATATTAACAATTGCTTTTAAAATGGTAAAAAGTAAATTAAGCAAAAAAGATATGATTTGTAAAATAAAAATAAAATTTAATGGAAAAGAAGAAATACTTGATGCGATGGTTGATACAGGAAATATGCTAAAAGAACCTATAACAGGTACACCTGTTGTTGTAGTTGAAAGAACATCATTATATGATTTGTTGCCAAAAGAAATTTTAAATAATACAGAATCAATTTTAGGAGGTGATTTTGAAAAGATACCAGAAGATATAAAAAAAGAATATATTCCAAAATTAAAAATAATACCTTTTGCTTCTTTGGGAAAACAAAATGGAATGTTAGTTGGAATAAAACCAGAAAAAATAGAAGTTATAAATGAACAAATAGAAGAAAATAAAAATGCAATAATAGGAATATATAATAAATCTCTTACAAAGCGAGGGGAATATAAAGCTTTAATTGGAATAGATTTATATTAGAAAAACTATTGATAAAAGGTATAAGACTGAAACAATTGAGTACAAAATTTAAAATCAGCTTTAAATCTTTAGAAAGGAATGAAATTTATTATGAATATTATTGAATTAGTAAAAAAGGGATTTGATAACTTAAACACAATATGTGCAAAATATATAAATGATGATAATAAAATAGAGTATTTGCCGATATTTTATATAGCTGGAAGTCAAACACTTCCGCCACCATTAGAACCAGCAGAAGAAGAAGAATTGATAAAGAAATTATCAGAAGAAAATAATTTGGAGACAAGACAAATATTAGTAGAAAGAAATTTGAGACTTGTTGTATATATAGCAAAAAAATTTGAAAATACAGGTATAGGCATAGAAGATTTAATTTCAATAGGAACAATTGGATTAATGAAAGGAGTAAATACATTTAATTCCGATAAAAACATCAAACTTGCAACATATGCATCAAGATGTATTGAAAATGAAATTTTGATGTTCTTAAGAAAAAATAATAAAATAAAAGGAGAAATCTCAATTGATGAGCCATTAAATAAAGACTGTGATGGAAATGAATTGCTATTATCAGATATTTTAGGAACTGATCCTGATATTACATATAGAAATTTGGAGGATGAGGTAGATAAAAAACTATTAAAAGCTTCAATCCTAAAATTGAATGATAGGGAAAAAGATATAATGGAAATGCGATTTGGATTTAAAACAGGTAAAGAAAAAACACAAAAAGAAGTTGCAGATGAATTACGGGATATCTCAAAGTTACATATCTAGATTAGAAAAAAAGATAATTAATAAAATGAAAAAAGATATAATGAGTAAAACTGGATAGAAATTTGAAGTGATAGACTATTACTAAAAAAGTCAGTATTAAATAAACCTATTTTGGAAATACTTAGGATAAGTAAATTCAAAGGAGGTTTTTTATTTGTTCAACAAGGTAGAAATATGTGGTGTAAATACAAGCAAATTGCCACTATTATCAAATGAAGAAAAAAAAGAACTACTTATAAAAATAAAAAATGGGGATGAAGAAGCAAGAACAAAGTTTATTCAAGGAAATTTAAGATTAGTTTTGAGTGTAATACAAAGATTTTATGGTAGAGGAGAAAAAGCAGATGATTTGTTCCAAGTTGGGTGTATAGGTTTGATAAAAGCAATTGATAATTTTGACATAAATCAGGATGTACAATTCAGCACATATCGGAGTTCCTATGATTTGTGGAGAATTAAAAAGATACTTAAGAGACAATAACAGCATAAGAGTAAGTAGGTCAGTTAGAGATTTAGCATATAAGGCGATGCAATTTAAAGAGAAATATGTAAGAGAAAAAGGGAAAGAACCTACTATAGATATTATAGCCAAAGAGTTGGAAGTTACAAGGGAAGAGGTGGCATATAGTTTTGATGCTATACAAGACCCTATTTCACTACAAGAACCTGTATATAATGATGGTGCGGAAAATATTTATATAATGGATCAAGTTAAAGATACTAAAAATACTGATGAAATGTGGACTGAAAATATGACAATAAAACAAATAATGAAGAAATTAAATGATAAAGAAAAAATGATTATAAATAAAAGATTTTTTGATGATAAAACTCAAATGGAGGTCGCACAAGAAATTGGAATATCCCAGGCCCAAGTTTCAAGACTTGAAAAAAATGCAATTGAGCATATTAAGAGGTTGTATAAATAAAAAAATAATAGAACAAATTTGATTAAAATTTTGATTTTTTTCAGATTTGTTTTTTAATTGCAATATTTTATAAGAAGCGGAATATAATATTGTAATGTTTTTTGATAGGGGATGATATTAAAAATGCAGGATAAAGGGCTTGATTTTAAACATAAAGAGGTAGTTAATATTACAGATGGAAAGAGATTGGGATATGTTCAAGATGTGTGCGCTGATTTGGAGACAGGTGTAATTACATCAATTATTGTTCCAGGGAGTAATAAAATTATGAGTATGTTTTCTTCTAATAATGATATTGTTATACCGTGGAAAAATATAAAATGCATAGGCGATGATTTGATTTTGGTGGAGATTTAGTTACAGTTCAGTAGGAAAAATCCTTGAAATACTTGTGAATGATATTTTTCATATTTTCTCAGGTTCCCTACATGATGTTAACAAATTCTAATGTAAATACTCTAACAATACCCGAAGGCAGGACCCTTTAGAGTATTTACTTAAGAATTTGTAACACTATTTTGGTCACATTCGAAATATATTCAAAATATCATTCACAAGTATTTCAAGGATTTTTTTACTGAACTGTAACGAGATTTAAAAAAAATTTGGAAATTTTTTTAGAAAAAGTATTGACTTTGAATTATGAATATGCTATTATAAATAAGCACTTGGCGAGAACATAAAAATAGTAAAAAAATAATAAAAAATATTTAAATTTTTTTTAAAAAACTATTGACAAAAATCGACAAGATATGCTATTATAAATAAGTACTTTGTGAGAAGAAAAAATAAAAGAAATTAACGAAAGAATTAGTAATAAAAACAACATAAAATAATGACTTAAATTACTAATTTTTATTTTGACAAAAAATAAAAAAACTTTCAAAAAACTCTTGACAAAGTAAAATGATTTATAGTATAATCTAATACGTTCGTTGCTAACAACGGATAAACAAAAAGTACATTGAAAAGTAAACAGTAAATCCTTTAGAGAATAAACCGAAGCGGTATGATTTTTAAACCTAAAAATCAGTACCGAAAAAGTAAAATTTTTTAAAAGTTTTTAATTCAATAAAAAGCAAGAAGTTTAAGAG
>CAMBEE010000021.1 GCA_945865665.1 uncultured Clostridium sp. | reverse complement strand
TCCATAAATTTATTTAAGAAATTCTAATATTGCTCTAATCACATTCGAAAAGTTTCAAATCATATACATATATACATTTTTGACTTGAGTGAGAGAGGCTCAGTTTGATATTTTAGGTTTTCTTTTTAAACGTAATGAACAGAATACAATATCAACTATATATAACCCATAAGGGGACAACTTGCACACAAAAATTTTCTTAGGCTGTGAATTGTAACCCTACAGGTAATTTAATCTATTATTTTTTTAAAAAGTGTGTTAAACATTAGTTAAAATGATACCGATTTATAATGTGGATAACAAACAAAGGTAAACCTTGTTTGTAGTCATAGCATAATCGATGAAATCTAAAAAGCAAGGGTTTCATGAACTCACTTTGTTCGCCCTTGCTTTTAATCTTTCATCTCGTTCTCTTAAAACTTGTTCAAGCTGTTTTTGATTATCTATTTTCATTTGTTCTCTTTTTACTGGATCTTGTCTGTGACCTTCGATTTGTTTTGTATTATAAAAGATATTGTAATATTTAACTCTAACTACTTTGGTTAATACATTTTCAAATACTTGTACTTCAGTTCCTTTATATATTTTTTTGATAGAATTATCTTTATCTAGTATTTGATAATAATTATTATTCCAAGAAATCATATTACCGTTAAGGATGGTTCTTGTACTTCGAATACATAAAATATTAGATAAATCTATATTGTCTAAAGGAACAAAAGCAGAATCATCCTCTTTAGGTTCATAAGCATATTTCTGATTAAGATAATTACAATAATAATCGTTAAAAAATATATTTAATTCATCAATTGATTTAATATTATAACGTTTAATATCGTTGATTAATCTGTTTTGAATGGTATTATTCCATTTTTCAATTTTTCCTTTAGCTTGGGGTGTATTAGCTGCAATTATATTAATACCTAGATCTTCACACATGTGTCCAAAATTAGTTAATTCACCATCTTTTGGATTAATAAGTATAGTATGTCTATCGCAATAAATATTTTCAGGAATACCATATTTAGTAACTAATATTTCAAGCATATGAACATAACCTTCTAAGCATTCAGCAGGCATAAACCAACCACATAATGCTTCACCAGTAGCATCATCAATAGCTAAATGTAAAGATGATTTTCTTCCGTTTTGAAACCAATCATGAGGAGTACCATCAATCATAATTAAGATACCCCTTCTAGGAGAAGGTTCTCTTAGAGGATGAGATTCATATTCTTTGTTGAAACATTTATGTTTGATAGGTTTAACCCAGTGAAATTTTTCGTATAATGATTCATAGAAAGAATAGCTTCTAACTTTAAGATTGTTTTCTTTTACAATTTTAGCCATATCAGGATTCCAAACAACATCTTCATGATAAATATCTTGAAATTGTGTTATACTAATAATCGGATATTTATTCTTGAAGTTCTTAATAAATTCAATTTCTTTGCTGGAAGGTGAATTATTAGAAGGTTTACCCGTTAAACCATGAACTAAAATAGAATCAATATCCTTTTCTTTTAATTGCTTTGAAAATCTTACAATTTGAAGTTTTTTATATCCAGTTAATGATGCAATTTGAGAATAAGAATAACCATTTAAACCATTTTGTTTATCTTGAACAAGTTTTAAAGCATACTCTTTATTATGCATATAATAAAAACATCTCCTTTCCAAAGAGATATTATACAATATATATCGGAATCTTTTTTATTAATGATAAGGTATCTTTTTAAAAAAGGATTAACAATTTTTTTAAAAAGTGTTGACAAAAAATTTTCTTAAGCATATAATTGAATTACATATGAACAATTATTCATATAATCAAATGAAAAGAGGGTAAAAATATGGAAGAAAATTTTACAGAGTGCAACATATTGCACGAAGAAACAATAAAAAAAGTAAAACAAAAAATGCCAGAAGATGGCTTTATATACGACTTAGCAGAATTATTTAAAGTATTTGCAGATTCAACAAGAATGAAAATAATATATGCCTTGCTAGAAGAAGAACTATGTGTGTGTGACATAGCAGACATAGTAGGAACAACGCAATCAGCAATATCACACCAACTAAGATTACTAAAACAGTCAAAATTAGTAAAATTCAGAAGAGAAGGAAAAACAATATTTTACAGTTTAGACGATGAACACATCGAACAAATCGTAAAAAAAGGAAGTGAACACATTGAAGAGTTATAAATATACATTAGAAGGATTAGATTGCGCAGCATGTGCAAAAAAAGTAGAAGACGAAATAGCAAACACAGAAGGATATGAAGATGTAGTCGTTAATTTTTCAACATTAAAATTAACATTTAAAACAGACAAACCAAGCCCTAAAAAGGAAATAACAAAATTAGTTCAAAAATTAGAACCAGATGTTGAGGTTTTAGAAGATGGAGAAAAGGTCCAAGAAAAAGAAGAACACAATGAACTAGATATTGTAAGAATAATAGTAGGACTCATAATATATGCAATAGCTTTAATAGTAAGCAAATCAACACTTATAACAAATATATTAACAATAATAGCATTTGTTATATTGTTATACAAAACAGCTAAAAAAGGATTTAAACAATTATTCAAAAACAAAGTATTAGACGAAAATATGCTAATTGTAGTATCAGCAATAGGAGCATATTTAGTTGGAAAAAATTCAGAAGGACTAATGGTAATTACACTATATGAAATAGGGAAAATTTTAGAATCAAAAGCTGTTAATAAAACAAGAAAATCAATATCAGATTTAATGAATATAAAACCAGAATATGCAAACTTGAAAAAAGGTGAAGAATGGGAGCAAGTAACACCGGACAAAGTAAGAATAGGGGATATTATTCTTGTAAAAACAGGAGAAAAAATACCACTAGATGGCATTGTAATAAAAGGAAATTCTCAAATTGACAATTCAGCATTAACAGGTGAAAGCAAACTTATAGAAGTAGCAGAAAATAGCAAAGTTCTATCAGGAAGTATTAACACAAATGGATTAATAGAAGTAAAAGTTGAGCAAACATATGAAAACAGTACAGTAAGTCAAATATTAAACTTAGTTGAAAATGCAACAGACAAAAAAGCAAAAACAGAGACATTTGTATCAAAAGCAGCAAAAATCTACACACCAGTTGTAATGGGGCTTGCACTATTAGTAGCAATATTTATGCCACTAATTATATCAGGAGTTACTTACAAAGAAAGTATTTATAAAGCACTAATATTCTTAGTAATTTCATGCCCATGCTCAATAGCGATATCAGTTCCATTAAGTTATTTTTCAGGAATAGGTAAGGCATCTAAAAAAGGAATATTGATTAAAGGTAGTGACTATCTAGATGGAATA
Organism: uncultured Clostridium sp.; assembly: GCA_945865665.1. Lineage (GTDB taxonomy): Bacteria > Bacillota > Clostridia > TANB77 > CAG-508 > CAG-269. The sequence continues at coordinate 6,491 of CAMBEE010000021.1, read as the reverse complement.
AAAGATATCAAAGAAATTATATTTGATAAAACAGGAACAATTACAACAGGAAATTTTGCGGTATCAGAAATACAAGTAATTGATGCAAACTACACAAAACAAGATGTTTTAAAATATTTTGCAATGGGTGAAAAAAATTCAAATCATCCAATAGCAAAATCAATATTAAAAAAATATTCGAAATTAGTTAGTCAAGATGATAACAAAATTTTAAACGAAGATAAGAGTGAACAAGAAAATTTGAAAACAGAGAATGTTGAGAATTTTGAAGAAGTTTCAGGAAAAGGACTTCAATATCAATATAAAGGAAAAACAATAAAAATAGGAAATACAGAATTTACAAATGCAGATAAAGAGAATATTGTTGGAACAGTTCTATACCTAAATATAGACGGAAATGTTGTTGGAAAAATAGTTCTAACAGACGAAATAAAACCATCAACAAAAGAAATAATGGAAAAACTTCATAAATTAGGAATAAACACAAAAATGTTTACAGGTGACAAAAAAGAAATTGCAGAAAAAATAGCAAAAAAAGTTGGCATAAAAGCAGTAAAATCAGAAATGTTACCACAAGATAAATACAATGAATTAGATACAATAATCGCAAAAAGAGATGAACACCAAAAAGTTGCATTTGTTGGTGATGGAATAAATGATAGCCCAGTACTAGCAAGAGCAGATGTAGGAATTTCAATGGGCGGAATTGGATCAAGTTCAGCAATAGAGGCTTCTGATGTTGTAATTATGACAGATGAACTTTCTAAAATTGTTGATGCGATTGAGGTTTCTAAAAAGACAAATAAAATTATAAAACAAAATTTAATTTTCTCAATAGGTGTTAAAATATTGACTTTAGTTTTAAGCTTATTAGGAGTTGCCGATATGTGGCAAGCAGTTTTTGCTGATGTTGGTGTTACTTTAATTACAATATTTAATACACTTAGAATTTTAAAATAAGACAAAAAAGACAAGTTTAACATAACACAGAAATTTATTGATGCTTGTTTAATTGCATAATCAAAAAGGGCAGGAAAATATCCTGCTCTTTTTCAATAACGGAATATATTCAAAATATCATTCACAGGTATTTCAAGGATTTTCCCTACTGAAATGTAACTTTTGTTTTTATAAATTTGAAAAATTATAAAAAATCTCTTTTATAACTTAAAAACTTATGATATATTATAACTATAAAATAAATATGCAAAAGGAAAAGGTTGAAAAAATTTAATTATTTTCCAACTTTAAGGAAGGAATGAGATAAAAAATGAAACAAAGAATGACAAAAGAACAAATAGAAAAAAAGAAAAAAAGAATAATAAAAATATTTATAACAATAATAGTAATAATATTAGTAGGAATCATAGCCTATAACATAAATAATCACATAATACTAGATAAGAACAAAAATATCAACTTAGTAATAAACAACAAAAATGTAACATCAAACTTAAAGAAAGAAATCATAATAGAAAATGACAACATATACATATCAAAACAAGATTTAGGAAACTTTTTTGATAAATACATATATGAAGACAAAGAAAATGATAATATAGTAACAACGTACAATAATAAAATAGCAACAATAAGCTTAGAAGAAAATCAAATGAATATAAATGGTTCAAATAAAAATACATATGCACATGCAGAAAACAGAGATGGAACAATATATATTCCAATAACAGAATTAGAAGATGTATATGGAATAGAAATTAAATATATAGAAAATTCAAAAGTATTAACAATAGATTCAACATCAAAAGAACAAAAAAAGGCAATAATAACAAAAGATGTAGCAGTAAAATCTTCAACAAAATTTATAGCAAAAACAGTAGACAGAGTAAAAAAAGGAAGTTATGTAATAGTTGTTTCAGAAGATAAAGGATATGCAAAAATAAGAACTGAAAATGGAAAAGTTGGTTTTGTAAAATCTAACAAAATAGCAAATACAGTAGTGGTTAGAGAAGAAATGCAAGAATCAAAACAAATAGATGGAAAAGTAAATTTAGTTTGGGACTATTATTCAGAAGTAGCAACAGCTCCAGATAGAACAGGAGTTACAATGTATGGTGTAAATGTCGTATCACCAGCATTCTTCCACTTAAATTCAAAAGGAGAATTGACTGAAAATATAGGACAAGCAGGTCAAGAATATATAGAATGGGCACATTCAAATGGATATAAAGTATGGCCAATGGTTCAAAATGCGGGAAATGGAATGATAAATGTTACTTCAGATATAATGAATGACTACAATAAAAGACAAGAATTAATAAATGAAATAGTAGTCGCTTGTGTTAGATATAAATTAGATGGTATAAATATAGACTTTGAAAATATGAAACAAGAAGACAAAGATATGTATTCTAGATTTATAATAGAATTAACACCTAGATTAAAAGATATGGGACTTGTAGTATCTGTTGATGTTACTGCACCAGATGGCTCTGAAACATGGTCAATGTGTTTTGACAGAAATGTAATTGGAGATGTTGCAGATTATATAATATTTATGGCATATGACCAATATGGAACATCAAGTAATAAATCAGGAACAACAGCAGGATATGACTGGGTAAATGTAAGCTTGAACAAATTTTTAAAAACAGAAGAAATAAAAAGTGATAAAATTATTTTAGCTATTCCACTATACACAAGATTATGGACAGAAGACAGCTCAGGAAAAGTAGTAAAACAAACTACAGTATCATTAAAAAATATGTATAATGTAATTCCTGATGGAGTAGAAAAACAATGGGACGATAACTTAAAACAATACTATGTAGAATACCAAGATGGTCAATATACAAAGAAAATTTGGATAGAAGATGAAAAATCATTAAAAGAAAAAATCAGTTTAATTAAAAATAATAATTTGGCTGGAGTTGCCTCTTGGGAAAAAGGCATGGAAACAGATAATTTTTGGACATTTTTAAAAGAAAGTCTTGACTTTTAAGGACTTTAAAAGATATAATGACTAAAAGTAACAAGCGGAGGTATTTAAGACATATGCAAAATAGTAACATATATTATACAACAGAAAAATATGCAAATTTAACAGACGAACAAATAATATCTCAAATAAAAGATGGAGACGAGCAAGCCTTATCATTTTTGCTAGATAAATATAAAGATTTAGTAAACTCAAAAGTCGGAAAATACTTTATTATTGGAGCAGAAAGAGAAGATATTATCCAAGAGGGAATGATAGGTCTGTATAAAGCAATAAAAGGGTTTGACCATTGTAAACAAAACACATTTAAAACATTTGCAAATTTATGTATAGAAAGACAATTAATAACTGCAATAAAAAGTTCTAACAGACAAAAGCATATGCCGCTTAATTCATATTTATCATTAAATACATCAGCGTACGAAAACGATGAAGACGGTACAGAATTGATTGAAACTTTTGAAGTAGACACAATAGAAGACCCACTAGAAACAATAATGAAACAAGAATCATTTGACGAAATACAAAATGCTGTGCATAAATCTTTAAGTAAATTTGAAGGACAAGTTTTGGAAAGATATATGCAAGGTGAAAGTTACGAAGTTATTGCTAAAAGGCTTGATACACCAGTAAAATCAGTTGATAATGCAATACAAAGAATTAGAAAAAAAGCAATAAAAAATTTATTTTAAAATTTAAAAATGTCCTTTTTGGAATATTAGTTCCAAATAGGGCATTGGCTTTAAAATTGATATTAATTATTATAGTTGTCAGTTGTTATAAAATGGTTGTCAAAAGCTTATGTGAAAGTTTGAAACAATCTATATGCTTGCATAGCTCAGTTGGTAGAGTGCGGCCTTGGTAAGGCCGAGGTCGCGAGTTCAATCCTCGCTGTAAGCTCCATAAATAATATTATTATATACAAGAAAAATAATGCTCCCAAATATGGGAGCATTGATGACTTTTTAATCAGAAAGACCGGAATATTTATGCTCAATCAACTTTCTCATCAAAATGCGGTGATTAAGAATTAAAAGGATGTGACTCAAAATAGCCAAATTTTGTTTATCATCTAAACTAGTTTTTGAGATTCTATCTCGAGTAATATTCCGTGAGTTTTCTAAATCCTCTAAAGTCATTTTTGAAAGGTCTACTGTAGCCCCATCAATTATTTTTTGCATATGTCATTCCTCCTTGAGTAATTGATAATTAAATTATAACACAAAATGAATAAAAAATCAAAAAATCAATTGACTTTTAAGCAAAAAGGTATTAAAATAAAAATATAATAAGAGAAAACAAGTAAGAGAAAAGTAAAATAAAGGTTACTAAAAAGAGAGAACTAGCCGTGGCTGAAAGCAAGTTCAAGAAAACATATTTGAAAAACTAACTCTTCAAGTTTTTGGTGAATAAGCCAAACGTGTAAGATACGTTATAATCTTTTAATTAAGTAAAAATTAGGATGGAACCGTGTAATAAGTGCACTCCTATAGATGTAAAAATCTATAGGAGTGTTTTTTATATACAAAAAGGAGGAATAAAAATGATTAAATTAACATTAAAAGATGGTTCAATAAAAGAAGTTGAACAAGGAAGCACAATATATGAAGTAGCAAAAAAAATAAGTGAAGGATTAGCAAGAGTAGCAACTTGCGGAATAGTAAACGGAGAAGTAAAAGACCTAAGATATGAATTACAAGAAGACTGTAACTTAAGTATAGAAACATTTGACAGCAGTTTAGACGGAAAAAAAGCATATTGGCACACAACATCGCACATAATGGCACAAGCAGTACAAAGACTATTTCCAAACGTAAAATTTGCAATAGGACCAAGTATTGAAAATGGATTTTACTATGATTTTGATGTAGAAAAACCATTTACAGACGAAGATAAAGCAAAAATAGAAGCTGAAATGAAAAAAATAATTAAAGAAGATATTGAAATAGAAAGATTTTCTTTACCAAAACAAGAAGCTTTAAAATTAATGGAAGGTCAGGTCTATAAACAAGAATTAATAAATGATTTAGCAGATGGGGAAGAAATAAGCTTCTATAAACAAGGCGATTTTACTGACTTATGTGCCGGACCACATTTAATGAAAACAGGAAAAGTAAAAGCTGTTAAAATATTATCATCATCTGGAGCTTATTGGAGAGGTGATGAGCATAATAAAATGTTACAAAGAATTTATGCAATATCATTCCCAAAAGCAAGCCAAGTTGATGAATATATGCAAAAGCTAGAAGAAGCAAGACAACGTGACCATAGAAAAATAGGAAAAGACCTAGAATTATTTATGACAAGCCCGTTAGTAGGTTCAGGACTTCCTATGTATTTACCAAATGGTGCAACAGTAAGAAGACTATTAGAAAGATACATTCAAGATAAAGAAGTTGAAATGGGATATCAACACGTATATACACCATCACTTGCAAATACAGAATTATACAAAGTTTCAGGACATTGGGACCACTACAAAGAAGATATGTTCCCTGTTATGAAAATGGATAATGAAGAAATGGTATTAAGACCAATGAACTGTCCACATCACATGTTAATATACAAAAATAAAATGCATTCATATAGAGATTTACCAATAAGAATTGGAGAATTAGCACATGACTTTAGATATGAAGATAGTGGAAGTGTTTGCGGTTTAGAGAGAGTTCGTGAAATGTGTCAAAATGATGCTCACCTTTTTGTAAGACCAGACCAAATTAAAGAAGAAGTTGGAAAAGTTGTACAATTAATTTTATCAGTGTACAAAGACTTTGGATTTAAAGATTATGAATTTAGATTATCATTAAGAGATAAAAAAGATACACACAAATATTTTGATGATGATGAAATGTGGGAAAAAGCAGAAGGACAATTAAGAGAAATCTTGACTGAATTAGGAATAAACTTCTACGAAGCAGAAGGAGAAGCTGCATTCTATGGACCAAAACTAGATGTTCAATTAAAATCAGCAGTTGGACATGATGTAACAGTATCAACTTGCCAATTAGACTTCTTATTACCAGAGAGATTTAAGCTAGAATATGTTGGAGAAGATGGAGAAAAACATAGACCAGTTGTTATCCACAGAGCAATTTTAGGAACATTTGATAGATTTATGTGCTTCTTAATTGAAGAAACAAAAGGTGCATTCCCATTATGGCTTTCACCAACACAAGTAAAAATATTACCAATTACAGATGCACAACATGATTACGCAAAAACACTTGAAGAAAAATTACACAAGGCTGGAATTCGTGTAGTTTTAGACGATAGAAATGAAAAAGTTGGATATAAAATCCGTGAGGCTCAACTTGAAAAAGTTCCATATATGTTAGTTGTTGGAGCAAAAGAAGTTGAAGAAAATACAGTTTCTGTTCGTTCAAGAGAAAGTGCAGAAAATGAAACTATGGATGCTGATGCATTTGTAGCAAGAATAAAAGAAGAAGTAGAAAATAAAACAAAATAAAATTGGATCATTGGGTGAACCATTGTGGAAGTTGTTGAACCATTGGGGACGTTGTTGAATTGG
>CAMBEE010000020.1 GCA_945865665.1 uncultured Clostridium sp. | reverse complement strand
AGAACCTCAGCCTTCCAAGCTGATGACGTGGGTTCGATTCCCACTACCTGCTCCACATTTATTTATAATTTGTGGATAACTGATAACAATTTCATAGTTGCAGGTGTAGTTCAATGGTAGAACCTCAGCCTTCCAAGCTGATGACGTGGGTTCGATTCCCACTACCTGCTCCAAACATAACGGCTATTTTGTAGTCGTTTTTTTGTATTTATGTTACAATCCACAGCCCGTAAAATTTTTATAAATAAATATCAAAAATTCATAAAAAACAGTTGATATTTTTACTAAATTAATATAAAATCTATAGAGACAAAAGGAGGGAACAAATGATAACTTTAAAAGATATTAAAGAAAATCAAGAGTTAGACGCTCTAATAAGAGGAGCGCAAAAGCAACTAAACGCAATAGGATACACAGAACATGGACACAGACACATATCAATAGTATCAAAAAGAGCAGGAGACATACTAGAAAAATTAGGCTATCCAGAAAGAACAGTTGAGCTAACAAGAATTGCTGGGTATATGCATGACATAGGAAACTGTGTAAACAGAGTAGACCATGCACACACAGGAGCAATACTTGCATACAACATTTTAAAAGAAATGGGAATGCCAATAGAAGAAATAACAGAAATAATGATGGCAATAGGAAACCATGACGAAAAAACAGGAACGGCAGTAAGCGATATATCAGCTGCACTAATATTAGCAGACAAATCAGACGTACACAGGAATAGGGTGGTGAACAAAAATTTATCAACATTTGATATTCACGATAGAGTAAATTATGCCGTAACAAATGCAGATTTAATCATGGATGAAAAAGAAAGAAAAATAAAACTAAATTTAACAATAGATACAAAAATATGCCCAGTATTAGATTACTTTGAAATATTTATGGAAAGAACAATGATGTGCAAATATGCAGCAAAATATTTAAAAATATGGTTTGAACTAATAATAAATGATACAAAATTATTATAATACTAAATAAATACTAAACAAAAATTTAAATAGTTGGAATACAAAATTAAAAGATTTTGGACGACAATAAACGAGCAAAGTGAGGGATTTGTAAAATGAAAAAAGAAAGAAAAAATGTAATGAAAACAATAAAGATATTAACAATTATATTACTAATTGTTTTAGTATCAATGGTAGGATTTTTTGGAATATATAAACAAAACAAAAATCAAATGGCAAATATAGTTAAAAACTACACTTATTCAATGGAATTAAATGGAGCAAGAACAATAAAATTAGCTTTAAATTCAGAAAATTCTGACGAAACAAAAACAGAAGAAAATTATAATAAAGCAAAAAAAGTAATAGAAAAAAGATTAAAAAAATTAGATGTACAAGAATATAATATTTCTTTAAATAAAGCAACAGGAGAAATGATTATAGAAGTACCAGAAGGTTCAAATACAGACACTATAGTAAGTAATTTGACTACAGTAGGAAAATTCGAAATATCAGATAGTGAAACAAAAGAAGTATTAATGAATAATGATGATATAAAGTCTTCAAGTGTATTATATAACACAACATCATCAGGAACATCAGTATATTTGGAAATAGCTTTTAATAAAGATGGAAAGAAAAAGCTAGAAGATATAAGCAAAACATACGTAAAATCTGAAAATAATACAACAGAGAATAACACTGTTGAAAACGAAACAGAAGAAAATACATCAACTGAAAATTCAGAAGAAGCAACAAACACAGAAAATACAACAACTGATAGTGCATCAACAACAGGAAAGAAAATAACAATGAAAATTGATGACGAAGAATTAATGTCAACAAGTTTTGATGAAGCAATTACAACTGGAAAAATACAGTTATCAGTTGGAAGTGCAACATCAGATACATCAACATTAAATGGATATATAACACAAGCACAAAATGTTGCAACAGTATTAGATAGTGGAAATTTACCAGTAAAATATGACTTAGAAAAAAATCAATATATATTATCAGATATAACAGAGCAAGACTTGCGTAATATAGCAATAGCTGTAGCAGTAATTTCAGTTATAGGAATAGTTGTTTTAATAGCTAAATATAAAACAAACGGATTATTGGCAGGAATTTCATTTATAGGGTTATTAGCAATATATGCTTTATTAGTAAGATACACAAATGTAACAATATCAATTGAATCAATATGTGGAATTGTTGTAATGTTAATATTAGATTATATATTCACAACAATGTTACTAAAGAATATAAATAAGCAAAACAAAGAAGAAGTTGAAAATGTAGTTGGAAAAGCTACAACAGAAACATATGTAAAATTCTTTAATAGAATATTACCAATTTGCATTATAGCAATAGTATTTTGTTTCGGAAAATGGGTACCTATAAACAGTTTTGGAATGATATCATTCTGGGGACTAGTAATAATTGCAATATACAATACAATTGTAACAAAAAATTTACTTAAAATAAAAGAAAGTAAATAAGATTAATTTAAAAATAATTTTAAATTAAGATAAACTAAGCAGAACAAAATGAAGGAGAGGTATAAATTATGAAACAAAAAGAAACAAAAATTTTAATAGCATTAATTGCTATAATATTGATATTAGGAACTATTATGATAGCAACAAAAGGAATAGCATTTGAATTAAAATATCAAGATAGCCAAAAAGTCGAACTTAATATAGGAAAAAAATTTGAAGAAAAAGATATAAAAAGTATAACAAGTGAAGTATTTGAAAAACAACCAGTAATGATTCAAGCAATAGAAGTATATAAAGATGCAGTAAGTATAACAACAACAGAAATAACAGAAGAACAAAAAGCAAATTTGATTTCGAAAGTTAATGAAAAATATGGGACAGAATTAACTGCTGAAAATGTTACAATTGAAAATATTGCTCATGTTAGAGGTAGAGATATACTAAAACCTTATATAACACCATTTATAATAGCTACAGTAATTGTTTTAGTGTATTTAGCAATCAGATATTACAGATTAAATTCTTTAAAAGTTTTAGTAAAATCAGGTGTTATTATAGTTTTAGCACAATTGGTTTTACTTGGAATTATGGCTATTACAAGAATGCCAGTTGGCAAGTTTACAATTCCATTTGTATTGGGAGTTTATTTAATATCAACTTATATTTGTACATCTTTGTTTGATGCAGATTTAGAAAAGATAAAGGTAGAAGAAAATAAAAGAAAGAGATAAAATTATGCAAATATTTTTAGGTTTAGCAATACCATTTTTAGGCACAACACTTGGAGCTGCAATGGTATTCTTAATGAAAAAAGAAATGAACAAAAAAGTAGAAAAAATCTTATTAGGATTTGCATCAGGAGTAATGATAGCGGCATCAGTATGGTCATTATTAATACCATCAATAGAAATGGCAGAAACACAAGAAAAAGTTGCTTGGATTCCAGCAGCAATAGGATTTTTGTTAGGAATTGTATTTCTTTTAGTATTAGATAGTGTAGTCCCACATATGCACTTAGAAAGCGAAAAGCCAGAAGGAATGAAATCAAAATTGAAGAAGACAACAATGATGGTATTTGCAGTAACATTACACAACATACCAGAAGGAATGGCAGTTGGAGTTACTTTTGCAGGAGTACTAGCACAAAATGCAGGAATTACAATGGCAGGGGCTTTTGCACTAGCAGTTGGAATTGCTATACAAAACTTTCCAGAGGGTGCAATTATTTCAATGCCATTAAAAAGTGAGGGAGTTTCAAAGCCAAAAGCATTTTTGTATGGGACTTTGTCGGGGATTGTTGAGCCAATTGGTGCTATTATTACAATACTTCTTACAAATGCAGTTGTTCCAATTTTACCATATTTGTTATCCTTTGCAGCAGGCGCAATGATTTACGTTGTTGTAGAAGAATTGATTCCAGAGTCACAAGCGGGAGAACATTCTAATATTGGCACTATTGGTGTTGCAATTGGTTTTACAATTATGATGATATTAGATGTTGCGTTGGGATAAAAATAAAATGACTTATTAAAAGGGCTGAAAGTCAATAGTTGGGGTGGAAAACTTTGAAAGTTTTCTGCTCCAATATTTTTATGCATTTTTAAAAAGATACATGCTGGAATTTACAAAATGTGTCTTTTTTTATATTATAGGAAAGTTCTCCGAACTTTCTATAATATAAATACTTTGTACGGAAATTTGCATAAAGCAAATTTGTTCTATGTTAGCCTTGACAAACATTATATATGAGAGTATAATGTTAACTGGGGTTAACAAAGTTTAAAAATAGTTACAATTTTTTAAAGCTTGTTAATGTTAAAATATAAAGAAAGAGGATAAAAAATGATATCAAAAGCATCAGAAGAATACTTGAAAACAATGTACATATTAAAACAGCAAAACGGAAATATAAGAGTAACAGACATCGCAAAAAAAATGAACTGTACAAAACCAAGTGTAAATAAAGCAATTTATAACTTAAAAGACAGCGGACTGTTAAACTATGAATCATATGGAACAATAGAACTAACAGAAAAAGGAGAAGATTTAGCAAAGAAAATTTTGGAGGCATATGATATAGTTTATGTATTTTTAAAAGATGTACTGAATTTAGACGAAGAAGAAGCAGAAGAAGAAGCAGAAAAAATAAAATTAGCAATAACAGATAAAACAATAAACAAATTGGCAAAATATGTGCATAAAGAATTAGGACTAACAAATTTAGACTGTGATTATGATATCAACAAAGAAAAGTGCAGATGTTGCGCAAGAAGGATTATTAAAAAATAATGGAATTAAGTGATTATACTAAAAAAATTACAAAATTATATATTAAAAAAGAGGGATTTGGTGATGAGATTCTTTAATCCCTTTAAATAAAAGAAAGGATTAAAAAAATGAGTAATTTATTAGAAATAAAAGATTTACATGTAAACGCAGGAGAAAAAGAAATATTAAAAGGAATAGACTTAGATATAAAAAAAGGAGAAATCCATGTAATAATGGGACCAAATGGTTCTGGAAAAACAACAACAGCAAATGCAATATTGAATAACCCAGAATATACAAAAACAAATGGAACAATAACATTTGATGGTGAAGATATAACAGAATCAAGAACTGACGAAATTGCAAGAAAAGGAATATTTATGTCATTCCAATTACCTGAGGAAATTCCTGGGGTTTCAGTTACAAACTTCTTGAAATACGCAAAAAATAAAATAACAGGTGAACCAGTAAAAATTTTTCAATTTAAAGACGAATTGAAAAAATATATGGAAGAATTAAATATGAATCCTAAAAACATGGAAAGAAGCTTAAATGTTGGATTTTCAGGTGGAGAAAAAAAGAAAAATGAGATTTTACAAATGCTTGTATTAAATCCAAAACTTGCTATTCTTGATGAAACAGATTCAGGACTTGATGTTGATGCAATAAAGACTGTTTCAAAAGGTATTGAGATGTTTAAAAATGAGAATAATGCTGTTTTAATTATTACTCATAATACTAAAATTTTGCATAGTTTAAAGGTTGATTATGTTCATGTTTTGGTTAATGGAAAAATTGTTAAAACAGGTGGACAAGAATTGGCTTCAGAAATTGAAGAAAATGGGTATGCACAATATAAATAAAAAACCAATGGGGACGTGTTCAAAATGGTTGAAAGTTATAAAAATTGAACCAAAAAAAGAACGTCCCCAATGGTTGAATGAAGGGAAACAAAAATGGCAAAAACAAATTTAGAAGAAATTAATAGAAATATTTATGATATAAAAAACAAAGATGAATACGACTTTAAAATAAAAAAAGGTTTAACACCAGAAATAATAGAAGAAATATCAAAACAAAAAAACGACCCAGACTGGATGAGAGAATTTAGGTTAAAAGCATTAGAAGTATATAACAACTTAGAAATGCCAACATGGGGACCAGATTTATCAGAATTAAATATGGACGAAATCGCAACATATGTAAGACCAAAGTCAAAATTAAATAGTTCATGGGATGATGTACCAGAAGACATTAAAAATACATTTGACAAATTAGGAATACCAGAAGCGGAAAAGACATCACTTGCAGGTGTTGGCGCACAATATGATTCAGAAGTTGTTTATCATAGTATGAAAGAAGAATTGATAAAACAAGGTGTAATTTATACAGATATGGAAACAGCAGTAAGAGAATATCCAGAACTAGTAAAATCACATTTTATGAAATGTGTACCAGTAAATGACCATAAATTTGTTGCATTACATGGAGCAGTATGGTCAGGAGGTTCATTTGTATATGTGCCAAAAGGAGTGAAAGTAGATGTTCCATTGCAATCATACTTTAGACTAAATTCACCAGAGTCTGGACAATTTGAACACACATTAATAATTGTAGAAGAAGGAGCAAGCTTACACTTTATAGAAGGATGTTCAGCACCAAAATACAATAAAGTAAACTTACATGCTGGATGTGTTGAATTATATGTAGCAGACAATGCTTATTTAAGATATTCAACAATAGAAAACTGGTCAAAAAATATGCTTAACTTAAATACAAAAAAAGCAATAGTAGGAAAAAATGCAAAAATGGACTGGGTATCAGGTTCATTTGGATCAAAAATATCAATGCTATATCCAATGAGTATATTAAATGGAGAAGGTGCAAAAACAGAGTTTACAGGAATATCATTTGCAGGTGGCGGACAAAATCTAGACAATGGATTTAAAGTAATTCATAATGCACCAAATACATCAAGTGTAGTAAATGCAAAATCAATATCAAAAAATGGCGGAAAATGCACATATAGAAGTTTAGTAAGAATAAATGAAAACGCAAAAAATTCAAAATCATCAGTATCATGTGAATCACTTATGTTAGATGACATATCAGTTTCAGACACAATACCAACAAATGACATAAGAACAGATGAAGTTGAATTTTCACACGAAGCCAAAATAGGGAAAATAAGTGATAAAACAATATTCTATTTAATGAGCAGAGGACTATCAGAAGAGGACGCAAAGGCTATGATAGTAAGAGGTTTTGCACACCCAATAGCTAAAGAATTGCCAGTAGAATATGCAGTTGAAATGAATAATCTTATTAACTTAGAATTAGAAGGAGCAATAGGATAAAAGATCAACCAACGGGGACGTTGATTAATTGGTTGAAGAAAATAAAAATAATTAAAAACAACAACCAAAACAACAACGTCCCCATTGGTTGAAAGAAAGGACCAATGTTGATGGAAAATTTAAAATTAAACGAAACACCAGTTAGAACAGCAAAAAACTTCAGAATAAATAATATAAAATTAGAAAATATTGAATTTCCAGAAGTTATACCATCATTTGAAAATGTAACAATAATTGGTGACACATCTAAAATAGATATAAATAGCTATACAGATACAAATTTAGTTTATGGTTTAAGTGAAGAACTTACAGAACAAGTAAAACGCGAAGCAAATCAAAAAATAAAATTAAACATAAATAGTGATCAAAATGAAAGAGCAGAAGTGGAAATAGATTTTAATTTTGATAATGAAAATTCTGTATTAATAGACAATATAGAAATAATTGCAAACAAAAACACAAAATCAACAGTAATAATAAAATACACTTCAAACAAAGAAAATGAATGCTATCATAATGGAATAATAAAAGCAAAAGCAGAAAAAAATGCAGAATTAAATATTGTTTTGGTTAATTTGATGAATACAAAATCAAATAACTTTTTAGCAATTGAAAATGATTTTGAAGAAAATGCAAAAATTAATTATACAATTGTTGATTTTGGCGGAAAGCATAGCATTACAAATTATTATTCTAATTTACAAGGGGACAATTGTGATAATCAATTAAACACAATTTATTTAGGAAAAGAAAATCAAGTTTTTGACTTAAATTATATAGGTGAATTAAGAGGTAAAAAATCTAATATTGATATAGAAGTTCAAGGAGCTTTAAAAGATACATCTAAAAAACATTTTAAAGGAACAATTGATTTCAAAAAAGGTTGCAAAAAGGCTACTGGAAATGAAAACGAAGCTTGTATGTTATTATCAGATACAGCAAAATCAATTGCTTTACCGATGTTACTTTGTTCTGAAGAAGAGGTTGAAGGTAATCATTCTAGTTCAGCCGGAAAAATTGGAGAAAAAGAATTGTTCTATATTATGAGTAGAGGTTTTGAACTTAAAGAGGCTATGAAATTGATGGTTAGAGCTAGATTTAATCAAATTTTAGAAAAAATTGAAAATGAAGAATTGAGAGAAGAAATTTTACAAGAAATTGATAAAAGGTTAGATTAGAAAATTAAAAATAAATTTTTTATGAATTAAATTAAGGAAGGATTTTAATGGAAATAAATAATATAAAAAAAGATTTTCCACTACTAGAAAATGAAAACATCACATATCTAGACAGTGGAGCAACAACACAAAAACCAATACAAGTAATAAAAGCAGTAGAAGAATTCTACCAAAAATATAACGCAAACCCACACAGAGGGGCATATTCATTAAGTGTAGAAGCAACTGAACAATATGAAAATACAAGAACAAAAATAGCAAAATTCATAAATGCAAAACACAGAGAAGAAATAATATTCTCAAAAAATGCAACAGAAAGTTTAAACTTAATTGCATATTCATATGGTTTGGACAACCTAAAAAAAGATGACGAAGTAGTAATTTCAATAATGGAACATCATTCAAATTTGGTTCCTTGGCAAAAAATGACAAAGCAAACAGGTAGCGAGTTGAATTATATGTATATCAACGAAAACTATGAAATTACAGATAAAGAGATAGAAAACAAAATTACAGACAAAACAAAAATCGTTGGAATTACACATGTTTCAAATGTTTTAGGAACAATAAATAATGTGAAAAAAATCATAAAATATGCGCATAAAAAAGGTGCAGTAGTAATAGTTGATGCATCACAAAGTATACCACATATGAAAATTGATGTTCAAGATTTAGATGCAGATTTTCTAGTATTTTCAGGACATAAAATGCTTGCCCCACTTGGAATAGGCGTATTATATGGAAAAAGAGAAATACTAAACAAAATGACTCCATTTTTAATGGGTGGAGATATGATAGAATACGTTTATGAACAAGATACAACATTTGCACCACTTCCAAATAAATTTGAGGCAGGTACACAAAATGTTGAAGGCGTAATTGGTTTAGGAGCAGCAATTGATTACATTGAAAATTTAGGATATGATAAAATACAAGAAATTGAACATGAAGTAATATCATATGCAAGACAAGAATTATCAAAACTAGATTATCTAACACTATACACAACAACAAATGAAAAAAATCATTCAAGTGTAATTTCATTCAACATTAAAGGGGTACATCCACATGATGTTGCAAGTATTTTAGATTCAGAAGGGGTATGTGTACGCTCTGGAAATCATTGTGCTCAACCACTTATGAGATTCTTGGGTATTGATTCTACTTGTAGAGCAAGTTTCTACATTTACAATACAAAAGATGATGTAGATAAATTGGTTAAGGCACTTGATAAGGCTTATAATATGTTTAAAAATTATATAAAATAATCGAAATAAATATTGACTATTAAGTAAATATATATTATAATCTTCTCGGTTGGGAAGTTAACCTTCTTCAGGCATAAGTGCATAGACTAGTAAGTCTATGTTATATGCTTGCTAATCTATGCATTTATGTCTTTAATGACTTAAATGTAAATCTCGAAAGAAGGAGGTTAATAGCTATGGAGTTAATAAAGATTTTATTAATAATATTAGCGTTCTTTTTAGGACTATCGTTTCTAGTACATATTTGCTCAAAAAAGAGATATGCATTAAAATATTGTTCCAAAAAAAGAAAAATAGAGATTTATCCTACAGATAAACCTCACCCAACCAATAGATAAGGGCTATGCTCTTATCTTTTATATTATTATATTAACACTAATTTATAAAATTGTCAATAAATTAATAAAAAAAGAAAGGTAAATTTCAATGGACGAGTTAACAGATGTTTACAATGAACTAATAATGGAACACAGTATGAATTCATACAACAAAAAGAAACTAGAAAATGCAGATTACTGTGAAGTGGGACACAACCCAAATTGTGGAGATGAAATAACACTACAATTAAAATTAAATGGAAATAAAATAGAAGATATGGCATTTTCAGGACATGGATGTGCAATATCACAAGCATCAACATCAATAATGATAGATACATTAAAAGGTAAAACAGTTGAAGAAGCAAAAGAGATTATAAAAACATTTATAGAAATGATAAAAAGAGAGACAACTGATGAGGAAGAACTTAAAAAATTGGAAGATGCAATTGCTTTTAGAAATGTGTCTAATATGCCAGCAAGAGTTAAATGTGCTCTTTTGGCTTGGCATACTATTGAAGATATGCTAAATAAAAATGATAGCACAGGAACTGGAAATATAAATTGCTGTCATTAAAAATTTTTAAAAAAGAATTTAATAGTAAATATTGACTTTTAAAGATATACATGATAAAATTGCAATAGTTTGGAAGTTGCCCTTTTCAAGCATAAGTGCATAGACTAGTAAGCCTATGTTATATGCTTGCTAATCTATGCATTTATGCTTATATAGCTAAATGTAAATTACGTAAGAAAGGGGTTGACGGCTGTGAAATTAATAGAATTTTTATTAATCATAATGGCTTTCTTTGTAGGAACTGCATTATTAATACATATATGTTCAAAGCACAAATATGTATTTAGGTATTATTCATCTAAAAGAAAAATAGAGATTTGCCCTATGGACAAATCTAACCAAACACACAGATAAGGGCTACGCTCTTATCTTTTATATTATTATATTAACACTTATTTAAAAAAATGTCAATAGAAATTAAACAAATAAATAAAAGTTGTCAAAAAGGGGCGTCCCTAATGACAGCCTGTCAATAGGGACGCCCCTTTTTGACAACCGGAGGTAAAAATGGAAAACAAAAAAGTATTATTAGGAATGAGTGGAGGAGTTGACAGCTCAGTATCAGCATTACTACTAAAAAAAGAAGGATATGAGCCATTAGGAATAACACTAGAACTGTTTGCAGGAAGCAGTTGTTGCAACATAAACACATATATAGATGCAAAAAATGTTTGCAAAACAATAGGAATTCCACATTTTACATATAACTGCAAAGAACAATTCAAAGACTATGTAATAAATGATTTTATAGATTGTTACGCAAATTGCAGAACACCAAACCCATGTATAGAATGTAACAAATATATGAAATTTGGAATTATGTGGGAAAAAGCAAAAGAACTAGGATGTAATTACATAGCTACAGGACATTATGCAAAAACAGAATATAGCGAAGAATATGGAAGATGGGTACTAAAAAAATCACAGGCAGGTAAAAAAGACCAAAGTTATGTATTATGGAATATTCCAAAAGAATTAATAGAACATGTATTATTCCCATTAGCAGATTTCACAGACAAAGAGCAAATACGTGAAATAGCAAGAGAAAACGACTTAAAAGTTGCAAATAAACCAGATAGTGAAGATATCTGTTTTGTGCCAGATGGAAATTACAAAAAATTCCTTGAAACTAATTCTGATATAAAACCTAAAAAAGGAAACATAGTAAATTTAAATGGTGAAATATTAGGAAAACATGCAGGTCTATATAATTATACAATAGGTCAAAGAAAAGGACTTGGAATATCATATAAAGTACCATTATTTGTTTTAGGATTTAACAAAGCAAAAAATGAAGTAATAGTAGGAGAAGAAAAAGAACTATACAAAAAAGAAATTACAGTTACAGATATCAACTTATTATTAGTTGATAAAATAGAAGAACCAATGGAAGTTGATGTAAAAACTAGATATTCATCAAAGGTTGCAAAAGCAAAAATTGAGCAAGACGGAGAAAATATTAAAGTGACATTTGACGAACCACAAAGAGCAATAACACCAGGTCAATCTGCTGTATTTTATGTTGGAGACATAGTTCTTGGAGGAGGAAAAATAAAATGTTAAACCAATTTTCAAGAACAGAATTATTGATAGGAAAAGAAGGAATAGAAAAATTACAAAATGCAAAAGTTGCAGTATTTGGAATTGGTGGAGTTGGCTCATTTGTAGTAGAAGGACTTGTAAGAGCAGGAGTTAGCAATTTTATATTAGTAGATGATGACAAGATTTGCTTAACAAATTTGAATAGACAAATAATTGCAACTAGAAAAACAATTGGAAAGCCAAAAGTTGAAGTTGCAAAGGAAAGAATTTTAGAAATAAACCCAAATGCAAATGTGGAAGTATATCAAGAATTTTTTATGCCAGATAGCAAAGAAATTTTAGATGATACAGTTGATTACATAGTAGATAGTGTGGACACAGTAACTGCTAAAATTGAATTGGTTGTAAGAGCAAATAAATTAAATATTCCTATTATTTCAAGTATGGGAACAGGTAATAAATTAGACCCAACAAAATTTGAAGTAACAGATATTTATAAAACTTCAGTATGTCCTTTGGCAAAGGTTATGAGAAAAGAATTGAGAAATAGAGGAATAAAGAAACTTAAAGTTGTTTATTCAAAAGAAGAACCAATACGTCCATATGAGAATATTGAAAATAGTTGTAAGACAAATTGTATTTACCCTCCGGGTAATAAAAGAAAGTGTAGTATTCGTAATCAAGTTCCTGGAAGTATTTCTTTTGTGCCTTCTGTTGCAGGTTTGATTATTGCAGGGGAGATTATAAAGGATATTATTGGAGGAAAGTAGAAAATTATGAAATTTTTTATAAAAATAGATAGTTTTGAAAATTTAATAAACTACATTAAAATATACAGAAATAATGAAAAGAAAATGTTAAAAATAAGAAGAGATTTTCTAAAATATATTGGTTTATGTGATGATCATAATTTCCTTTTTTTTATAAATGAAATAAAAGATATACCGGTAATGAAAAACGTTGTATATTATAATAGTGATATAATTTATAGAAAGTTTGGAATAAAAACAATTTTAGATATAACAAAAGAAATGGAATTTAAACAGAGATATTCATTTTTACATGAAATGTATGAATTAATAAGAATATCATATTATACACTATATGAATTTCTAGATGACTTAATACAAAATAATGAAATCGATTATATTCGCAATAATTTGGATTTAATAATTGATTCAAGTAATATAGACGATTTAACGGGTTTATTAAAAAAATTAAAATCAACTAATAAAGAAGAATTAAAAAAAGTACATCCTAATATAGTTAGAAAATTAACAGGAAAAAAAGGAAATAATTTAGATAACAATTTGGTGCAAGCATTAACGATGATATTTGAAGAAATTGCACAAAATGAAATGGCTGATGTATCAGATGTAGAATATATAGGAAAAGGAGACCATTCTAATGTTTATAAATTAGGTAATAAAGTTATAAAATTAGGTGAAAGGAGACTTACAAATAAAATACCATATCATAGAAGAATTTTACAACCATTACTTAGAAGAAAAATAAAAAATAAAGATTTATACATAGAGATTTCTGAATATGTTGAAAGTGACATCAGTATAACAGATGAAGACGCATATCTTATTTATAAAGAATTAAGAAATGATGGAATAATTTGGCTAGATGCAAAAAGGGAAAATCTAGGTAGATTAAAAAAGGATAATGTGATACATCTTAAAGAGCCGTTATATGTAAAAAAAGAATCTGTAGGATATATAGAAGAAACAATAAAAGAAGAAGAGCCACTACATAAAGGTGATTTAGTTATTATTGATACAGATTTTTTATATAAAGAGAATGATTTTGAAGAAGAAAAAATAGATAAAAATATAAATATGTATTTTTATAAAATAAATGAACAAAGATATCAAAAAGAAAAAACAGAAGAAATAATGGAAATTTTATAAATATATCTTTTTTTTTATTTTGCATGTATTATGTAAAATGATATGATATAATATCAATATCTTATCCCCAGTATAGGGAGTAATAATATATACAAGTATCTAAGTTACAAATAGTAATTACTAATGTAGTATTACTTTTGAAACAATATTAGAAAAACTTGCGGATGATAGTGAAATAGATGTACGTGCATTGGTAGCAAGTAGAAGAACTCAATAACATAAAATCTATGAAAAAAAATTAAAATTAGTTTCTTTTTTCATTTTCGTAATACAAAAAAAAATAATATAAAAAAATAAAAAAACACTTACATAAAAAACAAAATTGTGTTATAATAGATAAGTCGTGCAGGTAAAACGTAAGTCCAGACAAGGACTTACGGCTTTTTATGCCCAAAGACAAAAAATATTAAAAGAAAGAAGGAGAGAAAATTGGAAAAAGAAGAAAACATACTGGGAACAGAAAAAATAGGAAAATTAATAAGAAAATTTTCAATCCCATGCATAATATCCCTATTAGTAAACTCACTATATAACATAGTAGACCAAATCTTTATAGGGTGGGGAGTAGGATACCTAGGAAATGGAGCAACAAACGTAGTATTCCCATTAGTAATGATAGGCTTAGCATTTTCACTAATGTTTGGAGATGGAGCATCAGCATATTTAAGCCTAAAACTAGGAGAAAAGAAAAAAGACGAAGCAGCAAAAGGCGTAGGAAATGCACTAGCAATTTCAACAATAGTATCAGTATTATTTTGTGCAATAACATTAATGTTTTTACCACAATTATTAACGATGTTTGGATGTACAGAAACATTAAAAGAATATGCATTAAAATATGGTTATGTAATAGCAATAGGATTACCATTCTCAATGATAGGAACAACATTAAACTCAATAATAAGATCAGATGGAAGTCCAAAATATTCAATGACAACAATGCTTGTAGGTGCAGTATTAAACACAATA
The DNA here is from genome assembly GCA_945865665.1 of uncultured Clostridium sp. Taxonomy (GTDB): domain Bacteria; phylum Bacillota; class Clostridia; order TANB77; family CAG-508; genus CAG-269. Next base: position 6,525 of record CAMBEE010000020.1, on the reverse strand, counting down.
TTAGACCCAATATTTATATTTGTATTTAAAATGGGAGTTGAAGGAGCAGCAATTGCGACTGTAATAAGTCAAATTTTAGTATTTATACTAAATGCATTATATGTTAAAAAATTCAAATCAATCAAATTAAGTAAAGAATCATTTAAAGTAAAATCAAGTGTAGCAAAAAAAGTTTCAATGTTAGGAATAAGCAGTTTTATAAACCAAATGAGTATAGTATTTGTAATGGCTACTGAAAATAATACACTTGGAAAATATGGAGCAGAATCAAAATTTGGAGCAGAAATACCAATTACAGTTCTAGGAATTGTAATGAAAATAAGCCAAATATTAAACAGTATTATAATAGGAATTGCAGCAGGAGCACAACCAATATTTGGATACAACTATGGTGCTAGAAAATTTGACAGAGTAAAAACAACATTAAAAATTGTATTAGGTTCAAGTCTTGTAATAAGTACAATAGCATTTATATTATTTCAAACGATACCAGACAAATTAATATCAATATTTGGTAGTGGAGACGCAAATTACATGGAATTTGCATGTTTAGCATTTAGAACATACTTAATGCTTTGCATCTGTAATGGAATTCAAATTCCATCAGGAATATTCTTCCAAGCAATTGGAAAGAGCATAATAAGTGCAATACTTTCAATATCAAGACAAATTGCTTTCTTAATACCAGCAATGATAATTTTTGGAAAGATGTTTGGAATACATGGAGTTTTATTCGCAGGACCATTTGCTGATGGATTAGCATTCATATTAGCAACAATATTCTTGATAAGAGAAATAAGAAAATTAAAACAAGGAAATGTAAAAGTGGTAAACAAAGAGAATACAACAAATACAGAAAGTAAACTTTCAAAACATGTTGTTATAACAATAGCAAGAGAATATGCATCAGGTGGAAGATATATTGGAAAATTAGTTGCTGATAAATTAGGAATAAAACTATATGATAATGAATTTATTTCAAAAGTAGCAGAAGAAACAGGGTTATCTGAAGAATATATTGAAAACAATGAACAAAAAAGAGATGCTTTAGCAAGTTTAAATAATGGATATTACTCAGGATTAAATAATAGTGATGAGTTATTCATTAAAGAATCTGAATTAATAAAAGAAGTAGCTGACAAAGAATCTTGCGTTATTGTTGGTAGATGTGCTGATTTCATTTTGTCTGGTAGAGAAAATGTCATAAATGTTTTTGTTTATAGTGATATGGAAGATAAAATTAACAGAGCAACTACATATTATGGTATGGATAAGTCTAAAGCAGAGAAAGAGATTAAGCGTATTGATAAATTAAGAGCAAATCATTATAAATATTATACTGAAAAGGAATGGGATAATCATTCTAATTATGATATTTGTATTAATAGTGATGCTTTTGGCGTTGAAAAATCTGCAGATTTAATTTGTGAATTGGTAGAAAGCAAACTTGAAATGGTAAAAGCATAAAGGTAAAAGAGGAGCGTATGGTGCTCCTCTTTATTTCATGGAGCGGGTAGCGAGAATCGAACTCGCGCAACCAGGTCGGAAGCATGGGATTCTACCACTAAACTATACCCGCATCAACATATTCATTATACAACAAATATAACAAATATGCAAACAAAAATTAAAATTTAACATTATTTAAAACAAACTCTTTACCATTTAAATAATCAAGCAAACCACTATCAGAAGAAAAAGCAAACTTCAATTTATAACTACAAAGCATTTGTTGAGACTTCTTAAACAGCTTATTAATATCATTTTTACCATACTTACCATCACCAATAATAGGAAAACCTAAGTAAGCCAAATGAGCCCTAATTTGATGAGTCTTTCCAGTTTCAATCTCAACATCTAAAAGAGAAGTATTATCTTTTCGCCTTTCCAAAACTGAAAAAGAAGTAACAATTTTAACATATCCTTTTTTAGGAATGGCAGAAATATAAACCATAGATTTTTTATTATCTTTAAACAAATATGCTTCATATCTTTTGAAATTTGTAGAGGGAATTCCGTACACTAAAGCAAGGTAATGCTTTTCAATTTCATGATTCCTAAATTTATCAAGAAGAATATTTAAAGCTACTTCATTTTTTGCAAATAAAACTAAACCAGTAGTATTTCTATCAAGCCTGTGGCAAGGCATAGGTTTAAAATTATAATTTGAGTATTTTTTATGAACTATAGTAGTTAAAGAAGCTTCACCAGTAACTTCAATATTAGCAGGTTTATTTATAATCAAAATGTTATCATCTTCAAAAATAATATTTAAATTAACAGAAGATTTTGCGTTTAACAAAGAATCTGATATATATACTAAAACTTCATCTCCTTCAAATACTGTTACATCTTTATTTACACGTTTTCCGTTAATTTTAATATCTTTTTTTCGTAGGGTGTTACAAAAAAGACTATAAGTCAAATTTGGAACATTATCTAATAAAAATTTATTCAATTTTTTGTTATCATATTTTTTACTAACAATTAATTTTTTCATATTATTATTATAATGGATAAAATACAAAAAAACAATAGTAAAAAGTATATAACCTTTTAATAAGTTACTGTATAATGGTTTTCTTATGGTAGCTTGCTGTATAGTGTTATTTTAAATTACCTGAATGTGATTGAAACAATATTAAAATTTATTAAATCTTTTTTGGACAAGAGTTCACTTTAGTGGAAGGGAGTTCAAAAAAGATTTTAGAAATTATTATATTGTGTATTGAACCAAAGGCAATTTAAAATAACATTATACAGCAAGCTACCATAAGAAAACCATTATATAGCAACTTTAATAAATTCTCCAAAATCTCTTGACAGTTTACGATAATAAAGATAAAATATAATAGGTAAGAAAAAAATAATATATTAAAAGAAAAAGAAATATATATTTGATTCGAACATTGAAAATTTAATAAGAAAGAGGTGTAGATTCATGAATATAGGAATCATAATCGCCGCTGTCTTAATCTCACTTGCAATAGGAACAGTAATAGGAATAGCGTATAGAAAAAAAGTTGCAGAATCTAAAATACACAGTGCTGAAGAGGAATCTAAAAAAATTGTTAGTATGGCAAAAAAGGAAGCAGAAAACTTAAAAAAAGCCAAAATAATTGAAGCTAAAGAAGAAATAGTAAACAGTAGAAACGAATTAGATCAAGAGATTAAAGAAAGAAGAGGCGAAGTACAAAGACAAGAAACAAGACTTATTCAAAAAGAAGAAAATTTAGAAAGACGTGCAGAAAATTATGAAAAGAAAGAAGAAAATCTAAATAAAAGAGAGAAAGAACTAGAAGAAGAAAAACAAAAAATAGAAGAATTGCATAGTCAAGAACTAAAAGAACTTCAAAGAATAGCATCATTATCAAAAGAAGAAGCTAAAAACATACTTCTAAGAGAAGTTGAAAAAGATATTACTGCAGAAAAGGCAGCAATAATAAGAGAAGCAAATCAAAAGGCAAAAGATGATGCAAAGAAAAACGCCAGAGAATTGCTAACATATGCAGTTCAAAAATGCGCAGCAGACCATTCTCAAGAAACTACAGTATCAATTGTAGCACTTCCAAGTGATGAAATGAAAGGAAGAATAATTGGTAGAGAAGGTAGAAACATAAAAGCCTTAGAAACATTAACAGGAGTAGACCTAATAATAGATGATACACCAGAAGCAGTAGTTCTATCAGGCTTTGACCCATTAAGAAGAGAAGTTGCTAAAATAGCTTTAGAGAAATTAATTGAAGATGGAAGAATACATCCAGCAAAAATTGAAGAAGTAGTAGAAAAAGCAAAACAAGAATTAGAAGAAACAATTAAAGAAGAAGGAGAAAGGGCTGCCATAGAAAGTGGAGTAATTGGATTACATCCAGATATAATAAAATTAATTGGAAAACTAAAATATAGGACAAGCTATGGACAAAATGTATTAAACCATTCAATAGAAGTTTCAAACTTAGCAAGAATAATGGCAGAAGAGCTTGGATTAGATGCAAAACTAGCTAGAAGAGCTGGATTATTACACGACATTGGTAAAGCATTAGATCATGATATGGAAGGTACACACGTAGAAATAGGCGTTGAAATTCTTAAAAAATATAAAGAAAATCCATTAGTTATAAATGCTGTTGAGGCACATCATGAAGATGTTGAACCACAAACATTAGAAGCTGTTTTAATTCAAGCAGCAGATGCAATTAGTGCATCAAGACCAGGAGCTAGAAGAGAAACATTGGAAGCATATATCAAGAGATTACAAAATCTTGAAGAAATTGCAGACTCTTTTGACGGAGTTGAAAAATCATTTGCAATTCAAGCTGGTCGCGAAGTTAGAATTATTGTTAAACCAGATAAAATTAATGATGATCAAATGACAATTTTAGCTAGAGATGTAGCTAAAAAAGTTGAAAATGAAATGGATTATCCAGGTCAAATTAAAGTTAATGTTATTAGAGAGACAAGAACTGTTGATTTCGCAAGATAAAAATAAAAAGAGTTGTGACTTATTTAAAAGCCACAGCTCTTTTTTCTCTTTTTAAATATTTAAATACTTTTTTAATGTTGCAAGGTTCATAAGTATAAAGCCTGAATTAATTTTGTAATTAATTAAATCCTGACTTTTTGACCAAAGACAAAAGTCCGCAGAATAATAAGAAATATTATTATCTCCCTGTGTAAAATCAAAAATATGATAATGCCCAGGGGTTAATTGTGATAAATCAATATTTTTTACAAAATCCCGCAACTTATCAAAAGTGCTTTCATGTAACAGCAAGTCTGCTTTTACCAAAAAAATAAAATTATCCATAGGAAAACCTCCATTGAATTATAATGTATTTATGAGTTAAATATATATTAACATAAAATACATAAAAAAGCAAACTTGCTAAATAAAAAAAAATATAGTATTATATTAAAGAAATAAATAATATAAGAAAGGTAAATGTTTAAATAATATATAATTAATTATATGTTTTAGATTTTAAACTTTAGCCTTAAGAGAGGAAGGATATAAAAATGAAAATTTTAGCAGTTGGAGATATAGTTGGCTCAGCAGGAGTTAATGAATTAAAACTAAGATTAAAAGAAATAAAAGAAAAAGAAAGTATAGATTTTACAATTGTAAACGGAGAGAACTCAGCAGAGGGAATGGGAATAACAGAAAAAAACTTTAATGATATAATATCACAAGGTGTTGATGTAGTAACAATGGGAAATCATACATGGGGAAAAAAAGATATATTTAAATTTATAGATAATCCAAAAATAATAAGACCAGCAAATTATCCAGAAGGAGTCGTTGGAAAAGGATATAATATATATGAGTGCAAAGGAAAGAAGATAGCAGTTATAAATATTATGGGAAGAGTTGATATAAACATATTGACGGAGAATCCATTTTTAAAAGCAAAGAAAATAATAGAAAAAATTCAAAATCAAGTAGATATGATATTTATAGATTTTCACGCAGAGGCAACAGCTGAAAAAATAGCATTAGGATATTACTTAGATGGAAAAGCAACAGCTATATTTGGTACACATACACATGTACAAACAGCTGACGAGAAAATTCTACCAAATGGAACGGGATATATAACTGATATAGGAATGACAGGGCCTAAATATTCTGTAATAGGAATGGATATAAAAGCATCAATTAAACGTTTTGAAACAACGTTGCCTGAAAGATATAGAATAGCAGATGGAAAATGTATATTTAATGGAGTAATATTTGATGTTGATGATAATACATCAAAAGTAAAAGATATAAAAAGAATATATATTGGATAAAGGTCACAATTTACTACATTTTCAATTATTGTATATGACCTATGATTTTAAAAAGAAAAATATAATTGTCGAAAAAAGATTTTTATTGCGATGAAAACTTGAAAAAATTTCCAGAAAACTATTTACAATTTTTTCCAGAAGATATAAAATAGCATCATAAAAGTTGCAACAAAAAAATTATAATTAGGAGGCAAAAGAAAATGGAAATTCTAAAAATTTCATCAAAATCAAACCCTAATTCAGTAGCAGGAGCAATAGCTGGATTAGTTAAAGAATCAAACAAAGCAGAAATGCAAGCAATTGGAGCAGGAGCATTAAATCAAGCTGTAAAGGCAGTAGCAATAGCAAGAGGATTTGTAGCACCATCAGGAGTAGATTTAGTATGTATACCAGCTTTTGCAGAAGTAGAAGTAGAGGGAGAAGATAGAACAGGAATAAAGCTTATTGTTGAATCAAGAGCTTAATATAGAAAGTATAAAAAGACATTTTGCTAGTAACAGAATGTCTTTTTAAGTGTTAAAAATTAGAATTTTTTAAAGTGTTTTTAGTATGTTACAGTTTACAGTTTAAAAAAATTTGTGTGCAAGTTGCCCCCCTTAAGGGTTATATATTTGATATTGTATCCGTTTGATTGAAGTGAAAATAGAAAATCTTAAATAAAAAACTGAGGAATGCTCACAAAAAAATGTATATATGTATATGATTTGAAACATTTTCTCGGTTCAATACGCAACA
>CAMBEE010000019.1 GCA_945865665.1 uncultured Clostridium sp. | reverse complement strand
GTTTTTTATTTAAGATTTTCTATTTTTCACTTCAATCAAACGAATACAATATCAACTATATATAACCCTTAAGGGGGCAACTTGCACACAAAAATTTTCTTAGACTGTGAATTGTAACCCTGTAGGTTTCAGTTAATCTATTTTTTATTTCAAAACCTCATTCATAACTGCAGATAAATATTTCATACTAGTTAAGCACTGGTCTAGAGTATTCCCGGTAGAACCTATTTCCATAATATTTGCATACTTCCCTGTATGTTGATTATATCTGGACTTTGTGAGCATAATTGGCTTAAATAAGCCTGGATACATCTCTTCTGCCTTTTGTTGAACTTTAACAGCAAACTTCAAATTCTGTTGCCAATTTGGATGCCATAGACCTCCTTCGTTTGTGCCTATAACAAACATAATTTGAGCTGCATAATCGTCACCCATCTTGACTGTTGGTGCATAATCAGGTCTTGAGCCTACTGCGTCTCTATGTAAATCAATTATAATATCTGATTGATTTGTTTTCAAAATATTTTCTACTGTTTGCAATGAACGTGTATATGAGCCGGTATATGATGGATAATCATGGTATGAAGTGTCATGTATTACATTTATATTATACTGTTTCAAATAATTTTCTAATTCTGTTCCTACTCTAATTACAGAATAATTCTTATCTGTTGTTCTATAATTTCCTGTTTGTGTATATTGATACTTTTCGCTTGGTGTGTAGCTTTCACAGCTATGAGTATGAAAAATCAATATATTTTTATTATCGATTTTTATATCTGGATTTAAGATATCTTCTGTTAGATTATATGTAGTTTGATTTTTTATTTTCACATTTCCATATTGTACATTTGCATTTTCAGCTATTGGGTTTGGAGTTACTACTTCTGTCTTAGCTGCCTCATTACTAGCTAATGTAATTTTCTCATCTTCTTGAGTATCTGTAGTTTGATTATTTTCTACAGTATTTGTTTGTTCATCTTCTTTATTTGTATTTTGTTGTTTATTTTGTTCCGCTAACTCTATACCTTTTATTGAACTCATTTCTGTTTTTATGAATTCTTCTAAATAATTTTTAGATTCTGTTTCTTTATTTTCTTTTTCTATCTTTTTGTATTCTTCATTTATGTTTGACATTGTTGGTATTGTTTTGTTTAAGCAACTTGTTAAACTTCCAAATTTAAAAATATTTATCTTGGTTGTTTCTTTTATGACTTTTTCTTTTGTATTTTCTTTTTTTACAGACGAAAAATATCTTGTAGTGCATATAACAATTGCTATTGTTAATATTATTCCTACAAGACATTTTCGTATATCTCTCATCCTTAATATTTTTACATTAAACATATATAATTCTCCTTGTCCTAGGTTTACTATATATATTTATATTCATTAAAGAATGATTTTATTCTTATTTAATTATTTTTTATTTTTCTGTTTAACTATCCACTTCGCCTTAATTTTATTTTTCTGTGTCATTTTGATTATCAGTAGTATTCATATTTTCTGTATTGCTAGTGTTTTCTGTGCTATTATTTTGATTTCCACTATTATTTTGTTTTCCTGATGTTTTTACTCCTACACTGTCTAGCCATTCTTCAATATTTATTGTTTGATCATTTACATTCATATAATAATATTTTTTTCCAGAACTTATTGTCATATAAACATCATCAATTATTGTTTGAACTACTGTTTCTCCTGAAGAATTTATTAATGCATATTTTTTGTCTTTGCATGCAACTAACATATTGTAATCTGGTATTATTAATAAATTTATTGCGTCTTTATTACTTGAAGCAACATATCCAAAGCTGTCATATTCAAATGGAACTACTTCTTTTCCATTTTTATCAAATGCTCCCCACAATTTATCTTTTCTTGCAAGAATCATTCCATTATCTAAAAGATATTTATTTTTTATGTTATTTTGAGTGAATTTTGTATTATCAATTCCTATTTCGTCATATTCTATATATATTTTAATATTTCCTTTTGAATCTATTATACCATATTTATTGTCTTTTTTTGCTAAATATAATCCTGTATCACTGTCTATTAGTTCAAGGCTATCATATAATAATTGTACCTTTGTTTCTTTTTTAGCTGATATAATACCCACCTTTTTATTACTTTCAACTAAAAAGTCTCCTGTGTTTGGTAAATATTCTATGTAATCATATTTTGGTTCTATTACTGTGTTACCATTTACATCTATTACAGCATAAATTTTGTCTTCATTTTTGGTTACTACTAACATATCATTTAAAATTGTCTTTTTATTAGAGAAATTTTCACTAATTTTTTCATAACCATAGTCTAGAATTTTTGATGTATAACTATCTGATAGATATGGCATTGTGTAAAAATATGCTCTCTTTTTTTCTGTATTATAAGTGAAAGATACATTAAATGCTTTTTCTATTCCATCAGATGTTGCATATAGTTTTCCATTTATAGCCTTTACCGGTTTAGAAGAATATACATAGTCATAATTTGCAGAATTGTCTGATGTTGTTAATTTGTATATTTTATTTGAGTTTAATGTAAAATTAGCAACTTCATCATCACATTGTACATAACATTTGCTTGCGTCTTCTGATTTGTCTGTGTATTCTCCATTATAACTTTCATATCCTAGATATGATGCTATTTCTTTTATTGGAAAATAAACAGTTCCATTTTCTTCAACCATCATATTTTTTACTTTTTCATTTACACTTCCATTAACATATAGTTTTAATGCGCTGTCTTGAATATATAAAATAGCACAAAATATTGCTATAATAGCAATGACTAGTATTGATATTATTATTAATATTATTTTTGCTGTTTTCTTTGATTTATCCTTTTTCTTTGTATCAAAGCTTTCATCAATTAAATTCATTAGTACTCCCCTCCACATGTTATACTTAAATTATTTAGTATAGCCATATTTTTTATAAAATTCATTTTTGAATGTTAATAAATTATCATTCTCTATTTCTATTCTAACTCTTTCCATTAAATTAGTCAAGAACCTTAAGTTGTGAATTGATAATAAACGTACTCCTAATATTTCGTTTGCTTTTACTAAGTGTCTGATATACGCTCTTGTGTAATTTCTACAAGTATAACAGTCGCATTCTGGATCTAATGGTCCCCAGTCTCTTTCATATGTTGCATTTCTTACAACAACTTTTCCGTGTGATGTTAATGCTGTTCCATTTCTTGCAATTCTTGTTGGTAATACACAATCACACATATCTATACCAGCTATTGCTGCTTCTATTAGATAATCTGGCGTTCCAACTCCCATTAAATATCTTGGTTTATCTTTTGGCATTTTTGGTGCTGTATAATAAAGTATATCTAAGAATTCATCTTTTGGCTCTCCAACACTTATTCCTCCAATTGCATACCCTGGTAAATCAAGTGCTGTTAGGTCTTCTAAGCTCTTATCTCTTAAATCTTTATAAAATCCACCTTGGATAATTCCAAATAATGCTTGTTTGTCTGTTGTCACATGTGCATCTTTACATCTTTGTGCCCATCTCGTTGTTCTCTCCATTGAATTTTTTGTATATTCATATGTTGATGGATATGGACAACATTCGTCAAATGCCATTATTATGTCTGCTCCTAAATCTTCTTCTGTTTTCATTACAGATTCAGGTGTAAATACATGTCTACTTCCATCTAAGTGTGATTTAAATAAAACTCCTTCTTCAGAAATTGTTCTTAAATCTCCTAAACTGAATACTTGAAATCCTCCACTATCTGTTAGAATTGGTCTGTCCCAATTCATAAATTTGTGAAGACCTCCTGCTTCTTTAACTATATCTTGTCCTGGTCTTAAATATAAATGATATGTATTTGATAATATTATTTGTGCTTTTACTTCTTCTTTTAATTCCTCTGGTGTCATTGATTTTACTGTTGCTTGTGTTCCTACTGGCATAAATATTGGTGTTTGTATGTCTCCATGTGGAGTGTGTATTACTCCTCTTCTTGCTCCTGTTTGTTTGCATTCGTGTAATAATTCATATGTTACTGCGTGTTTCATGTACTCCTCCTAAAAATCGGGATAAGGGGACGGGTCTTCAATCCCGAAAAATTTTTCGGGATTGAAGACCCGTCCCCTTATCCCGATTTTTATTTAATAAACATAGCATCTCCAAAGCTAAAGAATCTATATTTTTCTTTAACCGCTTCGTTGTATGCTCTCATTATATAATCTTTTCCTGCTAATGCTGATACTAGCATTAATAATGTTGATTGTGGTAAATGGAAGTTTGTTATTAATCCATCTATACATTTGAATTTATATCCTGGATAAATAAATATTTGTGTATCTCCTTCTGTAGGTCGTACCATTCCAGTATTTTCGTCTGCAATTGTTTCTAATACTCTACATGATGTTGTTCCTACTGATATTACTTTTTTTCCTGCTTTTTTTGTTTCATTTATTTTATCACAGTCTGCTTGTTTTATATAGTAATGCTCTGAGTGCATTTCGTGTTTTTCTACTTCGTCTTCTTTTACTGGTCTAAATGTTCCAATTCCAACATGTAATGTTACATTCGCTATTTTAACACCTTTTTCTTCAATCTTCTTTAATAATTCTGGTGTGAAGTGTAGTCCTGCTGTTGGTGCTGCTGCAGAACCTTCGTATTTTGCATATACTGTTTGATATCTGTCATTATCTTTTAATTCTTCGTGAATATATGGTGGTAATGGCATTAGTCCGATTTGGTCTAATATTTCATTGAATATTCCTTTATAATGAAATTCTACTTTTCTTGTTCCACCTGGCATTATATCTAATATTTCTGCTTCTAATAGTCCATTTCCAAATATTACTTTTGTTCCAACATGTAGTTTATTTCCTGGTCTTACAATGCTTTCCCAAATATCTCCTTCGATATTATTTAATAGTAAGAATTCTACATGTGCTCCAGTTTCTTTTCTACCATAGATTCTTGCTGGTATAACTTTTGTGTTATTTCTAACTAGGCAGTCTCCTGGTTCTAAATAATCAATTATATCTTTAAATACTTTGTGTTCTATTGTTTGTTTTTCTCTGTCTAGTACCATTAGTCTTGATTCATCTCTTTTTTCTAGTGGTACTTGTGCTATTAATTCTTCTGGTAAATTGTAATTAAAATCTGATACTTTCATTTTTTTCACTCTTTTCTTTTTACTGATTTATATTCTTATGTTTAAAATCAAAATTATTACTTTTTTCTTTTTTAAATTAATTTTATATATTTCATATTTTCTAGTTAATTAGTTTACCTCGTTCATCTCTAGGTTTTCACTATTCTTTACAGCGTTTCCTATATTTTTAATATTGTTTATAACATTTTTAAATAATTGCCTTACTTGTTCTATCATATTTTGTGGTTCATGAAATTCGTCTATTGCATATGGATATTTAAAGTCTGATGCTTTGGCTGGTTTGAGTGTATATACTTGTTCTGGTAATCCTATATTTCCTTTTGATGTTTTTATATTTTTGTTCATATAGTCTTGATACCAGTCTTTTAATCCTGTTAAGCTTTGATTTCTATATCCATATTTTTCATAATCGTGTAATGCAGGAATTTCATATCCATATTCTTCTGATGTTCTTTCAAGTGAATGTAAAAATTCATGTAAAAATACTTCTTCTGGGAATGTATTAATTCTTGTGTTATATCTGTAAACATAGCTTTTTGATGAATTTGGTAATCTTATGTTAGAATATCCTATTCCATAATAGTCCATTGAACCGTAGTCCTATCCAGTCATTTATTTGTATGTCATTTTTATATTCTTCATTTCCTAGTCTTATTATTACAAATATATGGTCATAATCATTTTTTTGTATGATGTCTTTTATTGATTTTTCAACATCTTCTGCTGATACATAATAACCAAATTCTTCGTCATACGTCAATTTGTTTATTGGGTCACTTGTTTTGTATATGTCACAATTTGCTGTCATTTTATTATTTGATAAACTACTTGCTGTTTTTTCAAATCTGTTTATTGTATCTTTTATGTCATTTATATCATCATCTGTCATTGATATTTTTATTTCTTTTCCATCTACTATAACATCAGTATTTTCAAATATAAAACAAGCAAATTTCCAATTATTGTTTTGACTTGTTGTTCCTTCTTCAAATGTAAAATCACTAAACCATGCTGTTCCTGTACATTTTCCTAAATATCCACCTAGTCTAAAACCAATTTCAACTTCTTCTCTATCTTTTGAATTAAATATCATTTCTATTTTTTGCCAGTCTTGTGTTCCTGAAATTGCAACAGATTTTTCTGTTGTCCCTATTATAGATATTTGTGCTCCTACTCCTGATAAGTCGCCTTCTGGAACTACATTTTCTGTTTTTACCATACATGTTACTTTATATGGCATATTTTTTTGTACTTTTACTTTCTTGTAAAATGTTGCATCATTTTCTGAGTTTGACGTTATTTTATAGCTGTCTGTTTTTGAGTATTTAACATCTTTATCTCTTCTAAATTCTGATGTGTGTATGTTCATTTCACTTCTTACATATTCATTAAAGTTGTTTTTACTATAAAATTTTAGTGCTAAAATCAGTATTGCTATAACTATTATCCATGTTATAATATTTATAATTTTATTTTTCATATTCTTTTTTCCTTTTCATATTTTTCTTATGCTTTCTATAAAATATTATAACATTAAAAAATATATTTTAGCAATATAAAAGCGAGACATTTTTTGTGTCTCACTCTTTTATTTTTATTCTTCTGTTTCAGTTTTTTCTTCAGATAAAATTGCTGTTAAATTTACTCTTCCTTGGTCGTCTATATCTGTTACTTTTACAGTTACTTTATCTCCAACATGAAGAACATCTTCCACTCTCTTAATTCTCTCTTTAGAAATTTTAGAAATGTGTAATAAACCTTCTTTTCCTGCAACACCTAAATCAACAAATGCTCCAAAGTTCATTATTCTTGTAACTGTTCCAAGATAAATTCCACCAACTTCTACATCTCTAACAATATCTTCTATCATATCTAATGCTTCATTAGCTTTTTCAGAATCATTTGAATAAATCATTACTTGTCCATCTTCTTCGATGTCTATTTTAACACCTGTTGCATCAATTATTTTGTTTATAGTTTCTCCACCTTTTCCGATTACATCTTTGATTTTTTCAACTTTTATTTTTGTTGATATTATTCTTGGTGCATATTTTGATATTTCTTTTCTTGGTTCTGAAATTACTGGTGCCATTACATCTTCTAAGATATGTTTTCTAGCTGCTCTTGTTCTAGCAAATGCTTCTTCAATAATTTTGTATGATAATCCGTCAACTTTGATGTCAACTTGGATTGCTGTTATACCTTTTTCTGTTCCACCAACTTTGAAGTCCATATCTCCAAAGAAATCTTCTAGTCCTTGGATATCTGTTAACATTACATAGTCATTTTCGTCATTAGGATTTGTTACAAGTCCTGTTGATATACCTGCAACTGGTCTCTTAATTGGTACACCTGCTGCCATTAATGATAATGTGCTTCCACATATACTTGCTTGTGATGTTGAACCATTTGATGATAATACTTCTGATACAACTCTTATTGCATATGGGAATTCTTCTTTTGAAGGTAGTACTGGAACTAATGCTTTTTCTGCTAATGCTCCATGTCCTATTTCTCTTCTTCCTGGTCCTCTTGGTGGTCTTGCTTCACCTACGCTGTAGCTTGGGAAGTTATATTGATGCATATATCTTTTTGATTCTTCTGTATCAATTCCGTCTAATGTTTGTTCTTCACTTATCATTCCTAATGTTGTAACTGAAAGTACTTGTGTTTGACCTCTTGTAAATAATGCACTTCCGTGTACACGAGGTAATAAATCTATTTCACATGATAATGGTCTGATTTCGTCTATTGCTCTACCGTCAACTCTTTTATGTTCATAGAATATCATATCTCTTACTGTCTTTTTCTCTAATTTGTAAATTGCTTCTCCAATATCAGCTTTATGTTCTTCTGCAGCTTCTTCTCCAAATTTTTCAGCATATGCTGTTGCAATTTTGTCAGATACTGTTGCTACATTGTTGTCTCTTGTTTCTTTGTCTGCCTCTTGAAGTGCTTGTTTTACATCTTCTGCAAAGTTTGTTTCTATAAATTCATATACATCATGGTCAACTGCAAATGATTTGTATTCAAATTTTGGTTTTCCGATTTCTTCTTTCATTTTTCCAATGAATTTACAAATCTTTTTGATTTCTTTATGACCTTCTTTAATTGCTTCTAACATAACATCATCTGGAACTTCGTTTGCTCCTGCTTCTATCATGGCTATTTTTTCTTCAGTTCCTGCTACCGTTAATGTTAAGTCAGATACTTTTCTTTGTTCTTCTGTTGGGTTTATAACTATTTTACCGTCAACTAATCCAACATTTACTGCTGCTGTTGGTCCACCAAATGGGATATCTGAAATTGATAGTGCTGCTGATGCACCTATCATTGCTGCTACTTCTGGTGAGTTGTCTTGTTCTACTGAAAGAACTGTTGCAACAACAACTACATCGTTTCTGAAGTCTTTTGGGAATAATGGTCTTAGTGGTCTGTCTATTGCTCTTGATGTTAATATAGCTTTGTCACTTGGTTTTCCTTCTCTTTTTTGGAATGATCCTGGTATTTTTCCAACTGAATATAATTTTTCTTCATAATCTACTGATAGTGGGAAAAAGTCTATTCCATCTCTTGGTTCTTTTGATGCTGTAACGTTTACCATTACAACTGTGTCTCCATATCTTACTGTTACACTTCCATTTGCTAGTCCTGCAAATTTTCCTGTTTCTATTGTTAGTTTTCTTCCTGCTAATTCTGTTTCGTATACTTTAAACATACTATTTTTCTCTCCTTTTTCTTCTTTTTTGCACCATTTTTTAATAAATTCAAACATTTTCTTGTCCTTTCTCTTTGCTTTGTTTATGGCTTTTAGCCAAAATTAAAAGCAAAACATTTAATTTTTTTGAGCCGTATTTAGATTGTAACCTCTATAATATTCTGGATTTTATTTTAGTTTTCTAAGCTTGTCCAGTACATTATACAAGCTACTTACCTAAATTTCGGGCTCTTTTCAACCAATGAACTAATGAGAACGTTCTTAAATTGAACCAATGGGGACGTTGTTAAATTGGTTGAATTAGTACATATTTTTATATAATTAATTTTAAAATTTTTCAACCAATTTAACAACGTCCCCATTGGTTCAATTTAAGAACGTCCCCATTGGTTCATTGGTTGTTCTTCCACAAAAAGCCTATGCTAAATCTTTTGTTTTGCATAGGCTCTTTTATGAAATTATTTTCTTAATCCTAATTTTTCAACGATGTCTCTGTATCTTTGTACATCTTTTTTAGCTAGGTAGTTTAGTAAATTTCTTCTTTTACCAACCATTTTTAATAATCCTCTTCTTGAGTGATTATCTTTAACATGTACTTTTAAGTGTTCTGTTAATTCATTAATTCTTTCTGTTAAAAGAGCGATTTGTACTTCTGGTGAACCAGTGTCTTTTTCTTCTCTTTTATATGTGTTAATGATTTCTTGTTTTCTTTCCTTTGTCATTTCTTTACACCTCCTGTTTTTCTGTCTTACCGCCTTTAACTGAGCTTTTAGCTTTGGTGCTTTGCTTGAAAGCTAAGTAAAAGGTTAACCTCAAGTATTATACTATATTTTGGAAGAATTATCAAGGGGTTTATGGAAATTTTTTTCAAAGTTTTTTATGTTAACTTTTCTAACCAACTTCTAACTGTTTCTTTGTTATTTTATTAACTTTACCTTTAACCAATTTACCATCCAAAATTTTTTCAGCTAACTTATCCTCAACTAAATTTTGAATAGTTCTTCTTAAAGGTCTTGCTCCAAAGTTTTTGTCTATTCCTTCTTTAGCAATCATTTCTTTAACATCTGGTTCAAATTCGACATCATATTTTTGTTCTTTTAATCTATTTACAACTTCTTTAAGCATGATATCTATAATTTGATTAATGTCATTGTCATTTAATTTATGGAATACAATTATCTCATCAATACGATTTATGAACTCTGGTCTTAGTTCTTTTTTCAACTCTGCCATGACTTCTTTTTTGATTTCTTCATATTCTTTTTTAGAATCTGCTTCTCCTTCTTTATTTGCAAAACCTAATTGTTTTCTGTCTGTAATTAGTCTAGCCCCTAAGTTTGAAGTCATAATTATAACTGTATTTTTGAAGTTAACTGTTCTTCCTTGGCTGTCAGTTAATCTACCATCTTCAAGAATTTGAAGTAACATGTTCATAACATCTGGATGTGCCTTTTCAATTTCGTCAAATAAAACTACTGAATATGGTTTTCTTCTTATTTTTTCAGTTAATTGACCACCATCGTCAAAACCAACATATCCTGGAGGTGCTCCTATTAATTTTGATACAGAATGTGGCTCCATAAATTCTGACATGTCTAATCTTATCATTGCATTTTCGTCTCCAAATAAGACTTCTGCTAATGCTTTTGAAAGTTCTGTTTTACCAACACCAGTTGGTCCTAAGAATAAGAATGAACCTATTGGTCTGTTTGGGTCTTTTAAACCAACTCTTCCTCTTCTTATTGCTTTTGAAACCGCTTCTACTGCTTCGTTTTGACCAATTACTCTTTTATGCAATTCTTTTTCAAGATTTTTTAATTTTTCGTTTTCATCTTCTGTTATTTTTTTAGCAGGAATACCTGTCCAATTTGCAATAACCTCAGCGATATTTTCTTCAGTTATAGTTACAATTGATTTAGTATTTTTGCTTTTCCATTTGCTTTGTTCTTTTTCAAATTTGTCTCTTAAAGCTTTTTCTATATCTCTTAATTCTGCTGCCTTTTCAAATTTTTGATTTAATACTGCTTCTTCTTTTTCATTTTTTGTTTTTTCAATTTCTTCTTGCAATTCTTTTAAACTATCAGGCTCTGTATATGTTCTTAATCTAGCCTTTGAAGATGCCTCATCAATTAAGTCAATTGCTTTATCTGGTAAAAATCTATCATTTACATATCTTATAGATAATTTTACAGCTGCTTCAATTGCTTCATCTGTTATTTTTACATTATGATGTGCCTCATATTTATCTCTAATTCCTTTTAAAATTTGAATTGTATCTTTTTCAGATGGTTCATTTACAGTAACTGGACTAAATCTTCTTTCAAGGGCGGCATCCTTCTCAATAAATTTTCTATATTCATTTAAAGTTGTTGCACCTACTAATTGGATTTCACCTCTTGCAAGTAAAGGTTTTAAAATATTAGCCGCATCAATTGCTCCTTCTGCTGCACCTGCACCAACGATTGTATGGATTTCGTCTATGAAAAGAATTACATCGCCAGCTTTTTTTACCTCATTTAAAGCCTTTTTTATTCTCTCTTCAAAATCACCTCTGTACTTGCTACCAGCAACCATTCCAGAGATATCAAGTGTTACAACTCTTTTATCTTTCAAAATTTCTGGAACATCACCAGATGCTATTTTTTGAGCTAATCCCTCAACTGCCGCTGTTTTACCAACACCAGGCTCACCTATCAAGCATGGATTATTTTTAGTTCTTCTTGATAAAATTTCAATTACTCTTTCAATTTCTTGCTTTCTTCCTATTACAGGGTCTAGTTTTCCTTCTTCTGCTTTTTTAGTTAAATCTTGTCCAAATTGATTTAATGTTGGTGTTTGATTATAACTTCCTCTTCTTTTTCCTCCATTTGAATTGTTTGAACTGTCATTACCTGAACTATAATCTTCACCCTCATTTATTACTTTTACAATTTCATTGTAAAGTTTTGGAATATTTACATTTAAATCTAACAAGATTTTTGCTGCTACACAGTCACCTTCTCTTAATATTCCTATTAAAAGATGTTCTGTTCCTATAAAGTTGTATCCTAATTTTCTTGCTTCTATAAATGCTGACTCTACTACTCTTTTTGTTCTTGGTGTAAAGTCTACTATATTTTCAATTGGCTCGTCACTACCAATTAATTCTTCAATTTTGTTTAGAATATCATCTGCTGTTACATTTTGATTTTCTAATACTTTAGATGCTATTCCATTGCCTTCTTTTGCTAGTCCATATAATATGTGTTCTGTTCCTATGTAGCTGTGTCCTAACTCTAAGGCTATATCGTTTGCAATTTCTATTGCTTTGTTTGCTCTATTTGTAAATTTGTATGTCATTTCTATTCACCTCTTTCATTAATTTTTCAACCATTGGGGACGTTCTTTTTTTGGTTGATTTTCCATACTGAACTGTAACGGTTTTCAACCATTGAGAACATTCTATTTAAGACATTATTTTCTTAATAACTTCTGCCCTTTTTATATCTCTTTCCAAAGCCTCATATTGTTCACCCAAATATTTTTGCATATTTGCAGGTTTAGTATACAAATTTAATTGTTGAACCTTGCTATCATTTAGCTCTGGTAATATTCCTAAATCTGTACCCATCTTTACATTTGAAATCAACTTTTGGGCCTCTTCCAAAGATATTTTTCTGCAATTGCTTAACAATCCATAACTTCTGTATATAGTATCCTCTAAATCAAGAGTATCTTTTGCTAAGAATTTTCTTGCTTTTCTTTCTTGTTCAATTAATTTTTCTGTAACTACTTTTATATTTTCAATTATTTCTTGTTCTGTAACTCCTAATGTTCTCTTATTAGAAATTTGGAAAACATCTCCAAGTTCTTTGCTATTTTCTCCATATGCTCCAACAATATTTACACCAAAATTATTAATTGTATAAAATACTTTATTAATATTTTTCGTTATTGTAAGTGCTGGTAAATGTACCATTACAGATGCTTTTAAGCCTGTACCACAGTTTGTTGGCAAACTTGTTAAATATCCATATTTTTTGCTGGTTGCATATCCTAAAACTTCTTCAATTTTTTGGTCTAATTCTATCGCATAATTTAATGTATTTTCTAGTTCTAGACCACTACTAAATACTTGTATTTTTAGATGGTCTTCGTCATTTATCATTATACAGATATTTTCTTCGTCATTTATTAGTATTGCTCCATTTTCATTATGTATTGCATATTCTGGACTTATTAAGTTTTTTTCCACTAAACTCATTTTTGTGATGTCGTCCATGTCTTTTAGTTCTAAATATTTTAGCCCATATCCTATTGCATATACATTCTCTTTTATTTTGTTTTTTAGTTTTTCTATTTCATTTTTGTTTTTTAAATTAAATTTGAATTCTGGTAGATTTCTTGCAAATCTGATTCTTGTACTTGTTACTACATCTGATTCTTTTCCACTTTGTAAATACCAATTCATTTTGATAACTTCCTTTCACTAATATTAATTTCTATATTTTTTATGTCCCAGTTTTTTTGATTTTTTAAAAGAAAATGTCTTTATTTTGACATTTTCTTAATTTCATCTCTTATTTTAGCTGCATCTTCATATCTTTCTTCTTTTATTGCTATTTTTAAATCTTCTTGTAATTTTTCCAACTTATTTTCTGCTTTATTTTCTTTATCTACTTTTTTATCTTTTTCAAATTTCATTTTATTGTCTGATCTTTTTCCTAATCTACCATTATGTCTGTTTGCACCTTGCAATTTCTTTAATATTGGGTCCATTCTATCCTCAAAAACATCATAGCAATTTGCACATCCATATCTACCTGTATTTATTATGTCATCAAATGTTGACCCACAACTATCGCAAGTTAATTGTTTTACTTCATTTAGTAATGGCATAAATTCAGGTGTACTAAAGTCTTCTAAGAAACTTCCGAAAAAACTTGGTATATCTAATGATGGCATACTGAAGTCCATTTTTGATGATATTCCTAGTTTTTGACTACACTCTTCGCATAAATGCATCTCCTTTTTTACTCCATTGATATTTTCTGAATATCTAATATTTGCTTCTCTTTTTCCACAATTTTCACATAACATATTAATCACTCCTTATTATTATTTTTATAGTAGCTTCACATTATGATTGCCTTTTGCTTTTTTGAAATTTGCTTAGCTACTTTTTATTCTATGTTTAGTAACATATTTTTAAAAATTCTTGCTCTTACTTCATCTTTTATGTCCTTGTCAAGTTTTAAAACATTATCACTTGTCGCAACTTTTAAAAGTTTGGCTTCTTGAGTTGTTATAATGTTATATGTCAGGAAGTCACTTATCAAAATGTCTATATCATTTGTTGTTATTGCTTTTCCTATATTATTTATTATATGCATAATATAGTCTGATTTAGTATTTGTTATCTTTTTGATTTTGATGTTTCCTCCACCACCTCTTTTGCTTTCTACATAATATCCTTGTGATGGCTTGAACCTTGTTGATATTACATAATTTATTTGTGATGGTACACAGTTAAAGTGTTGTGCTAATTCATTTCTTTGTATTTCTATTAAATCACTTTGGTCTTCATCAAATAAATCTTTAATAAAATCTTCTATTACATCTGACATTCTCATTTTATCAGCCTCCCTTTAAATATTTTGTCTTTTTGTGCGTTTTTCTAACTTTTTTATATTTATGTTTTTTATTTGTCTCTGTAAGTCTTTTTAAAAATATGTTTTTGCCTTTGACTTTCTTTGACCTATATTTATATTATACTCAGGTTTTAAAATAATGCAATATTATTTTTTGACCTTTTCTGACCTTATTTGATTTTTATTCTGCTGTTTTCTTGTTTTATATCTATTTTTCTCTCTTTTTTGTTATATTTTCTAATCTTTTTACATTTTCTTTTTGTTTTGACATTGGTACCCATGCAAAATATGATGTTACAAATTCCCCATATCTTGTTGTATCCTCATTTTCCTCTTCTTCTCCATGTTTTATTGATTCTTCCTGATTTTCTATTGTTATATTTTGTAAATCTTCACTTAATATTTGATTTTTGAATTTATTTTCCATAAAGCACATACCTCCAAATAAAGCATGTGCTTTTTTTAGGTTTTTATTCAATTTTAAAATTTATTTTGGAAATTTTTTGATTTTATTTATTATTTAAAATTATATATCATATATTTTAATATGGTGATTATATGTTTTCAAAATGTCATTTTTTAGTATTAAAAATAAAAAGAAATATTTTTGCACTGGTATTTTTAGCCTTTGGAGCAAGTCTATTACTATTTTCTAGCAGTAACCTACCAGCAATAAAAAAAGGATTATCATTATGGGCAAATTCAGTTGTACCTGCACTTTTTCCATTTTTTGTTGCTACAGAATTATTAATGAGCACCAACTTTGTAACTATTCTAGGAAGATTTTTAAATAAAATAATGCAACCCTTATTTAATATTAGAGGTGAAGGCTCTTTTGGTTTTATAATGGGACTTATTAGTGGTTATCCTGTTGGAGCAAAAATTGCTTGTGATTTTAGAGTAAATAATATTTGTTCTAAAGAAGAATGTGAAAGACTCTTGAGTTTTACAAATAACTCTGGTCCATTATTTATAGTTGGAACAGTTGGCATCAGTATGTTTGGAAATTCTACAATAGGTTTATTATTGCTTTTCACTCATATTCTTGCTTGTATTACTGTTGGAATTATTTTTAGATTTTGGAAATTTGGAAAGAAAAGTTCTGATTATGTTAGCACTAAAACTTCTGCTTCTTCAAAATATCGAAATGTATCTTTTTCTAATTTAGGAGAAGTTCTGGGAAAAAGCATTACTAATAGCATTTCTACAATTTTAATGATAGGGGGTTTTGTTGTTATATTTTCAAGTATAATTTCAATTTTAAAATCTAGTGGTATTTTGAGCAATTTGGTTGCATTGCTTACTCCTGCATTTAATTTTTTGCATATTGATAGTTCTTTTATTTATGGAATTTTGACTGGTTTACTTGAAATTACTAATGGTATCAGTTCTGTTTCTAGTATTAATATTAAATGTATTTCTGTTAATGTCATTATTACTGCTTTTTTGCTTGGTTGTGGTGGTTTGTCTGTTCTTCTTCAAGTTTTGAGTATTACTTCTAAAACTGATTTGTCTATTAAACCTTATTTTTATGGCAAGTTGCTACATGGTGCTTTGGCTGCTCTTTATACTTTTATTGCTATTAGTGTTTTTCCTTTTTTTAATTTTAATTTGTAGAAAAAGGGTGATAAATTAAACATCTAATCTCATCTGCCACCATTTTAGTTCATAATTTCATAAATCATGAATATACTTTATTATGATTGGAGATGATTTTATGGATAAAGATTTTAATAACATGCCACCATTCATGGACTTTTCTGCATTTCAACAAATGAATGGTTTTAATCCTACAGGTAGTCCTGATATGAATGATTTATATAGAGACCCTATGTTTAACCCTATGGCACAATATGAACAGGCTTTTTTGTACTATAGATATTTATGTATGCAGATGGACTATAAAATCAAATGTAAAGAGTATGAAAAAATGTGTTCTAATAATTCTTCTAATTCTAATGAAAGAACCCAAAGGAGAATTGAATGATTCTCCTTTGGGTTCTTTTTTATTTAATGTCCTTATATTTTATTATTTTTATTATTGAAATAACCGAAATAAATAATAGTAATATAATTAAGATTGTAATTATTAATTTATTAATTCCTGCATTTGGAAGTTCTTTTTTTGATATTGTGTTATCTTCTGCTTGGAGTTCTTTTGGTAATATTGTATTATCTTCTTCAGCATTATTAATTAATAATCTTTTGGTCGTTCCATTCCCTGCTAAATCAAATACCGTTATTTCTTCATCTATATTATCACTAAATTCTTTA
The DNA here is from genome assembly GCA_945865665.1 of uncultured Clostridium sp. Taxonomy (GTDB): domain Bacteria; phylum Bacillota; class Clostridia; order TANB77; family CAG-508; genus CAG-269. The sequence goes on along the minus strand of CAMBEE010000019.1, from coordinate 13,688 downwards.
GTTAATGTATTTGTTTTATCATCTAAATCCCATCCTTGTATTTTTTGAATTTTTTTATTTGCCTTTATTTGCACTATCGTTTTTTGGGATGTTTTATTTTTAGCATTATAAGTTATCTCTATCTGTGGAGCTTCTTTATCTATATTTTTTATAGTTATCTCTTTCTCTTCTATATTTCCAGCCAAATCGCTTATAGATACTTTTTCCTTTTCTACATTACTTTTATATTCCTTAATTAATTTTTTTCCGTCTGTAGCAATTGTCCATCCTTCTAATGGTTGCATTTCTTCATTTGAAATAATGGTTACTTGCACGTTTTTGTTTGTTAAATTGGTTGTACTATAACTTATTTCTACTTTTGGATGTACTTTATCTATATTTCTTACAGAAACTGTTAGATTTCTACTGTTTCCCGCTAAATCATATATTGTAACATTTTCTTCGCTATTTTTTTCAAATTCTTTTGTCAAAGTTTTTTTGTCTTCTGATAATTTCCATCCTTCTACATCTTTTATTTTTTCATCAGCAGTTATTGTTACTTTTACATTTTTATTTGTTGCTTTAGTTGTGCTGTAACTTATTTTGGCTTGTGGCACTGTTTTGTCAATATTATTTATACTAATATTTGCTACCACTTCATTTCCAACTAAGTCATATACTTTTACCGTTTCTGTTGTATTTTCTGCATATATTTTTTTTAGACTTTTTTTATCTTCACTTAATGTCCATCCTTCTACTTGCTGAATTTTTTCATTTGAATTTATAGTTGCAGTTACAACTCCCTTTGTCATTTCTTTTGTACTATACTGAACATCTAAAATTGGTTTTTCTTCATCTTTGTAATTAATTGTTAGCTTTGTTCCTGAAATTTTACCTCCGTTTTACTTCTATTGTTGCTTTTTCTATTCCATCATCCATTATAATTTTGTTTTTATTTTCATTTAATTTGCAATTTACTAATTCCAAATTTTTCCCCGAATATATTTTGCTGTTTTTATCTTGTGCTTGTATAAATATTTGAGGCAATTCCACTTCTTTTGTTTTTGTTTCTATTTCTAGTGACTGTGGATGTTCTTCTAATCTACATCCACCTGAGCTATTGGACGCTTCATATTCAAAAGTATAATCTATACCAAATTTTATTGAAGTTTCATCAATAAAATTTAAATTGTCTATTTTGTTTCCTGCTATGCTAATAGTAATTTTATCCAATTCTTTTAAATTATCTATATTTTTTATATTATCATATGGAATATATAATTTATGCAAACTTTTGCATTTTGCTAGTGGTGATATATCTTCCAAATTTGGATTGTTTCCTATTGATAATTCTTTTAAGTTGGACATATTTGCTAATGAACTTATATCTGTAATATCATTAAATGATAAATTTAATGTTTCAATATTGGTTAGATTTGACAAAAAATCTATATTTTTAATTTCCATATTTCCTAATGATAATTTTGTCAAATTGCCTAGACTGCCTATTGGCTGAAAATCTTTTATATTTTTATTTCTTTCTATGCTTAAACTCTTAATATTTTTTAATTTAGAAAGTACTGTTATATCTTCTATATTATTTGATCTTAAGTCTAAAGTATTCAATTTACTCATATTTTCTAATGAGCTTATATCATTTATATCTAATCCATCTATTTCTAGAGTTTGCATATTGATTAATGGTTTTAAAGGTTGCAAATTTGTAATTTTATTTGTAGAATGTCTTGATCCAGTTTTGCTTTCAATTCCATCACATCCCAAAAATAAAAATCTAAGATTAACCATATTGGAAATTATTGATATATCTGTAATTTTATTTTGTGATATATCTAATGCTTCAATATTATTCATTTTATTTAACTCTGAAATATCTGTAATTTGATTACCATGTAAATATAATTTGGTAACATTTGTAAAACCACTTAATCCTTTTATATTTGCAATATTTTTTTGAGAAATATCTAATTTTGTTACTTTTTGCATATTACTCTGTTTAAGATATATTTCATAAGAAGAGTCATTTTTGTTTTCAATTATATTATTTAATTTTTCTACTATAGCATTATATAAATTTATATCTTCAAATTTAATCGATACAATCTCATCTGTTGCTTTGGATAATATTGGATAAATTAATCCTAATGAAAATATCACTAATATTATTAATATATTTATTTTTTTCAACATATTTAAACACCCCATATGATGATATTACCATACTTTCTTCAATTTGTCATATTTGTCACAAAAATGTAATTTAAATGTTTTTTTTCTGTAATATTGGAGTGTTTTGTTAAACTTTTATTTTTAAATAATAAGAATTTATTTATAATTGATTTTCAATATTTAAAAGTCTATTATATTTAGCAACCCTGTCAGTTCTACAAGGTGCTCCAGTTTTTATTTGTCCAGCATTTACAGCCACTGCCAAGTCAGCAATTGTTGTATCTTCTGTTTCACCAGACCTATGAGAAATTATAGTCTTATATCCTTTTTCTTTTGCTTCTTGTATTGTATCTAAAGTTTCAGTTAAAGTTCCAATTTGATTTGGTTTTATTAAAATTGCATTTGCAACATTTTCTTTTATACCTCTTTGAAGTCTTTTTATATTAGTTACAAATAAATCATCTCCAACTAATTGAACTTTATCTCCTATTTTTTGTGTTAATTCTTTCCATGACTCCCAGTCTTCTTCTGCCAAGCCATCTTCTACTGATATAATTGGATATTTTTCAGTCAAATCTATAACATATTGTATCATTTCTTGTTTTGTTTTATATACATCAGTTTTCCAGAAATAGTATCCATCTTTTCCTGTTTTTTTTGCTTCGTCATACATCTCTGTGCTTGCTATATCTAGTGCCAAGCATATATCTTTACCTGGTTCATATCCTGCTTTCTTTATTGCTTCTATTATTGAATCTAATGCCTCTTCTTCATCTTTTAAATCTGGTGCAAATCCTCCTTCATCCCCTACTCCAACTGAATGTCCTTTTTCTTTTAAAACCTTTTTTAATGTATGATATACTTCTACTCCACGTTTTAATCTTTCTGCAAATGTTATGCTTCCTACTGGTACTATCATAAATTCTTGTATGTTGATATTGTTGTCTGAATGTTTTCCACCATTTAAAATGTTCATCATTGGAACTGGTAATTTTTTTGCATTTATTCCACCTATATAATTGTATAATTCCATTCCTAATGAATTTGCTGCTGCCTTTGCAACTGCTAATGATACCCCTAAAATTGCATTTGCTCCTAAATTTGATTTGTTTAGTGTGTCGTCTAATTCTATCAATGTTCTGTCTATTTTTCTTTGGTCATATACATTCATATCGATTAGTTTTTTTGATATTTTTTTGTTTACATTTTCTACTGCTTTGCTTACGCCTTTTCCCATAAATCTGTTTTTGTCGTTGTCTCTTAATTCCACTGCTTCAAAACTTCCTGTTGATGCTCCTGATGGAACCATTGCTGTTCCTGAGAATCCTCCTTCTGTTACTACTTCTACTTGGACTGTTGGATTTCCTCTTGAGTCTAATACTTCTAATGCCTCTATGTTTTCTATGGCTAAATATTCTTTCATTAATATACCACCTTTCAATTTGTTTCTTTTGATATTTTAGCCATTTTTTCCAGATTTATACATTATCTAGCTCACTTTCTTATTTCTCAACTGCATAGCATATTGAATAGTAGCCTCATTAATTTCACCAGAAGAAATACGAGCAATTTCCTCTAAAGTTTCTTTCTCATTTAATAATTTTATATTAGTATTAGTTCTCTCATTAATTACTCTTTTGCTAATAAAATAATTATAATCTGCAATTGCCGCAATACTAGGTAAATGTGAAATACATAATACTTGATGATTTTTAGAAATTCCATTTAATTTTTCTGCAACTGCTCCTGCAGCCTTACCACTAATTCCTGTGTCTATTTCGTCGAAAATTAAGACTGGCATTTTATCTGTATCTGCTAATACCTTTTTAATAGCAAGCATTATTCTTGACATCTCACCACCTGATGCAATTTTTGCTAATTGCTTTTCATCTTCTCCTAAGTTTGTAGTAATATAAAATTCTACTATATCTTTTCCGTTTTCAAAGAACTCTTCTTCATTGTAATCAACATGAATATTAATATTGGCATTTTTCATTTCCAAATCTTCTAAAACTTTGTTTATATTTATGCTTAAAACTTTTCCATATTCATTTCTTAATTCATGCATTTTTTCTGCCAATGTTGTCATTTCTTGTTTTAATTGTTTTAATTCTTTTTTTAGCTTATTGTTGTATTCGTCTAAATTTTCAATGTGATTTATTTCCGCTTCTATCTCGTCTTTATAGTTCAAAATTTCTTGCACATCATTACCATATTTTCTTTTTAAATTGTAAATCAAATCAAGTCTTTCTTCAACTTCATTTCTTTCTTGTTCGTCAAAATACACATCTTCTTTATGTTCTGATATGTCTCTTGAGATTTCTTGTAATTCGTAGTAAATATTCTTTAAGTTACTTGAAATATCTTCATATTTTTTATCTATATTTTCTATTTTTTCTAATGCTCTTATTGCAACATTTATGCTATCTATACTATTTTCCCCTATTGCAATATCTGCTTCATTTAGATTCTTAGATATTTTTTCTGAGTTTAACATCAATTTTCTTTTTTCTTCTAGATTATCTTCTTCATTTACTTTTAAATTTGCTTCTTCTATTTCATTAAATTGATATCTTAATAAATCAAGTTTTCTTTCTCTCTCTTTTTCGTCTCCATAATTGTTTTTTAATTCTTGTTTTATCTCTAAATATTTTTCATATTTTTCTTTATATTGTTTTTTTATATCAATTATTTTATCACCAATAAATCCATCTAAATATTTTAAATGAAATTTGTTATCTAGCAAACTTTGATTATCATTTTGTCCGTGTATTTCTATGAATTTACTCATAAAGTTTTTTAGTTCATTTACAGTTACCATTCTTCCATTTATTTTGCACATATTTTTACCATTGCTATTTATTTCTCTTGATACAATAATGTTTCCATCTATTGAGTTTTCGTTTTCTGGTTCATACATACATATTTCTACAAATGAATTTGTTTCACCTTTTCTTATCATTTCTTTAGAAAATCTTCCACCTGATATTATGCCTAATGAGTCTATTATTAGCGTTTTTCCTGCTCCTGTTTCTCCTGTTAATACGTTTAGCCCTTCGTTTAAATCTATACTTAAATCATCTATTATTCCTATATTTTTTATATGTAATGTTGATATCATAAAAAAGACCTCCTAAAAAATTCTTTTTATAATTTGTTTTTTACAGAACAAATTATCTGCGATTTTTTGTTTGGCCTTATTATATATTTTTGATTTTATTTTGTCAATACTTTTACGAACATTTTTTTGAGTTTTTTTGTTTAAATTTTGATTGATTTTTATATTACATTTTTCGAAAAAAAAGTGAGACAAATTAGGACTGTCCCAATTGTCTCAAAAATCTTTCTCTTTTATACTCCGAATTACTTGAATCTACAAACTCAACCGTTCCTTTACTTTTAGAATCACTTATTAAATCTTTTTCTTCTAAAATATCTTTTAAATGTTTTGCAAGGCTTGATGCACCGTTAAAAAATTCAACATCACCTAATACTTCTTTTATCTCATTTTGAATCAAAGGATAATGCGTACAACCTAAAACAACATTACGAACTTTTCCAACATATTCTTTCAAATTTTTCTTTAAATAATCCTTTATTTTTTCCTGATTTCCTTCCTCTATAATATCTGCTAGACCATGACATGCCATTAGATATGTTTTGTGATTATCATATTTATTGTATAGTTTATGGAATTTTCCGCTTTCTATTGTTCCTTTTGTTGCCATCACAAGTGTTACTTGGTCATATGCAAAGTCATGCACCATTTTATATGCTGGTTCTATTGCTATTATTGGAGTTTCTGGATATTTTTCTCTTAATGTTTTGGCTGCCTTTGCACTTGCCGTGTTACATGCTATTACTATTGCTTTACATTTTTGTTCAATAAAATTGCTTACTATTTTATTACAGATTTTGATTATTTCTTCGTCTGTTTTGTCTCCATATGGGTTGTTTTTTGAGTCACTATAATATTTGTAATTTTCGTTTGGTAATATTTTTATTATTTCTTTTAGGACTGTTACTCCTCCTATTCCTGAGTCAAAAATTCCTATGCTTTCTTCATTATTCATAATTTTCATTCCTTTCGCTTCACTTCGTTTCGCTCATCGTCATCCAAAATTTTTTTAAATTTTGTCTGCCAAATCTTGGGCCGTTTCGCTCATCGTCATCCAAAATTTTTTCAAATTTTGTCTGCCAAATCTTGGGCCGTTTCGCTCATCGTCATCCAAAATTTTTTTAAATTTTGTCTGCCAAATCTTGGGCCGTTTCGCTCATCGTCATCCAAAATTTTTTCAAATTTTGTCTGCCAAATCTTGGGCCGTTTCGCTTATCGGCATCTAAATTTTTTATATAAATATTATATATAATTTTACATTCAAAAACAACAAAAAAGCAGAAATTTTCTGCTTTTTATTGTTTATATTAAGTTATATCTTTTTAATAAATCCTCAACAACAGTACCCTCAACCTTTTTCAAAGCCTTTTTAGCAACAAGTTCAGTAGCAAAAGGCAACTTCATATCAGTCAATTTCTTACCATCCATCATTTTTGAAGTAGAATCAAGTAAAACACGAACATCATAGCAAGAACCAAATACTTCTGGAACACCTCTATCTACATCCAACAATGTATAAACCGCTTCCATAGCAGTTCTTACAGAATACTCTGTTGTAAATACTGTGTCTCTAACTGTATCTGCAAATTGTCCTAAAAATGCAAAGTTTCTGCATCCATCTGGAACAACTTTTGGTCTGTCACCTGCTGTTCTAGGCATAAAGAATGCTGTTATATATGGCATCATACAAGGTACACAGTTTGCAGAATTTGTAGCCAATTCTTCTATTTGGTCTTCTGGTACACCTAAATGATATAGCCATTCTTCTGTAATTTCTTTACCAGTACATTCTCTCATTGGCTTCTTTATATAGTTTCCTGGTTTGTTTGTAAATAAACCATAAACCCATACAACCAATTGACCTTTAGGTTGATTTTTGAAGTGTGGTTGTCTGTTTATTGTCCAACTCATTAGCCAATTTGAGTCTTTTACTGAAATGATTCCTCCTGTTACAACTCTACCGCTAAATGGGTCTCTTTTACAGATTTTTTCTATATATGGTGGAATTTTATCGTCTAATGTAGTAATTGTTGCAGATTCCCAGTTTGTTTTTGAAATATCTGAACAGAATTTATCTGGATGTCCAAAGTCTTGGCTTTGCCTTGCTATTTTTCTCCATAAATCCCAACATGCACCTTCGCCATTTTGTATAGTTAAATCTGGTGCAGTGTTTTGGTCTCCAAGCATTGCTCTTTCTGTACAACTTCCATTTGTAACAAATACTAAATCATTTACTGTTAAATTGATTGTTTCTTCTTCTCCATTATGAATGCATATTATTTGTTTTGCAGTTTTCTTTTTTCCATCAATGTCAAATAATACATTAGTAACTTTTGTATCATATTGGAATTGAACTCCATGACTTTCTAGGTATTTTACCATTGGCAATATTAATGATTCATATTGATTGTATTTTGTGAATTTTAATGCTGAAAAGTCAGGTAATCCACCAATATGATGTATAAATCTTTGAATATATAATTTCATTTCTAGTGCACTGTGCCAGTCTTCAAATGCAAACATTGTTCTCCAATATAACCAGAAATTTGATTTGAAGAATTCGTCTGTAAATACATCTGTTATTTTTTTGTCATATAAATCTTCGTCTTTTGTCATAAATAATTTTATTATTTCCATTGATGCCTTTTCAGATAGTGTGAATTTTCCATCTGTGTGTGCATCTTGTCCTCTTTTTACTGTTGCTCTCATTAATGAATAATTTGGGTCCTTTTTATTTAGCCAATAATATTCATCTAGTACTGATGCCCCTTCTGTTTCTAATGATGGTATTGAACGGAATAAATCCCATAAACATTCAAAATGATTTTCCATTTCTCTTCCACCACGGATTATAAATCCTTTTTGAGCATCTTCAATTCCGTCACATGCTCCTCCTGGTAATTTTGCTTCTTCTAATATGTGAATATTTTCACCTTTCATTTGTCCATCTCTTACTAAAAAACATGCTGCAGCAAGTGATGCAAGCCCTGCCCCTACTAGGTATGCAGATTTGTTATCTACTCCTTCTGGTTTTCTAGGGTGTGCAAATGCTTCATAATTTCCATTACTATAATACATATTTACTACCTTTCCTTTCTTATAAGGCACAAAATTTGATTAAAATACTGTATTTTACAATTATTTTTTTAACTTTGTTTTTCCTTTGTTCTTGAAGTATTATAAAAACAATTTTTTAAAATTTTCAATATACAAGTATTTTAATATGTATAATTTTTGGACAATTTTATAATTTTGTATAGATTTTTTATCAATTATTTCTTAACTTTATTATATTTTATACTGTAACTTTACCATATATTGTATTATTTTTAATTTTGCATTTTTTCTAATGCTTTTTTGAAATCACCTTCAATAATATTGTTTAACTTTCTTATTATACCCTCTGGTTCCTCTTTCATACCATCTTCTATCCATTCTTGTAAAATTCCAACAAAACCATATTTATAAAAATCAGCCATGAATTTTTTATCTTCTACTTTTATATTCATTCCTTCTGACTCTTTGTCAATAAAGTCAATTAATAATTTATTTGTCTGCATATAAATAAATCTTAATAAATACTCCCTACTTATTGAGTTATATGTATTTTTTACAAATTCTTTATTTTTTAATACATATTTAAAAATATATAAAAAACGTTGCTGCCATTCTTCATCTTTATTATCAATTTCGTCTATAACTTCGTTTTTATATATCCATTCTAATAAATCATATATGTCTTTAAAATGGTAATAAAATGTTTGTCTGTTTACTCCACAATCGTCTGTTATATTTGATATTGTTATTTTTGATAGTTCTTTTTTTGAAAGTAATTTTTTTAAAGATACTGCTAGTGCTTTTTTTGTTAGTTCTGACATATTTTCTCCTTTTCTCTTTTGGATGTTCTTTTACTCTGTTATTTCAATAAGCCAATTTAATATATCCTCATATACTTTTTTATTTTCTAACTCATTTAAAATTTCATGGCTCATATTTTCATACAAATCACTGCTTATATTTGTATAACCTAAATTTTTCAAAAATTTTTGTGCTTTATACCATGACTTTATTGATGATATTACTGGGTCGTCGCTTCCTGCTATAAAATATATTGGTAATTTAAAATTATTTTTTCTATATATTTTGGGGTTATAAATATCTATCATTAATCTAATTATATTTTCAAATCCGTTTAATGTGTAATCATATTGACATAGTTCATCTGCATTATATTTTTCTACAATTTCTCGGTTATTGCAAATCCAACTGTTTTTTAATTTGTCGTCTTTGTCATATCCATTGAACATTAAATTTTTAACAAATTTACTACGATATTTTTCACCTTTAAATAACTCCATTGTCTTTACTATTGCTAGTCCTAATTTAGCATTTACATTTTTGCTTGGTGAACCACATACTATTAGTCCATCTATTTTGTTATCATATTTTGCAATGTATTTTCTTACTATCATTGAGCCCATGCTGTGTCCAAATAGTATGATTTTTTTACCATTGAATTTTTCTTTTAGATATCTTGTTATTTGATATAAGTCTTCTATTACTGCTTCTGCTTCATTTTCGTAAAAGTATCCTATATCTTCTTTGTTTTTTAGACTTTTTCCATGTCCTCTATGGTCATTTATAAAACTTGCATATCCGTTTTCTGCTAGATATTTCATAAATTCTATATATCTTTCTTTGTGCTCATTCATTCCGTGTGCAAGTTGCACTATTCCTTTAATTTCACCTTCTGGCTGTATTAACAAACAGTCTATTTCTAGTTCGTCAACTTCTGATATGATTTTAATTTTTTCTTCTTTCATAAATGACCTCTTTTCTTTTTTAATTATTATCTTGTTCTTTTATTTATATCCTAATTTATAATGTATTGATTTATGGTAATTTTCACATACATCCTTAATGTTATAATTATATAATATATTTTTATTTTTTAATAGCGAACATTGTTAAAATTACTGATTTTTCATTTTAAAGTTCTATTTTGATATTGACTTTCAGCCTGTTTTTGTATAATGCTGGTATTCATTGATTTTTATGAATAACAAAAAAGCCTTGTAAATGTTACATTACAAAGCTTTTTATTTATTGGCTCCTCTTGTTGGACTCGAACCAACGACCTATCGGTTAACAGCCGAGCGCTCTACCAACTGAGCTAAAGAGGAATATATATAAAATCTGGCAACAACCTATCTTTCCAGCAGGGTAACCCGCAAGTATTTTCGGCACATTTAGGCTTGACTTCTGTGTTCGGAATGGGAACAGGTATTACCCTAAGTGTCATCATTACCAGAAAATTGATAACTTATTTTTTGTACTTTTGAATTATACTATATATAATTCTTTTTTGCAAGTACTTTTTTATATTTTTTCCAATTTTTTTGGTTTTATTTATATTTTATTGTTTTGAGCATTTTAAATATTGATATTAAAGCACACTCAAAAATACATAGATGAATTAGTTTCAGGATCTTTCGTTCCGATTACTTTGTTTCTTAACTTAACGTTTTGTGGTTAAGCCCTCGATTTATTAGTATTGGTCAGCTTAATGCATTGCTGCACTTACACCTCCAACCTATCAACCACATAGTCTACGTGGAATCTTACTACCTTACGGTATGGGATATCTTATCTTAGGGTGGGCTTCACACTTAGATGCTTTCAGCGTTTATCCCTTCCGAACTTAGCTACCCAGCTGTGCCATTGGTATGACAACTGGTGCACCAGCGGTTCGTTCAGCCTGGTCCTCTCGTACTAGGGCCAACTCCCTTCAAATATCCTCCGCCTGCGACAGATAGGGACCGAACTGTCTCACGACGTTCTGAACCCAGCTCGCGTACCACTTTAATGGGCGAACAGCCCAACCCTTGGAACGTACTTCCGCTCCAGGATGTGATGAGCCGACATCGAGGTGCCAAACCTCCCCGTCGATGTGAACTCTTGGGGGAGATAAGCCTGTTATCCCCAGGGTAACTTTTGTCCGTTGAGCGACGGCATTTCCACTCACTACCGCCGGATCACTAAGACCTACTTTCGTATCTGGTCGACTTGTCAGTCTTTCAGTTAAGCTTCCTTCTGCCTTTGCACTCTTTCGCACGATTTCTGTCCGTGCTGAGGAAACCTTTGCGCGCCTCCGTTACTCTTTTGGAGGCGACCGCCCCAGTCAAACTGCCCACCTGACAGTGTCCCCCGACCAGATTCATGGTCGCAGGTTAGAATCCCAATATCCCAAGAGTGGTATCCCAAGGTTGGCTCCATAAACGCTGGCGCGCTTACTTCCTAGCCTCCCACCTATCCTGTACATGGAATACCGAGATCCAATATCAAGCTACAGTGAAGCTCCATGGGGTCTTTCCGTCTAGTTGCGGGAAACCGGCATCTTCACCGGTACTACAATTTCGCCGGGCGGGCTGTTGAGACAGTGCCCAAATCATTACGCCTTTCGTGCGGGTCAGAACTTACCTGACAAGGAATTTCGCTACCTTAGGACCGTTATAGTTACGGCCGCCGTTCACTGGGGCTTTGGTTCAAAGCTTCTTCTTACGAATAACCCTTCCCCTTAACCTTCCAGCACTGGGCAGGCGTCAGCTCCTATACTTCATCTTTCGATTTAGCAGAAACCTGTGTTTTTGTTAAACAGTTGCTTGGACCGATTCACTGCGACCGGCTGTTACACCGGTACCCCTTCTCCCTAAGTTACGGGGTCAATTTGCCGAGTTCCTTAACAATGCTTCTCTCGCTCATCTTAGGATCTTCTCCTCATCTACCTGTGTCGGTTTGCGGTACGGGCACCTATATACAAGACTCACAAGCTTTTCTCGCCAGTGTGCTTCTTGAGAATTCGTTACTTTATTTTCACTATATCTTTCGATACGAGTTTTTCCTCTTCCTCGCTTCTCTTCCACTTCTGTGTCCCTTGTGCTTTTTAAGTATATCGGTGGTGCAGGAATTTCTACCTGCTGTCCATCGGCTACGCCTTTCGGCCTCACCTTAGGTCCCGACTTACCCTGGGCGGACGAACCTTCCCCAGGAAACCTTAGACTTTCGATGGCATGGATTCTCACCATGCTTTCGCTACTTATTCCGGCATTCTCTCTTCTGCTTCGTCCACATGTCCTTTCGATCATGCTTCGTCCTACAACAGAATGCTCCTCTACCACTCATACTTACGTATGAATCCGCAATTTCGGTGTATAGTTTAGCCCCGGTAATTTTCCGCGCAACTTCACTCGACCAGTGAGCTATTACGCACTCTTTAAATGAATGGCTGCTTCTAAGCCAACATCCTGGTTGTTTACGCAAAATCACATCGTTTTCCACTTAACTATATCTTTGGGACCTTAATTGACGATCTGGGCTCTTTCCCTTTTGACCATGGAACTTAGCTCCCACAGTCTGACTCCTGTTCTTACATACATGGTATTCGGAGTTTGATAGAGTTCGGTAACCTGGTTTGGCCCCTAGCTCCTTCAGTGCTCTACCCCCACGTACTACTAAACAAGGCTAGTCCTAAAACTATTTCGAGGAGAACCAGCTATCTCCGAGTTCGATTGGAATTTCTCCGCTATCCACAGTTCATCCCGAAGCTTTTTAACGCTTATGGGTTCGGTCCTCCACTTGATTTTACTCAAGCTTCAACCTGACCATGGATAGGTCACCCGGTTTCGGGTCTATTTCATATGACTTAGTCGCCCTGTTCAGACTCGATTTCTCTTCGGCTTCGTACCTTAAGTACTTAACCTTGCCATATAAAATAACTCGCCGGACCGTTCTACAAAAAGTACGACATCGCACCTTAACGTGCTTTGTCTGCTTGTAAACATAGGGTTTCAGGTTCTCTTTCACTCCCCTCCCGGGGTTCTTTTCACCTTTCCCTCACGGTACTGCTTCACTATCGGTCACCAAGTAGTATTTAGCCTTTGGGGGTGGTCCCCCATTTTTCATACGAGATTTCCCGTGTCTCGCACTACTCTGGATACTACCATGTCATTTGATTTTTCGCTTACTAGACTTTCACTATCTTTGGTCTGATTTTCCAAACAGTTCTGCTAAATCTCATGAATCAATTATGTAGTCCATAACCCCAGTAGAATTACTTCTTCTGGTTTAGGCTCTTCCTCTTTCGCTCGCCACTACTTAAGGAATCGAGTTTTCTTTCTTTTCCTGTGGGTACTTAGATGTTTCAGTTCCCCACGTTCCCTTCACATACACTACTTTACTTATGTATGGATAACTGGTCTTTTTCCACCAGCTGAGTTCCCTCATTCGGATATCTATGGATATAATGGATATTTGCTCCTCCCCATAGCTTTTCGCAGCTTATCACGTCCTTCATCGGCTCTTGGTGCCAAGGCATTCACCCTATGCTCTTAGTAGCTTAACCTCT
>CAMBEE010000018.1 GCA_945865665.1 uncultured Clostridium sp. | reverse complement strand
TTTAACAACGTCCCCAATGGTTCACAATGGTTCACAACGTCCCCAATGGTTCATTATGTCTTATAAAGGATTAGCAACATCCTCTATTTCCACCGCAACAGCAGCAGATTATTAATATTAATAGTATGATACAGCAGCAGTCATCACCAAATCCGAATCCGCCACCACAACCTCTGTTCTCTGGCATAGTCTAGACCCCCTTTCCAAGCAAAAACTGTTTTCTTTTTGTGTTTTTTCTTGTTTCCTTTGTATAATACATATTATGAAAAAATAGAAAATTGGTTACAAAAATATTGTTAAAAATTTTGTGGTTTATGAATTTTATATGATAATTATAATTCTATATTTAGGTATTGAATTTATAAAATAAATCGTATATAATGTGAAAAAAACGAAAGAAGGTAGATAATATGTCAGGGATAAAATTAAATTTAAAAAACACAGGAATATCACAAAAATCAATAATGGAATATAAAGAACAAGTAGAAAACATACACAAAGAACTACATCAAAAAGCAAATGACGAAAAAGACTTTGTAGGATGGTTAGAATTACCAACTAATTATGACAAAAAAGAATTTTCAAGAATAAAAAAAGCAGCCCAAAAAATAAAAAAGGAATCAGATATATTAGTAGTAATAGGAATAGGAGGCTCATATTTAGGAGCAAGAGCAGTTATTGAATCATTAACAAGTACATTTAACAACATGCTTACAGAAAAACAAAGAAAATATCCACAAATATTATATGTGGGAAATAATTTAAGTCCTAACTATATCAATGAATTAATTGAATATATTGGAGACAAAGACTTTTCAGTAAATGTAATATCAAAATCTGGAACGACAACAGAACCAGCAATTGCATTTAGAATTTTCAGAGAAATACTAGAAAATAAATATGGAATCGATGAGGCAAGAAGTAGAATATATGTAACAACAGACAAAGCAAGAGGAGCATTAAAAACGCTTGCAGACAATGAAGGATACGAAAAATTTGTTATACCAGACAATGTTGGGGGAAGATATTCAGTACTTACTGCAGTTGGTTTATTACCAATAGCAACAGCAGGAATTGATATAGACAAATTAATGCAAGGTGCTCAAAATGCACAAGAAAGATATGATGACCCAAATTTAAAATATAATGAATGTTATAAATATGCTGTTACAAGAAATATTTTATACAAATTATATAAAAATACAGAAATATTGGTAAATTACGAACCAAAAATGCATTATTTTATAGAATGGTGGAAACAACTTTATGGAGAAAGTGAAGGAAAAGACCAAAAGGGGATCTTTCCAGCAGGTGTAGACTTTACAACAGATTTACATTCAATGGGACAATATATTCAAGAAGGAAGAAGAAATTTATTTGAAACAGTTATATCAGTAGAAAATTCAAAATCAGATATAACAATAAATAAAGATGAAGATAATTTAGATGGGTTAAATTATTTAGCTGGAAAAACACTTGACTATGTTAATAAAAAAGCAATGGAAGGAACAGTAAAGGCACATGTTACAGGAGATGTTCCAAATATAATGTTAAGCATAGAAAACCTTGACGAAGAAAATATTGGTGAATTAATATATTTCTTTGAAAAAGCCTGTGCTATGTCTGGAATGATACTTGGAGTTAATCCATTTAATCAACCAGGTGTTGAAGAATATAAGAAAAACATGTTTAAGTTATTAAAGAAGCCAGGGTTTTAGGGACGTTCCTTAAAATCCCTTTTTAAAGGGACTAGGGGACACTCCTTTGTAAAAAAATGTCTCTCTGTTGCTTGAAAACATAACTGATAGGAAAAGAGGATAGTTAAATGATATTTAAAGAGCAATTTACAATGCAATTAAAAGATATAGGAAAAGAAAATTATATGAAAAACAGAGCAATATTAGAAATATTTGAAAACATAGGAACACATCACTCTGATATTGCAGGATATGGACCAAATGATATAAAAAGAACAGGAGTAACATGGGTATTACTAGACTGGAAAGTTCAAGTTCTAAAAAGACCTAAATATGGAGAAAAATTAAATGTATCAACATGGGGCAGAACAATGAAAAGAACATACACATATAGGGACTTTGAAATGTATGACGAAGAAAATAACTTGTGTGTGATAGGAACATCAAAATGGGTATTAATAGATATTGAAACTGGAAAAATTGCAAAAATAACAGAACAAATTTATGAAAAATATCAAATTGAAGAAAAAAGTGTATTCAACATAGAAGAATTGGATAAACTAAAAGCACCTGAGGAGTTTAGCAATGAAATTGAATATAAAGTTTCAAGAAGAGATATTGATTTAAATGGACATATGCATAATTTATATTATTTAGATATAGCATATGAGGCTTTGCCAGAGAAAGTATATGAACAGAGACCTTTTGATAATTTTAGAATTCAATATAAAAAAGAGGTTAAATTAGGTGATATTGTTAAATGCAGATATACTTTTAAAGATGGGGAACATATTGTATCTATTTTTAATAGTGATGGAAGTAGACCTCATGCAATTGTAGTTTTGAAATAGATGTATAGTGTTAAAATTTTTCGGGATTTGGGGACGGGTCTTCAATCCCGAAAAAATTTAGGGATTGAAGACCCGTCCCCAAATCCCGAAAAATTTTAAAAAAATGTTGAAAAATGGTAATTAGTTGTGATATAATAGATATCGGTTAAAAAAAGGGAGGAATAAAAATGAAACAATTAAGAAAAACAAAAATAGTTGGAACAATAGGGCCAGCAAGTGAAAACAAATTAGAAGAATTATTTAATGCAGGTCTAAATGTAACAAGAGTTAACTATTCTCATGGAAGCTGGGATGAACAATCTGAAAAAACAGAAAACATAATCAAATTAAGAAAAGAATTAGACATACCAGTAGCATTATTATTAGATATGAAAGGTCCTGAAATAAGAACAGGAATGTTATACACAGGAAAAAATAAAAAAATTGAATTAAAAGACGGACAAAAATTCACATTATTTAATGAAGACATTGAAGGAAACGAAGAAGGAGTTTCTGTAACATACAAAGAATTATATAAAGACGTACAACCAGGTACAAAAATATTAATTGATGATGGAGCAATTGAATTAAAAGTTGACGAAGTTGCTGGAAAAGATATAGTTTGTACAGTAGTTCATGGAAATGGATTAGGAAGTAGAAAAACAATGAACTTACCTGGAACAGTAATCAGATTACCAGGTTTAGCTGAAAAAGATATAGCTGACTTAAAAACAGCTTGTGAACATGATTATGACTTTGTTGCAATTTCATTTGCAAGAAACTTAGATGATGTAAGACAAGTAAGAAAAGTATTAGATGAAAACGGTGGAAAAGATATCCAAATAATAACAAAAATTGAAAATGTTGAAGGTATATCAAACTTAGACAACATCTTATTAGAAGCAGATGCTCAAATGATTGCTAGAGGAGATATGGCTACAGAAACAGACTTTACAGAACCACCTGTAATTCAAAAAAGAATAATAAAAACATCTAACAAACTTTGTAAACCAGCTATAACAGCTACACAAATGTTAGAATCAATGACACATCAACCATTACCAACAAGAGCAGAAGCTAGTGATGTTGCAAACGCTATCTATGATAGAACAAGTGCAATAATGTTATCTGGAGAATGTGCTCAAGGTGATTACCCAGTTGAATGTGTTCAAACAATGGTTAAAATAGCAAACAGAGTAGAACCAGAAATCAATTACTGGAAAAGATTTAAAGAAAATGATAATATGGATTTATCAGATTTCGAAACAAAAGTTGCATATTCAACATGTGTTACAGCAATGAACATGGATGCAGATGCAATTGTATGCTACACAAATTCAGGAAATTCTGCAAGAAAATTAGCTGGACTTGGAGCTGGATGCCCAATCTTAGCTATAACAGATAATAGAAAAACATTTAACCAATTAGCATTAGCTTGGAATGTAACACCAGTATTTGTTGAAAAAACTGAAAATATTGATACAACTCTTGAAAATGGAATTAAAAAATTACAAGATAAAGGTATCTTAGAAAAAGGTGATACAATTGTAATTTCAGGTGGACCAAGTATTTTAGCAAATGCAGAAGAAAGCAAAGTAGTTGCAAGTGTTGCAAAAATTTAATTTGAATATAAAATAGTAAAAAGGGAAAATTTAGATAATCTAGATTTTCTCTTTTTAGATAATAAAAAAGTTCACTTAAGTAGAACTAGTACATAATAAGTGAACTTTTTAAATTTTTTATTTACAATTATTCATATAAAATTTCTTTTCTGCCAATTTATCTTGAACCCCTCTTAGAGCTTCACCAAATCTTTGAAAATGAACAACTTCTCTTTCTCTTAAATATCTTAATGGATCAATAACATCTGGGTTATCTCTACATAAATCAATTAATTTCTCATAAGTTGCACGAGCTTTTTGTTCAGCGGCCAAATCCTCTTGTAAGTTTGCAATTGGGTCACCTTTACATGCAATATATGCTGCTGTAAATGGAGCACCTGCTGCTGATTGTGGATATACATCAACACCATGGTCAGTATAATATGGTCCTAAACCTGCTTTTTCTATTTCTTCAATAGATGCACCTTTTGTTAATTGATGTACTATTGTTCCTACCATTTCGAGGTGAGCAAGTTCCTCCGTGCCTATATCGTTAAGAATAGCTTTTGCATTTTGGTCTGGCATACCAAATCTTTGAGATAAATATCTTAGAGATGCGGCAAGTTCACCGTCAGGTCCACCATATTGAGATATTATTACTTTTGCTAGTCTTGGATCTGTACATTTTATATTAATTGGATATTGTAATGTTTTATTATAAGTCCACATTAATTCATTCCTCCTTCCCAAGGCCATGGTTCTTCAAGCCATCTCCATTTATTACATGGAAAATTAATAGTTAAAGGACCATAAACTTTTTGATATTTATCTTTCAAATCTTTTGCCTCTCTGCAATATTTTCTGTGTAAGCAAAGTGCTTTTTCGTCTGTTGGATGTGTATCTAAATATAAAGCAAGTTCATTTATTGCAAAATCACAACATCTTATTTGTTGTAACAATTCTTCTTTTTCACAACAGTCTATTTTTCTTCCTTGAGCATTTATTGTTATTTCGGGCATTGTATTCATAATATTGTTATCCATATTATCATTGCAACTGCAATTTCTATTTTCTTCTATTGACATTTGTTACAGCCCTCCTTTACAGTATTTGTTGCTGACAAATACTTTATTTCATTCATAGATTGACCTGGCATATAAGGACTGACTAATTCTGGAAATATTGTTCCCATTTTTAGTCCTACACATGGTTTGAATGTTTTATCCATATATTGGATAGGTACATAACTTTGACCTAACATTGGATTTTCTGGAAATACATTATCTTTTTCTTCAAATCCACATTCACAACAATCCATATATTCATTTTGATTACAACTAAAATTTGTATTGGCTACATTTGAGCATTTGTCTTCCATTATGTCACTTTGTTCTTCACATGAATTGTTTTGATAATTATTATTCATACAATAACATTTTCTTCTTCCAAACATTTTGTTTTCCTCCTTTATTTTTATTATATGAGAATTTTCGACATTTGCTACTTTTTATTCAAATTAAATGGACAAAACTACTTAAAGAAGGAATCCTATTATAAACAATAATTTTATAGACTGCAATGTAACAAATTATAAAATAAATTTATAAAAAATTTAAAAATACTATACAAAATAAAAAAAGTAATGATATAATAAGCATAAATAAAAAATGGAGGTCAAGTAAATGGGAAACATAGTATTACTAGATGACTTAACAATAAATAAAATAGCAGCTGGAGAAGTTATAGAAAGACCAGCTTCAGTAATAAAAGAAATGGTAGAAAACTCAATAGATGCAGGAGCAAACAATATAACAGTAGAAATAAAAAACGGGGGAATATCATACATAAAAGTAACAGATAACGGAAAAGGAATAGCACCAGACGACTTAGAAATTGCATTTGAAAGACATGCAACTAGTAAAATTAGAAAAGCAGAAGATTTAGATGTAGTAACATCTATGGGATTTAGAGGTGAAGCATTAGCAAGTATAGCAGCAATAGCAAATGTAGAAATGATATCAAAAACAGAAGCACAAGACACAGGATATAAAATAGTAGTAGAAGCAGGAAACATATTAGATAAACAGGAAGTAGGATGCCAAACAGGAACATCTATAACTGTAAGAAATTTATTTTTTAATACACCAGTAAGATATAAATTCTTAAAGAAAGATTATACTGAATCAGGATATGTAGAAGATGCAATAACAAGAATAGCATTAGTAAATCCTAATATAGCAATAAAATTAATAAATACAGGAAAGACAGTAATACAAACAAATGGAAATGGTGATATAAAAAGTGTAATTTACAGTATATATGGAAAAGACGTTGCTACAGGAATTTTACCAGTAGAATATACATTTGAAGATATACAAGTTAATGGTGTTATAGGAAAACCAGAAATAGCAAGGTCAAATAGGTCAAATCAATTATTCTTTGTAAATAAAAGATTTATAAAAGATAAAGTGTTGTCAGCAGCAACAGAACAAGCTTTCAAAGGATTAATACCAATAGGAAAATTTGGATTTGTTATTTTAAACATAACAATGAATCCAGCAAAAGTAGATGTAAATGTTCATCCAGCAAAATTAGAAGTAAGGTTTGAAGACGAAAGTAGAATTTTTCAGTCAATATATCATGCAATAAAAAATACATTACTAGAAAATGAATTGGTTGCAAATACTGAAAAACCAAAAGAGTTAGATAGACAAGAAAATACTGAAAAACAAGAATCAAAAGGATTATTTGATTTTAGAAAAAATGAGACTAAAAAAATTGAACAATATAATGATCAAGAAAGTAAAATAAAAACAAATGTAGGTCTAGGAGGCCCTGTAAATACTGCAGATGTACTTGAACAACTTAGAAAAATGCAACAAGATTTACAAAAACAAGTTGAAGAAAATCCAAGTATCAAATTAAATGATAACTATGTTCAGATGAAAAAACAAGAAGAAACATTTAACTTAAATTCGACTGAAATAACAAACAATGAAAACAGTCAAAAACCAGCTGAAACAGAAAATATTGAAGAAGATATTAATGAAAAATTTGAACAAATAGCAGAAAAAAATAAAAATCTTCAAGTAGATAATACAACAATTGAAAATAAAGAATTAAATCAAAATGAGCAACAAGATAATAATCAAGTTGAGCAAAATATTAATGAAAATGAACAACAAGAAAATAATGAGAATGAACAACAAAAAGAGGAAAATGATAACAAAATAGAAGAAATACAAACAGAAAATAAAAGCGAAGCTGAAGAAAAATTAGAAAAAATAACAGAACAAATTAAAGAATTAGAAAGCTTGCAATATGAAGACAAAACAACAGAAGATTTTAACACAATGTATGAAAAATTATTCGGAACAAAACCAATTATTATAGATACTAAAGAAGAAGCGGAAACACCTAAAAATACAGCAGTTGATTTAATAAAAGACAACATATCAGTATTTGAAGAAAGTGAAGAATACAAAAAGCCAGTTTATAAATTTATAGGAATAGCATTTAATACATATATAATTATAGAAATGGACAAAGAAATGTACATAATAGACCAACACGCAGCACATGAAAGAATAATGTATGAAAAGGTAAAAAACAACTATTATAGTGATTTATCAAAAGATTCACAAATGCTATTAATACCAGATGTAATAACATTGACACATAAAGAAATGGAAATTGCAAGAGATAATATGGACATGTTTAAAAAAGCTGGATTTAGCCTAGAAGAATTTGGGGAAAATACAATAAAATTAACAGGTGTTCCAACAGTTTGTATAGACTTAGACAATAAAGAATTATTTTTGGAAACTTTAGATGAGATAAATACAGTAGCAAGAACAGCAAAACAAGAAAAGGAAGAAAAGTTTATAGCAACAGTAGCATGTAAAGCAGCAGTAAAAGCAAATATGGTTTTGACAAAAGAAGAAGTAGAAAGTTTAATGGATAAATTATTAGAATTACCAAATCCATTTACTTGCCCACATGGAAGACCAACAGCAATAAAAATGACAAAATACGATATTGAAAGAAAGTTTGCAAGAAAATAAAAAAGTAAAAAGGTTGAATTTTAACCATATTATAAAATTGCGAAAGGAATTAGATTTGAAATGGCAGTAATATTAATAATAATAGCAATACTATTTCTAGTTTTACTAGGATGGAGTTGGAATAGCTTAGGAAGCATAGATAAAAAAGAAAAAATAAAATATATTATAATTGGTTTAGTATTAACATATTTGCTAACATTTATAATATATGCAATATCAAAAATAGGAATTCAATATGATAACAAAGAAGCCATGAAAATGATTAGAACAGTATTTGTTTTATTGTTTACTATAGTAAATGGATATATTTTATTGCCATATTCTTTTAAGAAAATTGAAAAAATAAAGAACGAAGAAATAGAAGAAGAAAAATTAACAAGAAGTATTATAATTCTTCTGATTATAATAGTAATGCTATTAATTTTTGAAAGTATTTATCTAGGAAATTTACAACAAGGAATTTTAAAAATGAGAAAATTTTAAAAGGCTGAAAATTATAATTTTAAGCATGACAAAGTTAAAATCTTTATAAGATTTGTAATTTGAGAAAGGAATGAAATGAATGAACGAAAAGCACAAAGTAATAGTAATATGTGGACCAACAGCATCAGGAAAAACAGCACTTTCAATAGAACTTGCGAAAAAAATAAATGGTGAAATAGTATCAGCAGACTCAATGCAAATATATAAAGATATGGATATAGGAACTGCAAAACCAACAAAGCAAGAAATGGGAGAAATAAAACACTATCTTTTAGATTTTGTTTCTCCAGAAGATAGATATAGTGTAGCACAATATAAGCAAGATGCAAAAAAAGCAATAAAAGAAATAATAAATAAAGGAAAAACACCTATAATTGTTGGTGGAACAGGCTTATATGTAGATAGCTTGATATATGAAATAGAGTATAATGACATCAAATTAGACGAAGAATATAGAAAAAAATTAGAAAAAATAGCAGAAGAACAAGGGTTAGAAGAATTATATAAAAAGGCAGTAGAAATAGACCCAGAGGCAATGAAAAAAATCAGTCAAAATGATAAAAAAAGAATTATGAGAGTTTTGGAAATATATCATTCAACAGGAAAAACAAAAACGGAACAAGAAAAAGAATCAAGAAAAAATCCAGTAGAATACGATTACAGAGTATTTGCAATAAATTGGGATAGAGAAATTTTATATCAAAGAATAAATAAAAGAGTTGATATAATGGTTGACCAAGGATTAATTGAAGAAGTAAAAGAAATTCTTAATAAATATGACAAATTCCCAACAGCCATGCAAGGCCTTGGGTACAAAGAAGTTGTCGATTATTTGAATGGTATTTACACAAAAGAAGAAATGATAGAAAAAATTAAATTAGAAACAAGAAGATATGCTAAAAGACAATTAACATGGTTTAGAAAAAATAAACAAACAATATGGCTAGACGGAACAAATGATATACAAAATAATATCAATATTATTTTGGAGGGAATAAATTGAAAAAGGGAAAAGAAACAAATAAAAAAAGAATTATAATATATATAAGTATTATTTTAATAATATTATATTTGATGTATGCGGTATATATGTTAGTAAAACAGCCTACAGACAAAGTTACAGTCGATAAAGGAACATTATACTTGGAAGAAACAGATATTGGATATGTAATAAGAAATGAGCAAGTTGTAAAAGGGAATAATTATAAAAATGGAATGGAAAGAATCAAAAACGAAGGTGAAAAAACTGCAAAGGGTGATTCGATTTATAGATATTATAGCAAAAATGAAGAAAAACTAAAAGAGCAAATTGCTGATTTAGATACAAAAATTCAAGAGGCTTTAACAAAACAAGCGGGACTTGAAACTTCACTAAAATTGTCTGATATAAAATTATTAGAAAATCAAATAGACGAAAAGGTAGAACTATTAAACAAAACAACAGATATATCAAAAATTGCAGAATATAAAAAACAAATAATGAATTTGGTGACAAAAAAAGCAAAAATATCTGGAGAAAGTAGTGCATCTGGAAGCTATTTAAAACAATTATATAATCAAAGAACTAAACTAGAAGAACAGTTAAATTCAGGTGCAGAATATATAAAAGCTCCATCAAGTGGAATTGTATCATATAAAGTTGATGGCTTAGAAGAAACATTAACACCTAATAACTTTTCAACATTAAGTAAAGAATTTTTAGAGAATTTAAACTTAAAAACTGGTCAATTAATAGCAACAAATGACGAATGCGGAAAAGTAATTGACAGTTCAAATTGCTATATTGCAACAATATCAAATTCGGAAAAGGCAAAAAATGCAAAAGTAAAAGATAGTGTACAAGTTAGATTATCAAATACAAAAATTATAAATGCAAAAATAACATATATATCACAAGAAAACGAAAATGAAACATTAATAATTTTAGAAATAGATAAGCAGATAAGTGAACTTGCCAATTATAGAAAGATTTCTTTTGATTTGATATGGTGGAGTGATACAGGATTAAAAGTACCAAATCAAGCTATAGTGGAAGAAAATGGACTTAATTATGTTGTTAGAAATAGAGCGGGATATTTAGACAAAATATTAGTAGAAGTAACAAGAAAAAATGACAAATATTCTATAGTTTCTAATTATAGTACAGATGAATTGAAGGAATTGGGATATACAACAGATGAAATTATTAATATGAGAAAACTATCAATATATGATGAAGTTGTATTAAATCCAGATTTGAGTAAAGTACAATAAATATTACAAAAATGTTACAAAAATATTAAAAATATATTACATTTCAAAAAAGTATTGACAATCACAAAAAAAAAGTAGATACTAGAGTAAATTAGAAAATGCAAAAGAATTTTTAGGAGGTTTTTTTATGTCAGGAGCATTAATGAATAAGGTTTGGGATTTGTTTGGAATGGATACAGCAGAACCAGATGAATATGATGAAGAAAACATTTATGACTATGATAACAATGAGGAAGAAGTAGAAGATAAAAAAATATTCGGAAGAAAAAATAATAATAAAGTAGTAAATATGCCACAAGCACAAAGCCAAGCTATTAAAATGGTTATATCACAACCAACAACATTTGAACAATCAGATGAAATTTGTAGCTTTTTAAAGGAGAAAAAATCTGTAATTGTAAATCTAGAATATGTAAACAAAGATGTTGCTAGAAGAATTGTAGATTTTATTAGTGGTGGAGTATATGCTTTAGATGGATATATTCAAAAAGTATCTAATTCAATCTTTTTAGTTGCACCATCAAATTATGAAATAACAAATGAAATGGCAAGAGAAGAAATAAAAAATAAATTATCTGTATCATGGTTAAAAAATAATAATGTAAATAACTAGTGATTTGATATTTTACTATTTAGGAGGAAGAAAATGATAACACCTTTAGATATAGAAAATAAAAGATTTTCAAAACAAATGGTAAATGGATATAGTGTAGAAGAAGTTGATGATTTTTTAGATGAGTTAACAGTAGACTATACTAAAAACTATAAAGAAGTAAATGAATTAAGAGCAAAAGTTGACGAACTAAATAAAAGTTTAGTTCAATATAAAACTATTGAATCAACTTTACAAAATACTTTAGTAATGGCACAAACAACAGCTGAAGAAGTAAAAAATGTTGCAAAACAAAAAGCAGACCAAATTGTTGATGAAGCAAAGGCAAATGCTCAAAAACAAGTTGATGAATTGAATAATGAAATCGTAATAAGACAAAAAGAATTAGATGATGTAAAAAAACAATTTGATATATATAAAGCTAAAATGGAATCTTTATTGATTTCACAATTAGAGCTTATTAAAGATATTAATAAAGAAGATTAAAAAAATGGGAATTGGATATTATATACTCCAATTCTTTTTTTATATATTAGGAAAGTTATGCAACTTTCCTAATATATAAAATTACATTGCACAGAAAATTTATTTCATAAATTTTCGCGCACGAACAAATTTACTGAAAATTTCAATTTTTTTGAGTATGATAAAAAGTAGAGTTAAGGCTGAAAATTGAAAATTTTCAGATTTGTTTCTTTTTTATGACGAAAAATATTACAAAATTGGGACAATATTACAGAACTATTAAATCTATATTACAATTTTGTTAATACTATTGACATTGATAAAAAAAACGATAAAATTATAGCATAGGAGAAAAAGCAAAATGAGAATAATAAGTGGAACAGCAAGAGGAACAAAACTTTTTACTTTAGAAGGAGAAACAACAAGGCCAACATTAGATAGAGTAAAAGAATCAATGTTCAATATAATACAAAATGAAGTACAAAATTCAATATTTATAGACTTATTTTCAGGAAGTGGAGCAATAGGTTTAGAAGCAGCAAGCAGAGGTGCCAAAAGAGTTATATTATGTGACAAATCAAAGCAAGCAATAAACATAATAAACAAGAATATTGAAAAAACACATTTAAAAGAAAAAGTTGAATTATATAACTTAGATTATGAACTATTACTAAAAACTAAAATAAAAGAACAAGCTGATATTATATACATAGATCCACCATATAAATCAGATTTTGCTATAAATGCAGTAAATATTATTTTAGAAAACGGGCTAGTTAGTGAACATTCAACAATTATTATAGAAACAGATGAAGAAGAAAAAATATTAAGAGAGTTAGAAAAAATAGAAATCAAAATAACAGATAAAAGAAAATATGGCAGAGCGATATTAATCTTTTTAAAAATTGGAAAGGGGTAAAACCGATGGAAATATTTGAACTACTAGAAAATTTAGAGGATATAATTGAAAGGAGTAGAAATCTACCATTTTCAGGTAAAGGAATTGTGGATAAAGATGAAATTTTAGACTTAATAAAAGAGATAAGACTAAAACTTCCAGATGAGTTAAAACAAGCAAAATGGGTAAAAGAAGAAAGACAACGTATATTGGTTGAAGCTCAAAAAGAAGCTGATGGAATCGTGAAAGAAGCAGAAAATAGAATTATTTCAATGATAGATGAACATGAAATTACTAGAAAAGCGTATGAGCAAAAGAAAGAAATTATTGAAAATGCAAATGAAAGATCAAGAGAGATTTCAAATGGAACAAAAGAATATGCTGATGGATTATTGGCACATACAGAAGATGTTTTAACACAAACATTAGGTGGCTTGGAAAATAATATTTCTGAAGCTTTGAAATTAATGGAAATGTCAATAGAGGATACATTAAAAACAGTTCAAAATAGTAGAAAAGAGTTAAAATAAAAGGGAAAGGTGGTTGGACTTTTTTCCCTTTTTATTATAGGATGAAAAATTCGTACATTTGAAATTTAATAATATATTGTTTTTTATACCTTGGTGTCGCAATCTCCATATTAAAAATACTAGTATGTAGATTGCTCCAGTCGCACTCACTAGTGTTCGTTTGGTCGCTTACGCGGTATTTCAAAACAATATATTATTAAATTTCAAAGCAATTGTAATAAGTTAGTTATTTATATAAAAATAAAAATTTTTGGAGGAAGATTATGGCTAAAAGAAGAACTAAGAGGAAGAATAATAAAAAAGCAAAAAAAAGAGCATCAAATATTGATTTAGCAATTGTTGCATTGATAATATTAAGTATATTATTATGTGTTTTAATATATGGAAAATCTGGAATTGTTGGAATAAAATTAAACGAGATTCTAGGTGGAATGATGGGAATTATAAAATATATTTTACCAATAGGAACGTTTGCTGTTGGAATTAAGATGGCTTTAGATGATGACGAATATCTTACATCGAAATTAACGCAATATGCGGTATTATTAATAAGTATAGCAATATTAATGAGTGCTTGGGAAATAAATTCTGGTGAGATGACAGTCCTTGATAAAAATATGAATACCATTGTAAAAGATGCGTATAGTTTGGGAATGCAGGATAAAGGCGGAGGAGCCTTAGGCGCAATACTTGCAGTCCCACTTGCAAAATTGTTAAGTCCAATAGGTGCGATAATATTGTGCGTTGGCGTTGTTATAATGCTTGCTGTATTTACATTTGGAATTAATATATCAGAAATAATAAATAATTTTGTTGAAAAAACAGAAGAGGAAAGAGAAGAAAGACTAGAAAGAAAACAACAAATTAAAGAAGAAAAACAAAAAACAAGACAAGAGTCAAGACAGGAAATGCTAGAAAATAAAAGAAAAGCTAAGGAATTGCAAAAGGAACAAGCAAGAAGAGAAGCTTTAGATGAAGAAGATGTTGGAGAACAAATAAAAATTAATTTTGGTGGTAGAATATTAGAAGAAGAGGATAAAAAAGGTAGAAAAAAATATGACCACAAAAATGACGATTTAACTCCATTAACAAAAGAAACTAAGAAAGCTCAAACAACACAACCAGATGTTATTGAAAATAATTTATTTAGACAAGAAGAGGAAAAGAAAGAAGATAAAACAAAAGAAGTTTTACAATTAGAACATGCAATGGTTGTTGAAGACGAAAATTATGAATATCCACCTATTGAGTTACTAAGTAAGCCTGATAAGAAGAAATTAAAAGGTGGGGCAAAAGCCTTAACTGATACGGCTACAAAGTTGCAAAAAACATTATATAGTTTTGGTGTATCAGCAAAGGTTGAAAATGTATCTGTAGGACCTGCAATAACAAGATATGAATTAAAACCAGCAGAAGGTGTAAGAGTTAGTAAAATAGCCAATTTAGCAGATGACATTGCACTTAATTTAGCGGCTGAAACAATAAGAATTGAAGCACCAATTCCAGGAAAACAAGCAGTTGGAATTGAAGTTCCAAATAAAGAAAAAGAAGCTGTTCACTTAAGAGAAGTATTAGAAAGTGAAGAATTTCAAAATAATAAATCAAAATTAACAGTAGCACTTGGAAAAGACGTTGCAGGAAATATCCAATTAGCAGATATAGCAAAAATGCCACACGTATTAATTGCTGGCTCAACAGGTTCAGGAAAGAGTGTGTGTATAAATACAATAATTTCAAGTATTATATACAATGCAAAACCAAGTGAAGTAAAAATGGTAATGGTAGACCCTAAAGTAGTTGAATTATCAGTATATAATGGGATACCACATTTATTAATACCGGTTGTAACAGACCCTAAAAAGGCTGCTGGTGCACTAGCTTGGGCCGTACAAGAAATGGACAACAGATATAATTTATTTGCAGCCAAAGGTGTAAGAGACATCAAAGGATATAATAAAGCAATTGAAAAAGAAGAAGGACAAGGAACTTTACCACAAATAGTTATAATAGTGGACGAATTAGCAGACTTAATGATGGTTGCAGCAAAAGATGTTGAAGAGGCAATATGTAGATTAGCACAAAAAGCAAGAGCAGCAGGAATGCACTTGGTAATTGCAACACAAAGACCATCAGTAGATGTAATCACAGGACTAATAAAAGCAAATGTACCATCAAGAATAGCATTTGCAGTATCTTCACAAGTTGACTCAAGAACTATATTAGACTCTGTAGGTGCTGAAAAACTATTAGGAAAAGGTGATATGCTATTCTTCCCAACAGGATTTCCAAAACCAGTCAGAGTTCAAGGCGCATTTGTATCAGACGAAGAAGTTGAAAAAATTGTAGGTTTTGTAAAGCAAAACGGAACAGCAAATTATAGTGAAGACATATTAGAAACAATAGAAAATAACAATAAAACTGAAAAAGAATTAATGCAAGAACAAGCAGAAGACGACGAAACAGACCCATTTTTAATGGACGCAATAGATGCAGTTGTAGAACAAGGAACAGCATCAACATCATTTATACAAAGAAGATTTAAAGTTGGATATGCTCGTGCAGGAAGAATTATAGACCAAATGGAAGAAAGAGGTATTATCTCTGGATATCAAGGAAGCAAGCCAAGAGAAGTTTTAATGTCAAAAGAAAGACTTGATGAATTAAAGATGGGAACACCACCACAAGAAGAAGTAGAAGAATAAAAAAGAATGGAGGGTACAATGTTACAGAAAAAAAAGAACTTATTAGAAAAACTAGTAAAAAAAGACTATAATAATGAACTTGAAAAAATACTAGAAGAAAAGCAATTTGGTGAAAATGTAAAAAGTACACTCCTAAGCATTTTATATAAAGTAGAAGCATCATATAAAGATTATCAAACAGTAAAAAAAGATGTAGAAAATAAAGAAGAATACATATCTAACATTCTAGAAATTATAAAAAATAATTGTAATTCAATTAAAATAATAAAAATGAGTGATAAAGAAAATCAAATTCCCAATAACAAAACATATATAATAAACAAAGAAAAAAATGAAATAATTGCATATCCTATCGAAAGAAAAATATTGTATGCAATTAGTAAAATAGGAAAAAGGGATAAAATAATAAAAGATGAATATTTTTTAATAAATGAAACTTTATCAGACCTTATAAATGTTGGAAATAATATAGATACAGTAGAACCATTAAGAGATTTTAATGGATATTCATGGACAACAATACAACAAGAAATAGAAAGTATAGAACATAATTTGATATATCAAAACCTAAGAATATTGGTTGGAAATGAATTTTTAGAAAAATGGGTAAAAAATAATGAGTATATAATTGATTATTACGATTTATTTAAAGAAAGATTAGAAAATCTATATGGAAAGAAAAATAAGGAAAAAATAACAGAACAAATTTCTAAAATTTCAATATTATTAAGTGCAAAATTTAATAATGAAAAAAAACAAGAAATGTTAGAATGTAAAGAAAAAATACATGAAGAACTACAAAAACTTCAAGATAAAGAAAGATTTATAGAAAAAACATCAGAAAGAAAATTAGAACTATCAGAGAAAATAAAAAAAATAGATACAACAATTAGTGACAAAGAATTATTACAAGAAGAATATAAAACTAGAAATGAAGATTTACCATTAGAAAAAAAGATATTTAGTATGAGAATCTTATCTAAAATAATGCAACAAGAAAAAGAAGAATGTTACAAGGAAATAGAAGAATTAAATAAAATTTTAAATCCTCAAAACTTTGTAAATTATCAAAAAGAAATAGAAGAAAAATATAAATATTTGGAAATTCTAAATGATGAAACACAAGACAAAGAACTAGAAAAACAAAAAATTGAATTTCAAAAGACATTTTTAAATATGATAAAAAATAAAATTACAAAGGCAGAAACAAAGCAAGAAATAGAAAAAATCATATTTGATTTTAGATATTACTTATTATTGCCTTATGATTATCAAAAGAAAATATGTGAAGTAGAAAAACTAAAGAAACTAATAAATGAAGTATCAGAAAAAATAATCGATAAAGCAATTGATTTGAAAGCAATAGAGAGAATATCAAATAATTCAGAAACTAATTATGATATATTAAAAAATGTTTTTAAAGTTAGAATTATCAACTTGACAGATGCATATTTAAAAATAACTAAAGAAAAAGATAAATATTTTCTACAAATATTTGATGAAAATATTTTTGAAGAAAAAGTAAAAATTAATAAGCCAGAAGAGCTTGAAATAAAGCTTAACAAAAAAAGACCAATTTGGGCATAAGACTTTTTAATTTGAAATTCGACCAATGTGGCGTTCTTTCGACCAATGGGGACGTTCTTAAATTGGTTGAAATAATAAATATATATTAATTAAAAAATAGTTAAAAATTTTCAACCAATTTAAGAACGTCCCCATTGGTCGAAAGAACGCCTTATTGGTCGAAACAACGTCCCAATTGGTCTAAAGAGGAGGAAATTTATGAAAATTACATTTTTAGGAGCTACAAAAACAGTAACGGGTTCAAACTATTTAGTAGAAGCAGCAGGAAAAAAATTCTTAGTAGACTGTGGTATGTGGCAAGGAAGAAAAGAATTAGAGGAAGAAAATTTTGACGAATTTGATTTTAATCCTGCAGAAATTGATTTTATGCTATTAACACATGCACACATTGACCACTCAGGAAGAATACCAAAACTATATAATGAAGGATTCAAAAATAAAATATATGCACACAAAGCAACTTGTGACTTATGTGCACTAATGTTACCAGACAGTGGTCACATTCAAGAAATGGAAAATGAATGGAAAAATAGAAAAAGAATGAGAAAGGGCCAAGAAGCTAGAGAACCACTATATACAGCAGAACAAGCAGCAAGATGTTTGGAAATATTTGAACCAGTTCAATATGACCAAATAATAGATATAACACCAGACATACATGTAAGATTCAATGATGCAGGACATATGTTAGGCTCAAGTATAATTGAACTATGGGTAAATGAAAATGGAAAACAAACAAAAACTGTATTCACAGGTGACTTAGGAAATAATGATATTCCATTATTAAGTGAACCAACGATGATAGAAGATGCTGATTTTTTAGTTATGGAATCAACATATGGAAGCAGAAAACATATAAAAAATGACCAAAAAGCAGAAATGTTTTTGGATATAGTATCAGAAACACTTGATAATAAAGGAACAGTTGTAATACCATCATTTGCAGTAGGAAGAACACAAGAGATATTATATGAACTAAATAAAATAAAAGAAACAAAAGATGACGAAAAATTCATAAAAGAATATGAAACATTAATGAAAGCACCAGTATATGTCGACAGCCCACTTGCAATATCTGCAACAGAAGTATTTAAAGAAAATATGAATCTATTTGATGATGAAACACAAGAAGAAATAAAAAAAGGAGACCGACCACTAGAATTTCCTGGACTTAAATTTACAACAACTGCTGATGAATCAAAAGCCTTAAACGAAAACCCAGAGCCATGTATAATAATATCAGCAAGTGGAATGTGTGAAGTAGGAAGAATAAAACATCATTTAAAACACAATTTATGGAATCCAAATTCAACAATATTATTTGTTGGGTACCAAGCACCAGGAACACTTGGATATAGCATAGTAAACGGAGCAAAAAAAGTAAAAATATTTGGAGAAGAAATAGCAGTAAACGCTAGAATTGAATATATAGAAGGATATTCTGGACACGCAGATCAAGATGGATTAATGAATTTTGTGTACTCATTCAGAAAGAAACCAAAACAAGTATTTTTAATTCATGGTGAAGAAGAATCTCAAGAAGTACTTGGAGAAAAAATTGAGGATGAAGCACAACTACCAGTTATAATTCCAAGTTATGGTGAAACATATGAGATAAATGTAGATGAAGATGTTAAACTAACACATAAAATTGACAAGAAATTACCTGTTAATATGAAGTCTGAAGTATTGAAGAGATTAGAAAAATTAAGGGCTGAAATTGATGATATGGATAATGCTGTTAGAGATGATATGAATAATGGTGAACTTAAAGATGCTGATGTGTTTAGAATTAATGAGAAAATTAAAGATTTAGAAAAACAAATTTTAAATGTGATAGAGGGCTAATATGAATAAAATTTTAAAATTTTTATTAATAATTATCGTTATATCTATATTAATGATAACCTTTCATTTTGTAAATAACAATGTAATAAAGAATAAAATAAATGAAAAAGCTGAAAAAGAAGAAATAAGCGGAATAGAATTTGATGTATATTCAAATGAA
Organism: uncultured Clostridium sp.; assembly: GCA_945865665.1. Lineage (GTDB taxonomy): Bacteria > Bacillota > Clostridia > TANB77 > CAG-508 > CAG-269. The sequence goes on along the minus strand of CAMBEE010000018.1, from coordinate 11,120 downwards.
AACAATAAATTAGAGATATTAGTAAAAGCATATGATAAAGAGAATGGGATAAAAGAATTAAAATACAATATAGGTGAAAAAGAAAGAGTATTAAATGCTAATTTTAAAAGTCAAGTAGCGACAGATTTTATTGTAGACAAAGATGGTGAATATAAATTTGTCGCGATTTCTGGAAATGGAAATACTATAGAAAAAACATTAGAAATAAACGAAGAATATAAAAATCAACTAATAAACATAGAAATATCAAATGAAAGTAAATGTGAAACAGAAAAAGAAATAACAATTGATTACAAGAAATACAACAATAAGCAATATAAAATAGGGGACAAATCAGGAAGTTGGACAAACTATGAAAGCCCATTTAAAGTAAATTCATATGATATTTTAAGTAAATCATTAGAAAATGAAGACAAAACTTTAAATATATATGCAAAAAGCGAAGATAAAGCAGGAAATAAAGTAATTATTACTAAAAAAGTAATAATGCTAGACCTAGATTTACAAAAAAAACCAGAAATAAATGTAATAAAAGCGGATAACTATACAAGAATTGAAGATGGAAAATTTAAAATAAATAGTGAAATAGAAATAGAGTTTGATAACAGAGAAAATATTAAAAACTATTACAGTACAAATGATGGAATTACTTGGAATGAATATAATGGAAGATTCAATACAGATGCTATTAATATTATGGCAAAATCAATAAAAACAATAAGTGGCTTAAAAATAGAAAATAGTAAATATGTTCAACCAAATTCAACAGATGCTATGACTTTTGAAGCTTATGACAACAATAAAAATAATATTTTTACAACTAATGATTTTAAATATATTAATGTAAGTGAAAATTCAATTGGAAAAGAAATCACTTTTTATATGAGGAGAGGAAATTCAGGTTTTAATCAATATATTAATTTTATTGATAGTAATGATACTATATTGAAATCTTTCGCATATGAAAGTGGAAGCGAAGAAAAAAATTTTACATGTAATATTCCAGAAGGAACAGTAAAAATCGGATATAAGGGAAATACTCAAAACTATACTGCTGGATGGGCTGGAGGTTCACATTTTTGGGCACAATTGGTAGATATAAATATTAATAATAAACCACAAATTAATGTAGAACAAATATATGCAAAATTACATTTAGATAATACGTCTGATAAACCATATTATAATATAAGTATAAAATATGATAACTGGTGCGTAAAAAAACAATATAAAATTGACGATGGTGACTGGCAAGAATATTCAGAAATGTTAAAGATAGCTGATGGTCAACACAAAATTTATGCAAAAGGGATATATGAAAACAATACGGAAACTGCAACATCAGAATATAATTGTGATTTTAAAAATTATATAGAAGAATATGGATATGACAATGATGATAACACATATGTTACTGCAGATGAAACAAAATATATATCAGTTGATAGTAATTTAATAGGAAAAGAAATTAGCTTTAAGATAACAAGGGGAAGTGCAGAATTTGATCAATATATTTATTTTTACGATGATAAAGAAGAACTGTTACAGGAATATAAAATAACACAAACAGGAACATATAAATATACAATACCAAAACAGACTGTAAAAATAGGATATAAAGGAAGCAACCAAAATTACACATCTGGTTGGGGAGGGGGAGACTCACATTATGCTAGATTGATTGATATAAAAATAATTAATTAATAAAATGTCACGTTGGGAACCGATGTTTCAAACAGAACCGTCCTCAAACGGATATCATGAATTCTTAAGAAGTTGGTCCCTATTGACAGAAAGGTAAAAAAATGGAAAACAAATATTTAAATGAAGCAATAATAGGAAATAAAAAAATGATAGCAACATTTACATCAAAGGGAGAAATGCAAAGAGTATATTTCCCAAGTAAAGACAACAGACAATATATAAATTACTTCCATACAGGAGTGAAAATAAACGAATCAGATTTAATATATTTACATGACGACATAAACAACACATATAAACAATATTATGACACAGACACAAATATATTAAATACAGAAATAACAAACACATACTTCAATTTAAAAATGGTGCAAACAGATTTTGTGTTAATAAAAGAAAATATATTACTAAAAAAATACACATTTTTAAATGAAAGCAAAATTGATTTAAATACTCAATTTTACATTCATTCTGAGCTATTATCAGATACAAATAATTTTGTTGGATGCAAAATAATCTATGGTGGAATGATGCAATATGCACATGACTTTACATTCTCAACTTTTGCAAAAGGAAAAGACATTATAAAACACCAGATAAATGGAAGCATAAATAATATAAAAAGAACAGAAATATACGATAAAGATTATATTGGAATGTCAAAAGATACATCAATAGCATATGAAATAGGAACAATAAAACCAGGAGAAAAGAAAGAGTTAGAAATAGCAATTCTAATTGACGAAAACAAAAATATTTCAGACATTGAAGATGAAATTGAAAGAGTAAAGAGAATCGATTTTGATAAAGAATATATTAATACAAAAGCATATTGGAGAAAATATGTAAAACAACACAATGGTTTAAAAATTAAAGAACCAGAAAACAGTTATGACGAAAGAATATATGAAATTTATAAAAGAAGTATATTGCTATTTCCTTTATTGACAAATGCCGAAACAGGAGCAATTATAGCATCACCTGAAATAGACGAAAACTTCACAAAATGCGGAAGATATGCATATTGTTGGCCTAGAGATGCTGTATTTATGACAAAAGCAATGGACATCTTAAAAATGAATAAAGAAACTGAGAAATTCTACAAAGTATTTTGCCAAAAAACACAAAGCAAAAATGGAATGTGGGAACAACGTTTTTATACAGATGGAAAATTAGCTCCTTGTTGGGGATACCAAATTGACGAAACAGCAAGTGTAGTTTTTGGAGTATATGAACATTATAAATATACAAATTCCGAAAAATTTTTAAAAGATAATTTACAAATGTGTGAAAAAGCAACCGATTTCTTAAAAAGATATGTAAAAGACTGGGTTGAATCTGCTTTCAAAAATGATGGACAAGGAATAGATAATTCACAAATAGATTTAAAAGACAATTTACAAGCACATAAATATCATGTAAGTTATGATTTATGGGAAATGTGTGAGGGAGTACACTTATATTCACTAGCAAGTATTTATTCAGCATTTGTAAGTATGTTAAAAATTTATGATGTGCTAGGAAAAGATGTATCAGACTTTGAAAACAATAGATTAAAACAAGAAAAAGTTGAAAAATCAAAAAAAGAAATAGAAAAATTACAACTTGAAATAAAAAAATATATCAATAAATACTTATATGACGAAGAAAAGAAATCATATGTAAGAAATACAGAAGACAAAAAAATGGATATAAGCATAATTGGTGCAGTTACACCATTTGAAGTATTTAAACCAAAAGAAAAGAAAGTTCAAAATACTATCGAAAGAATTAATTTGAGCTTGAGAACTTATACTGGTGGATATCAAAGATTTGAAAATGATAATTATATGAATGGAAATCCTTGGCCTATTGCTAATCTTTGGATGACTTTGTATTATTTAGAAACAGGAGAAAAAAAGAAAGCAAAAGAAACATTTGACTTTGTCATTAAAACAGCTGGTAAACATTATTTACTAGGTGAGCAAGTTAATAATGAAACTTTAAAACCTAATTGGGTTATTGGCCTTGGATGGTCACATGCAATGTTTGTAATTGTACTTGAAAAATTGTATGAAAAATGAGACATTTGGGACAGACCTAATTTGTCTCATTAAATATGTCAAAAAAAGTCGAAATATTGTTGAAAAAATTAATAATAATACTTGAAAACTAAATGTTTTTGATATAGAATTGAATTGCTAAAAAAAATATGGTAATACTAAAAAGAAAAAGCAAAGGAAAAACCAATGCTAAATTAAAGGAGGAATTTTATTATGTCAGTAAAAGTAGCCATTAATGGATTTGGACGTATAGGACGTCTAGCATTTAGACAAATGTTTGGAGCAGAAGGATATGAAATCGTAGCAATAAACGACTTAACAAGTCCTAAAATGTTAGCTCATTTATTAAAATATGATTCAGCACAAGGAAGATATGAAAAAGCTGAAACAGTAGAAGCAGGAGAAGATTCAATAACAGTAGATGGAAAAACAATCAAAATATATTCAGAAAAAGATGCTGCAAACCTACCATGGGGAGAAATAGGAGTAGATGTAGTTCTAGAATGTACAGGATTCTATACATCTAAAGATAAAGCACAAGCACATATTGATGCAGGAGCTAAAAAAGTTGTAATTTCAGCACCAGCTGGAAAAGACTTACCAACAATCGTATATGGTGTAAACGAAAAAGTATTAACACCAGAAGACAAAATAATATCAGCAGCATCATGTACAACGAACTGCCTAGCACCAATGGCAAAAGCATTAAATGATTATGCACCAATTCAATCAGGAATAATGACAACAGTTCATGCTTACACAGGAGACCAAATGGTATTAGATGGACCACACAGAAAAGGTGATTTAAGAAGAGCTAGAGCAGCAGCTGTTAACATTGTACCAAATACAACAGGGGCAGCAAAAGCTATTGGACTAGTTATACCAGAATTAAATGGAAAACTAATTGGTTCAGCTCAAAGAGTTCCAGTACCAACAGGTTCAACAACAATATTAGTTGCAGTTGTTAAAGGAGAAAACATTACAGAAGAATTAATAAATGCAGCAATGAAAGCTCAAAGTAGCGAATCATTTGGATATACAGATGAATACTTAGTTTCTTCAGATGTTATAGGAATGAGATATGGTTCATTATTTGATTCAACACAAACTATGGTAACAGAAATCGGAGACGGTTTATATCAAGTACAAGTTGTTTCTTGGTATGATAATGAAAATTCTTATACTAGTCAAATGGTTAGAACAATTAAATATTTTGCTGAATTAGGATAATAATGAAACAAGTGGGACAGTGCAAAACTGTCTCATTTTTGTTATCTTTTGTCGAATTTTGCGGTCGATTTTTAGGAATATTTTAATATATCTATTTACAAATTTAGCATACTATGATATACATAATATGGCTATATAGAATATAGTTTTTTTAATTCAAATTTCTTATTTATTAATTTTAAATCGGATAGATTCCCATATATAAGTTTAATTTTAAACATAATAATGAACTAAAAAATATATAAAACTTTTAAATAAATATTGACAATTTAGTTCTACAATATTATAATAATTTTACAATATGAATTTTAGATATTAAAAATATTTTTATGTTGAAAATAAATATTACTATATAGCAAATTTTGACGAAAGGAGGAATGCCAATGGAAGAAAAAATTTTAAAAAAACTTGATGATATGAGCTCACAATTTCAGCTACAGCTTCAGGAAATAAATCAAAGATTTGACAAAGTTGACAAAAAAATTGAAGAAACAGAAGAAAAAATAATAACAACATTAAGAGAAGAATTTGACCAAAAACTTGAAAATACAAAAGAAAACATAACAAAAGAAATGGACAAAAAAATAAAAACAACTGAAGAGAACATAACAAAAGAAATAGATCAAAAAATAAAAACAACTGAAGAGAACATAACAAAAGAAATAGATCAAAAAGTAAAAATAACTGAAGAGAACATAACAGACAATATAACAAAGGAAATAGACCGAAGATTAAAAATAACTGAAGACAGAATAATTAAAGATGCATCAAAGGCACTAAGGGAAAATATTGATTTTTTATATGATAAAAAAAATGAGGAACATGAGAAAATTGAGAATGAACTTAGAGAACATAAAGAAAGAACGTTAAAAGGTGTAAAAGCACTTGAAAAGGTATTAACCGCTTAAAAATTTATAAAAGTATTGCATTAAAAATGTAATACTTTTATAAAACAACAATATAAACTTATAAATTAAAATATACAAAAATATAAAATTATAAAAAATTAGGAGGAATGTAAAATGGAAACAATAACACTAGAAGAATTTATAGAAAGACTTAGCAAATATAAAGGAGATAGTATTGTAACAATGCTTGAAGGAAATATAGACACAGAAATAGATATGAACCTTTCAGAAGTAAACAAAGAAGATGATATAATTGAAATAATATTTAACAAAACAAAGAGAAAAATATGTGGTGAAAAATTTAAAATTGACATACATCAAATAAAAAATATTGAATCTGATGAAGATACAGAATTCTATATATACTTTGATTCAAATCAAAGAGTTATATTTTTTACAGATATGGATGTGCTTTTAAATTATAATCTACAAAAGTGGGAAAATAGACTTTTGCATAGATAAAGCATCAATTTAATTTGATGCTTTACTTTAAACTATTTGATATATTTTCACATAAATCTATAAAAAGTTTATGATTTTTTTCAGGAACAGATTTCAAAACTTCAGTAAAAGTCTGGTCAGAATTACTTTCTGTAATACCAAAAACTAAATAATCTAAGCTAGTATGTAATGCATAACAAATATTGCTAATTGTGGCCAAACTACAAATGCTATTGCCTCTTTCGATTTCACTAATATATGAAGGTGAAACATCTATTAATTCAGATAATCTTTCTTGGGTTAATTCCATTTCTTTTCTCTTTATTTTAATTCTTTTTCCAATTTGTACATAGTCTAATTCTTTCATTTAAAACACCTCATTTTTATAATATTTTATAATGAATAAAAAATAAATAAAATTATCTAGAACTATTGAACTATATCTGTAACTGTGATAATATAAAATTACAAGAATAGATAAAAACAAAGGAGAAAATATTATGAAAAATGAGAAAATTAATGACGCTAGAATATTGAAATTAGAAGCATATACAGATACGCTAAAAAATAATAAAGCAATAACACTTGTTGCCTTGGTAGTAACTATAATAATATTATTAATCTTATCAGGAATAAGTATACAAGCAATAACAAATACAGGATTATTTAAAAAAGCAAAAGAAGCAAAAGAAAAAACAGATAAAGGACAAGCTCAAGAAAATAAATCATTAATTGATTATGAAGATAAAATACAGGAATTAACAGATTATAATCAAACAAATGTAATAAGTAGACTATTAAAAAAATGTGAATTATCTGAAAAATATACAAAAGAAGATATAATAAATAATAAAGATGGAATTCTTGAAATAATTTTAAATAATAGTGATGGAACTAAAATAATAATAGAAAATTCAGAAGAATTTAAAAATGAAATAATAGGTTCAGAAAACGATATGAAAATATTAAAACAATCTAAAAATAAAAAAGATTTTTTAAATAATGACAATTGGTTTAATAAAATAATGGAAAAACAAGCAGATTTTTTTGATGATACTGCAATAACTGTACCAATATTAAATGCTAATGATGATAACATTATATATAGTTCATATGATTCTAGTACATATGATATGTATAAAGCTTTTGACAATAATAAAAAAACAGCATGGCTTTCTGCCGAACCAAATGGAAACGAGTATATAGGTTATAATTTTCGAAAAGAAGTTATGCCATATAAAATATCAATTGTGAATTTTAATCTGAATGGATATAGATGTAAAAATTTTTATATAGAGGGAAAAGAAAAAAATAGTAATGAATGGAAAAAAATTTCAGACAATTTGGTATTATTGGCAAATGATGACGTTCAAGATTTTATTATATCAAGCAAATTGATGATTGAGCAAATTAGAATAATAATTGTAGATAAACATGGTGGAAATGGAAATTCATTAGGCGTTGCAGAATTTCATGTTTATTGTAGGTAAAATTATTTTTAAAATGTAGAAAGTTATGATAAACTCTTAGCTTTTTATATATTTGATGTGTATAATTTATTATAAAGAATAACAAAGATGAAAAACTATCATGAAAAAGAAAAAAGGAATAACATTAATAGCTTTGGTAATTACAATAGTAATTTTGGTTATATTGGCAGGAATATCAATATCAGCGTTAACACAGATAGGATTATTAAAAAAAGCAAATAAAGCTAAAACTTTAAGTAGATATAGTGAAGCAAAAGAAACGATAAATTTGAAATTAATGGAAATAGAAACCAATTGTTATTCTATTAATAAAGAATATAATATAAAAGAAATAGCAACAGGAATGAAAGAGGCTGATAATATTATGATTGAAAAATATTATAATAGTGAAACAGCAAATATAAAAAATGGAATAACTGAAAATATAATAAATTTAAATGGAGTTGTTGTATCTGTAAATGACTATAATGAATATAAATTTTTAATTGGTAAAGATGGAAAAATTGAAGGGGTTACAACAAATAATGTTGATAGTATGGCACAAGAAGATTTTGAAACAATAGAAAACTTTGAAAAAAATATAGGAAATATATCTAAAAATGAAGAAGTAAATGAAGAATTAGAAATAAAAATAACAGATATAAATCAAGATGGATATACAGTAAATGTAATAAATAATTATCCTGAAAATATGAATGTGAAATATGAATATTATATAGATAATACAAAAATGACTGACAAAGAAAAAGATAAAACATATGTAATTAATGATTCTTTCTCAGAACACAGAATATGTGTTGTTGCTTATAGTGGAGACGCTGTTTTAAAAAGCAAAGATATTATATTTGAATCTCCTTATAGGATTGCTCCAATTTTAAGTTCTAATACAGATAATATTATAAATGAAGGGTTTTGGGAAGATTATTCTGGACAATGGGGAAATTATACTTTATATTATGCATTCGATAATAATGATACAACATTGGTAAATACAGAACAGGCTGGAGATAGTGCGATAGGGAGTTATATAGGATATGATTTTGGAAAAGATGTTGAAGTAGCAAGAGTTAATGGAAAGATAAGAATGAGAGAATATATAATTCAATATTCAGATGATAAAGAAAATTGGAATGATGCAATAGCTGGAACATCATATAGTAGCAATAATGGTGATAATTTTGATAATAATATAAATTCTAATATAGGAAAACATAGGTATTGGAGATTATATGTAAAAAATGGATGTAGTGTATACAATTGGGGTGCTTGTGTTTGGAACTTACATTTCTATATAAAAGAAGATAGCGTAAAAAAATATATAGGAAATGTTCCATATTTAAATGAAAATACAAAAGAAATAATAAATGACGGATTTGATGAAAAATCTGAAAGTGAATGGGGAAAAGTTACATTGTACAATGCTTTTTCATTTGAAAATTATGACAAGAAATATGCAGCTACTATTAATCCTGGAAATGGTGCAATAGGAAGTTATATAGGATATGATTTTGGAAAAGAGATTGAAGTTTCAAGAGTTGTTGGAAAAATAAGAATGAGAGAATATGTAATTCAATATTCGGATGATAAAGAAAACTGGAACGATGCCATAAATGGAAAATCAAATGAAAGTCAATATGGTGATAAAATTGATGATGTCATAGATACCAAAATAGGAAAACACAGATACTGGAGATTATATGTGAAAAATGGTTGTAGCAATAGTAATTGGGGAGCTATAGTTTATAGTCTACAATTTTATTCAGTCGAATAAAAATTTAATTATAAAAACCAAAAAGAATACTTGAAAAGTATTCTTTTTTAGTATAAAATTGTATCAAGTAGCAAAAATAGGTAAAAACTATAAAAAACAAATAAAAAAAATAGGAAAAAACCTAAAAGAAAGAAGGAATGAAAATGAACAAAAAAACAGTAAAAGACATCGATTTAAAAGGAAAGAAAGTATTTGTAAGATGTGACTTTAATGTACCAATGGACGAAAATCAAAACATCACAGACAATACAAGAATAGTAGCAGCACTACCAACAATAAAATACCTATTAGAACAAAACTGCAAAATAATATTAGCATCACACTTAGGAAGACCAAAGGGAGAAGTAAAACCAGAATTCTCACTAAAACCAGTAGCAAAAGAGCTATCAAAATTATTAGGAAAAGAAGTAATAATGGCAAATGACGTAATAGGAGAAGATGCAACAACAAAAGCAGAAAACTTAAAAGATGGAGAAATAATGCTACTTGAAAATGTAAGATTCCATAGAGAAGAAACAGACAACGACCCAGAATTTGCTAAAAAATTAGCATCAATGGCAGAAGTATTTGTAAATGATGCATTTGGAACAGCACACAGAGCACATGCATCAACAACAGGAATAGCAGACTACATCCCAGGTGTAGCAGGATTCTTAATAGAAAAAGAATTAAAATTTTTAGGAAATGCTATCAACAATCCAGAAAGACCATTTGTAGCAATATTAGGTGGAGCAAAAGTTTCAGATAAAATAGGAGTAATAGATAGTTTATTAGATAAAGTAGATACATTAATGATAGGTGGAGGAATGGCATATACATTCTTTAAAGCACAAGGATATAATGTAGGAAATTCACTATGTGAAGTTGAAAAAACAGATTTAGCATTACAAGAAATGGAAAAAGCAAAAGAAAAAGGTGTAAAATTATTATTACCAATAGACACTAAAGTAGGAAAAGAATTCAAACCAGATACAGAAAGCAAAACAGTAGCTTGGACAGAAATTCCAGATGGATGGGAAGGATTTGATATTGGTGAAAAGACAATAGAAATGTTCAAAAACGAATTACAAAGTGCAAAAACTGTAATTTGGAATGGACCACTAGGATTATTCGAATTTGACCAATTTGCAATTGGAACAAATGAAATAGCAAAAACACTTGCAGATTTAGATGCAACAACAATAATAGGTGGCGGAGACTCAGCAGCAGCAGTAACTAAAGCAGGCTTAGCAGATAAAATGACACATATTTCTACAGGCGGAGGAGCATCACTTGAATTCTTAGAAGGCAAAAAGTTACCAGGTATTGAGTGCTTACAAGATAAATAGAATAGAAAAAAATAATAAGAGCAATTTTTCGACCAATGGGGGCGTTGTTTCGACCAACGGGGACGTTCTTAAATTGGTTGAAATAATAAATATAAATTAATAAAAAAATTGTTAATAATTTTCAACCAATTTAAGAACGTCCCCGTTGGTCTCACTTGAATTCTTAGAAGGCAAAAAGTTACCAGGTATTGAGTGCTTACAAGATA
>CAMBEE010000017.1 GCA_945865665.1 uncultured Clostridium sp. | reverse complement strand
TTTGATATTTTAGATTTTCTTTTTAAACGTAATGAACAGGATACAATATCAAATAGATATAACCCTTAATGTGGCAACTTGCACATAAATTTTCTAAAGCTGTGAACTGTAACTTTTTTCTTTATAAAATTTGCAGAATTTATAAAAAATACTTTAAAAAAACAAGAAAATGTTATACAATATATGAAAAGTAAAAAAAGGAGAAAGGTATGAACAAAAAATGGCAAATATATGAGGTAGATACAGAAGAAACAAGCAGAATAGCAGAAAAATATAAAATAAATAAACTGCTAGCATCAATAATTGTAAATAGGAAAATAAAAGATGAAGAAATAGAAATATTTTTACATCCAACAAGACAAAATTTTCATGATTCATTTTTAATGCCAGATATGAATATTGCGGTGGAGAGAATAATAAAAGCAATAGAAAATGGCGAAAAAACAATAATATATGGTGATTACGATGTAGACGGAATAACAAGTATAACAGTATTAAAAAGTTTTTTAGAAGATAGAGGACTACATGTAGATTCATATATTCCAAACAGATTAGAAGAAGGATATGGCTTAAACAAACCAGCCATAGAAAAAATAGCACAAGAAAATTATACTTTAATGATAACAGTTGACACAGGAATTTCTGGAATAGAAGAAATCGAATATGCAAATTCGTTAGGAATTGAAACAATAGTAACAGACCATCATGAAGTAGGAGATGAATTGCCAAAAGCACTTGCTGTAGTTGATGCAAAAAGAAAAGACAATCAATATCCTTGCAGAGATTTGGCGGGAGTTGGTGTTGTATTTAAATTAATACAAGCATTGCGGAAAAAAATTAGAATTAGACGAAAAAGAATACTTAAAATACTTAGACATTGTGTGTGTTGGAACAATATCAGATATAGTTCCATTAGTTGATGAAAATAGAGTTATAACAAAATTAGGATTATTACTTGTAGCACAAACAAAAAATATGGGACTAAGGTCATTACTTATGTCTTCAGGATACAAAAATCTTGACTCAACAACTATATCTTTTGGCGTTGCACCACGTATAAATGCGTGTGGAAGAATGGGACATGCAGACGAGGCGTTGAAACTATTTTTATCAAAAGATATTTACGAAGTAAATGAACTAACAAAGAAATTAAATGATTATAATAAAATGAGACAAGAAAAAGAAAAATCAATTTATGAAGATGCAGTAAATCAAATTGAAAAGAACAAGTTATATGAAAATTGTGCAATAGTTGTTGGCGGTGACAATTGGCACCATGGAGTTATTGGAATTGTATCTTCAAAAATAACAGATTTATATTTTAAACCAAGTATTTTATTATGTTATGAAGGCGACTTGGCAAAAGGCTCAGGTAGAAGTATTCCCGGTTTTGACTTACATGATGCGTTAATGAAATGCCAAGATACAATTGAAAAATTTGGTGGACACAGTATGGCAATAGGAATTACAATTAAAAAAGACAATTTTGATAAGTTTGCGAAAGAACTTGAACATATTGCAAAAAGTTCGAAAATAGACGAAATTATTCCTATTATAAATGTTGATGCAAAAATCAATTTAAATGAAGTAAGCAGAGAAACTGTAGAGAGTTTAAAACAGTTGGAACCATTTGGTGAAGGAAATAAGACACCAATATTTGCATTGAAAAATTTGAAAGTTGATTCTATTAGAAGTTTGTCAGAAGGTAAACATATAAAAATGACTTTAAAAGATGGTAATTCTGTAGTAAATGCAATTGGTTTTAATTTAGGCTATTTAGCAGATGAATATAGAATTGGTGACAAAATTGATGTTGTGGGAACTTTGGAAATTAATAGTTTTAATGGGGTTGATAGCTTACAAATTAATATTAAAGATGTTATGAGGTCAATATAAAATATTTTAAAAATAATAGCAATATAACTATTCTTTTTAAAATAAAAAGAGGGGTGAAAAAATGCAAGAGAACAATAAAGAAATAACAATACAAGATGTAATATCAAAAAAGAAAGAAACGAGCAGAAGAGTAGATACGAAGTTAATAATGAAAGCATATAACTATGCAGTAGAACATCATGGAGAACAAAAAAGAAGGTCTGGAGAACCATATATAATACATCCATTAAATGTGGCATATATACTAGCAGGAGTAGGATTAGACGAAGCAACAATATGTGCAGCACTTTTACATGATGTTGTAGAAGATACAGATGCAACAGATGCAGATTTAAGAAGAGAGTTTGGCGACGAAATTGCAGATATGGTTGCAGGTGTTACAAAATTAGAAACAATGCAATTTACAACTGTTGAAGAACAACAAGTTGAAGATTACAGAAAAATGTTTTTGGCAATGGGAAAAGATATCAGAGTTATAATATTGAAAATTGCAGATAGACTTCACAATATGAGAACATTAAAATATCTAAAAAGAGATAGACAAATTGCAAATGCAAAAGAAACAATGGAAATATATGCACCACTTGCAAACCGTTTAGGTCTATATTCAATGAAATGGGAGTTAGAAGATTTATCTTTTAAATATTTATATCCAGAAGAATATCATGAATTAGTTGAAGGAATAAATAAAAAGAGAGAAGAAAGATTAAAATTCATAGAAAAAATAATGGCAGACATAAGAGTTCAACTAAAAAAACAACATATTGATGCAGAAGTAACAGGTCGTGCAAAACATTTATATAGTATATATAGAAAAATGAAAAGAGACAACAAAACACTAGACCAAATATATGACCTATTTGCATTGCGTATATTAGTCAATTCAATAAAAGACTGTTATGCAGCATTAGGAGTTGTACATGAGATGTATAGTCCAATGCCAGGAAGATTTAAAGACTACATAGCAGTTCCAAAACCAAATATGTATCAATCAATACATACAACATTATTAGGTGACAAAGGAACACCATTTGAAGTTCAGATCCGTACATGGGATATGCATAGAGTTGCAGAATATGGTATTGCAGCGCACTGGGCATATAAAGAAGCAAGCTACTTTGGAAAAAAACAATCAGTAAAAGTAGAAGAGGACAAACTTGCTTGGCTTAGAGAATCATTGGAATGGCAAAAAGATATGCAAGACCCACAAGAATTCTTGGCAACACTAAAAACAGAATTATTTGAAGATGAGGTTTATGTATTTACACCAAAAGGAGCTATAAAAATATTACCAAGAAATGCAACGCCAATAGATTTTGCATATAGCATACACGAAGAAATTGGAAACCATATGACAGGATGTAAAATAAACAGCAAAATGATGCCAATTATAACACCATTAAAAAGTGGGGACATTATAGAAATAATTACATCAGACAATTCAAAAGGACCAAGTAGAGACTGGCTTAAATTTGTAAAAAGTACAAAAGCTAAAAACAAAATAAATGGATGGTTCAAAAAGGCAGAAAAATCAGAAAATATTGAAAAAGGAAAAGACTTAATAGAAAAAGAAATCAAGAGAATTGGAATGTCACATTCAGATTTATTTAAACAAGAATATATTGATGCAATGCTTGATAGATATAAATATAAAAATATCGAAGACATGTATGCAGCTGTTGGATTTGGAGCAAATTCTGCAGTTAAGGTAATTGCAAGAATGCTACAAGAATATAGAAAAGAACACCAAGAAGAAAATGTTGAAGAAAAAATTGAAGAATTAAGAAAACAAAAAGAGAGTAAACAAAAGCCATCAAGTTCAGGTGTTGTAGTAGAGGGAATAGACAACTGCCTAATTAAATTATCAAAATGTTGTAATCCATTACCAGGAGATGAAATAATAGGATATATCACAAAAGGAAGAGGAGTATCAGTTCATAGAAAAGACTGTGTAAATGTAAAAGACCTATTAACAGAAGAAAATAGGATAATAGGTGTTAAATGGTATGAAAAAGCAAAAGAAAATTACAATGTTACATTAGAGGTTTTGGCAAATGACAGAAAAGGTCTATTGGTTGATATTCTAAATACTGTTAAGGAAACTAAGGCAAATCTTATGGGAGTTAGTACAAAAACTACTAAGGAGAGAATAGCAATTATGCATATTGACCTTGAAGTTGAGAATATTGAAGAATTAAATAAAGTAATTAGAAATATTAAGAAAGTGGATAGTGTTTACGAAGTTAGGAGATAATTGTTGGAAAATAATTACAATTTTGGACTGCGTCAAATTATATTTAAAACGCGGTTACATACAAATGTATGCGCCCTTACCTTTTAAATATAATTTTCCTTGCCAAAATTTAATTCTTTTCCAACATAAGAATTATAGGTAATATTTGAGAGGAATGAAAGAAAAATATGATTTTAAAAGAACTAAAGATAGACACCTGGATAGGAGACCCAACAAATTGTTATGTGATATTTGATGAAAATAGCAAAGAGATAATGGTAATAGACCCAGCAGGTGATGTGGATAAAATAGAAAATTTAATAAAAAATGTATTTAAAGGAAAATTGAAATATATTTATTTAACGCATTGCCATGGAGACCATATTGCAGGTGTAAACGAGTTAAAAAGACGTTGTAGTGGCAAAATATTAATTCATAGAATTGATAGTGAAGGACTAAACAATGTTGATATTAATTTGTCTGAATATATTGGACTACCAGATATAGAGTTAGAAGCGGATTCAAGAGTTGATGATAATGATTTAATACATTTAGGTGATTTGGAATTTAGAGTGATTCACACACCAGGACATACAGCTGGAAGCACATCGCTTTATTGTGAAAAAGAAAAATGCCTATTTTCAGGTGATACAATTTTTGCTGGAACGTGGGGAAGAACAGATTTACCAACATCAAGTAGAGAAGATATAATGAATTCAATTGTCAATAAAATTTTAATTTTACCAGATGATACTTTTATTTATCCAGGACATGGAAAGGCTACAATGCTTAAGGATGAAAAGCCAATTTATCTTGAATTAAAGCCTAAAATGTGGTAAAATATATAAAAATTCGGGATTGGGGGACGGGTCTTCAATCCCGAAAAGATAGAGAGAGGAAATAATTATGAGCAAAACAGAACCAAGAACATTGGCAGGTTTTATGGAACTAATGCCAAATGAACAAATATTATTTGAACAAATAAAACAAAAAATAGAAAAAACATATCAAAAATTTGGATTTTTACCACTAGACACACCAATACTAGAACTATCAGAAGTATTGCTTGCAAAAGCTGGTGGAGAAACAGAAAAACAAATATACAGATTTGAAAAAGGTGATACAGACATATCAATGAGATTTGATTTAACAGTACCACTTGCAAAATATGTAGCAAAAAACTATGGAAATTTAAGCTTTCCATTTAGAAGATATCAAATTGGAAAAGTATATCGTGGAGAAAGAACTCAAAAAGGAAGATTCCGTGAATTTTATCAATGTGATATAGATATTATTGGTGATGGAGAATTAAGTGTAATTAATGATGCAGAACTACCAAGTGTTATTTACAATATTTTTAAAGAATTAGGATTTGACGATTTTACAATAAAAATAAACAACAGAAAATTATTTAATGGTTTGTTTGAAAGTTTAAATCAAAAAGAAAATGCAGTCGAAATTCTTAGAATAATAGACAAAATAGAAAAAATAGGAAAAGAAGCTGTAATAGAAGAGTTAGAAAAAATAGAAGTTCCAACAGAATCAATAAATAGAATATTAGAATTTATTGAAATAGAAGGAACAACAGATGAAAAATTGCAAAAACTTGCAGATTTAAATATTGAAAATGAAGCATTTAAAACAGGACTTGAAGAACTTACAGAAGTTGTTAAATATGTAAGATTATTTGGAATTCCAGACAGTAACTTCAAAGTAGATTTAACAATAGCTAGAGGACTTGACTATTACACAGGAACAGTTTACGAAACATTTTTAAATGAATATAGAGAACTTGGAAGTGTATGCTCTGGTGGTAGATACGAAAATTTGGCAGAACACTATACTGACAAAAAGCTACCAGGTGTAGGGATTTCAATTGGTTT
Organism: uncultured Clostridium sp.; assembly: GCA_945865665.1. Taxonomy (GTDB): domain Bacteria; phylum Bacillota; class Clostridia; order TANB77; family CAG-508; genus CAG-269. The sequence goes on along the minus strand of CAMBEE010000017.1, from coordinate 26,769 downwards.
AACTAGATTATTCTATAAATTAAATGAATTGAATTTAATAAATGCTGATAAAAAATCAGTTGCAGAAGTTTTAATAGTTCCTATGGTTGAAGATATGACGGTTCCTATAAAGTTAGCAAGTGATTTAAGGAAAAATGGAATTAATACAGAGATATTTTTAAATGATAAAAAATTAAAAGCTAAAATGAAATATGCTGATAAACTTGAAATTCCTTATGTTATTGTTGTAGGTGAAGATGAAGTTAATTCAGGTATTGTTAAAATTAAGAATATGAGAACTGGTGAACAGATAGAAAATTCCATTGAAAATATTTCAAAATGTGATGTTTTCAAAATAAAATAATTAAAAAATGTAACACAATAAATTTTATATAATTTTAATTTATTGTGTTATATTTTTTATCTATCAATTAATATAATAAATTGATGTATATTTTTATTTATATAAAAGAGTAATTCTATTTCCGTTTTTCTTAATAAAACCTTCATCCTTTAAAGCCTTAATTTCACGCATCATAGCACTTCTATCAACACTAAGATAATCAGCCAAATCAGTTAAAGAAAAAGGAAGAATAAAAGTCTTACTTAAACTTCTAGTAGACAAAATATTAAAATAACCACGAAGTTTTTCACGAATAGAACGCTTTGTTAAAATCTCGACTCTAGTATTTAAATCCATAACTTTATTCAAAATCAAATTAGAAAAATTTTCTGATAAAGTCTGATGAAATTTACAATTATTTCTACATTTTTGGTGTATATTATCATAATTAAAAAATAAAACTTCACAACTTTTTTTTGCTTCAACAGAAAGTTCATTATTTGTTGTAACAATGTATAAAGCTTCACCAAAAATATCGTTTTTAGTAAAATGTTCAATAATAGCTTTGTCACCATTCATATCATATCTAACCAAATCAGCTTCACCACTTAGAAGAATGCAAATTTGGTTCCTTTTTTGTATATATGTAGTTATTGTTTGATTTTTTTTGAAAGATTTCTTTTGAACACTTTTGCATGTATGTGTAAAGTCTTTTAAAAATGTTTCTAAGTCTTGGATGTATTCCATTGTATTCACCTCAATGTGTATATTTTTATAATGTGCTTATGTTTTTATATTAAATCTTTAATTTTTTCAGATTTGTTCTATTTTGATATTTAAACTTTATAATCCATATTATACAATAAAAAAGTTGCAATTGCAACAAAAATATTGTAACAAAAATGTAATATTTTTCTAATCCTAGAGAATAGCAAGTTAAAAAATATATTTCATAATTTGTGATATATGCAACAGAAAATGAAAAATATTGATATATAATAAATATATAAAAAAAGTCGAAAATTTTAGAAAATATTAAAAGTTGATTAGCAATAATCTAAAATTAGTCAATAAAAATTTTTGTAAAGTTTTCATGGTAATGAACTAATTAAAGTGAAAGGAACAGGAAAAATGAAAATTATAAAACGAGATGGAAGAATAGTTGATTATGACAGACAAAAAATAGCAGTAGCAATAGAAAAAGCAAATAGAGATGTTATTGGAAAAGAAAAAGCAACAAAAGAAGAAATAAAAGAAATAATAGATTATATAGAAGGGCTTGGAAAAAGAAGAATATTAGTTGAAGATGTTCAAGACATAATAGAAGAAAAATTGATGGACATGGGGAAACATAAACTTGCAAAAGAATACATAGTTTATCGTTATAATAGAGCATTAGTAAGAAAATCAAATACAACAGACGAATCAATTTTAGGGCTAATTAGAAATGAAAATAAAGAATTAGCAGAAGAAAACTCAAATAAAAATACAATGCTTGCATCAACACAAAGGGACTATATAGCAGGAGAAGTTTCAAGGGATTTAACAAACAGATTATTATTACCAGAAAAAATAGTAAAAGCACATCAAAATGGAGTATTACACTTTCATGATGCAGATTATTTTGTTCAACCAATATTTAATTGTTGTTTAATCAATATTGGTGATATGTTAGACAATGGAACTGTTATGAATGGAAAATTAATAGAAAGTCCAAAAAGCTTTCAAGTTGCATGTATTGTAATGACACAAATAATTGCATCAGTAGCAAGCAATCAATATGGTGGACAATCTGTTAGCCTTAAACATTTAGGGAAATATTTAAGAAAAAGTTACAACAAATATAAAAAACAAATTGAAGAAAAATATAAAGGAAAATTATCAGGAAGTACAATTGAGGAACTTGTTGACGCAAGAGTAAGGCACGAGTTAGAGTCAGGAGTTCAAACAATTCAATATCAAATAAATACTTTAATGACAACAAATGGTCAAACACCTTTTGTAACTTTATTTTTGCAATTAGAAGAAAATGACCCATACATAAAAGAAAATGCAATGATAATTGAAGAAATTTTGAAACAAAGAATTCAAGGTGTAAAAAATGAAGTAGGAGTTTATGTAACACCAGCATTCCCAAAATTAGTGTATGTTTTGGATGAACACAATTGTCTAAAAGGTGGAAAATATGACTATTTAACAAGACTTGCTGTAAAATGTTCAGCAAAAAGAATGTATCCAGATTACATATCAGCAAAGAAAATGCGTGAAAATTATGAAGGCAATGTATTCAGCCCAATGGGATGTAGAAGTTTCTTATCACCTTGGAAAGATGAAAATGGAAACTACAAATTTGAAGGAAGATTTAATCAAGGTGTGGTAAGCATTAATTTACCACAGGTAGCAATAATAGCAGAGGGTGACGAAGAAAAATTCTGGAAATTATTAGATGAAAGACTAGAATTGTGTAAAGAAGCTTTAATGTGTAGACATTATGCATTATTAGGAACATTATCAGATATAAGCCCAATTCATTGGCAATATGGAGCAATAGCAAGACTACAAAAAGGTGAAAAAATAGATAAATTATTATACGGTGGATATTCAACAATGTCACTTGGATATATCGGAATATATGAAATGACAAAATTAATGAAAGGGGTATCACATACAACGCCAGAGGGACACGAATTTGCATTAAAAGTTATGAAACATTTGCGTGAAACAACAGATAAATGGAAAAAAGAAACAAATATCGGATTTGCATTATATGGAACACCAGCAGAAAGTTTATGTTACAAATTTGCACGTGTAGACAAAGAACAATTTGGAACAATTGAAGATGTAACAGACAAGGGATATTATACAAATTCATATCATGTAGATGTAAGAGAAAAAATAGATGCATTTGAGAAATTAAAATTTGAAAGTGAATTCCAAAAAATATCTTCGGGTGGAGCAATTTCATATGTTGAAATACCAAATATGCAACACAATTTAATTGCATTGGAAACAGCTGTTAAATTTATTTATGACAATATTCAATATGCTGAATTTAATACAAAATCAGATTATTGCCAAGTTTGTGGATTTGATGGTGAAATTATTATAAATGATAATAATGAATGGGAGTGCCCAAATTGTGGTAATAAAGATCATAGTAAAATGAATGTTGTAAGACGTACTTGTGGATATTTAGGCGAGAATTTCTGGAATGCCGGAAAAACCAAGGAAATTAAGCAAAGAGTTTTACATATGTAAAAAAACGGGATTTTGGAGAAGGGATTGGGGGACGAGTCTTCGGGATTGGGGGACGGGTCTTTAATCCCGAAAAAATTTTTTAGGGATTAAAGACCCGTCCCCCAATCCCGAAGACCCATCCCATAATCCCGATTTTTAGGAGAATGTTTATGAATTATGCAGATATAAAGAAAATAGATGTTGCAAATGGTGAAGGAGTTAGAGTTTCACTATTTGTAAGTGGATGTAATCACCATTGCAAAGGATGCTTTAACCAATGTGCTTGGGATTTTAACTATGGTGATAAATTTACAGAAAAAGAAGAACAAAAAATAATTGAATATATGGACCATGACTATATAGAGGGGCTTTCACTTTTAGGAGGAGAACCTCTTGAACCTAAAAATCAAGAGGGGTTACTGCCATTGGTTAAAGATATAAAGAAAAAATTTCCTGATAAAAATATTTGGTGTTATACTGGTTTTGATTTTGAAAAAGATGTTATGGGAAAGATGGTTCAAAAAAGTGAAACAACAAGAGAATTATTAAAATATATTGATGTTATTGTTGATGGCAAGTTTGAAGAGGATAAAAAGGATTTAAAACTTCAGTTTAGAGGCTCTTCAAATCAAAGAATTTTAGATGTGAAAGAATGCTTGAAAAGTGGAAAAATTGTAAAAGAAGAGCAATACATATAAAAGATAAGAGATATGTGGTCAACATATCTCTTCTGTGAACATTTTTTTAATTTTTTTCTAAAAATCTATTCAATAATTGTTTTCTACACAAATTTTCAAACTTATCATTTAAAGGCTCTAATTCAATATTTTCATTATATTTTCTATCTAAACAATATTTGATAATATAATCGCAGAGTTCAGGATTCTTAGAAAGAAGTGGACCATGTAAATAAGTTGCAATAACGTTATTCTCAAAGAAGCCTTCTTCAGAATCACCAAATTTGTTACCATTTCCAAACAAAACATTTCCGAAAGAATTTGAAATATCAAAAGTTTGGCCACCATGATTTTCAAAACCAATAACTTTTGTTTTTAAATTTAAATTATCAATATTATCAGAACTATCCTCATTAGAATTGGCAGATTTTTTAATGTTAATATTTGCGTCAAGTGTAGCATCTATGACAATATTTCCAATACACCTTTTCTTTCTATCAGGGTTAGCAACTGTGTAGTAATCAAAAATCTCAAGACCAGGAATAATATTACCTTCAACACCTTTATAATATTTGCCAAATAATTGATAAGCACCACATATAAGTAGGAAGAACACACCATTATTAACAGCATTTTTTATATTATCTTTATATTTTACCAAATCTTCTGCTAAAATGCTTTGCTCATTATCTGCACCACCACCAGCGAAAACAATGTCATAATCATTAAAGTTTGGAGCAGCATTGCCAATAGAATATCTATCAATAATTGCTTTATATCCACGAGATTCAATTCTATATTTTAAAACTTGGATATTTCCATAATCACCATAAAGTTCCAACATATCAGGATATAAATATAAAATTTTTATTGATTTTTCTTTATTATCTTGATTTTCTGAATTATCAGTATTATCAATATTTTGAAGAGATTCTTTTGTATCCATCTCAGTATTTTCAACATTTGCTTTTATTTCTTCTTTTTTAGAAATATCACTAGTCCCAACATCAGTTGCATTATTATTTTTATTTATATCATCAAATTTTTTCAACTCATGTCTAGTAGGTTGCAAAGAAGTGTAATTAGCAATAACATATTTTTTAACATCAGTTTTATAAAAAGCATTAACGGCATCTTCTAAATTCAAATATGGTTCAATTTTTTCAGCAGGGAAGCCACTTGTTTTAATTCTAATAGCAATATCATAAGCACGAGTTCCAGAAGTAATAATTCTAGAAACATTATTTAAATTATTAAAATTGATATCCCAAATCCAAGAAACATCAAAGCCATCGGCAATGTTATCATTCAAAACAAAAAGTAATTCTTTTTCTGAATCATCTTCATTTAAAATACGCAAACTGACATTACTTCCAGTTGGATTTTTTGCTAAATTAATTATAGTTGGAACACCATTTATTTTGATTTCTTCTAAACGGCCATTATTTAAAGTAAAAGTTGAAAAAGCTTTTTTTACAACATCATTTGAAATACCATATAAACTGCAAACTGAATATACTGCAGTATAATTATAAATTAAATAAATACTATTTCCATTTATTTTGTAGGTATTTTCATCAATATCAAAACATCTATTTTTTAAATCTACATTTGTTGCTAACTTGTAAATTTCATTATCACCAAAATTACAATTTGGACATTTAAACTTTCCAACATGTGAATATTGATAATATTCATATTCTAATCTTGTTTTACAGAAAGGACAGAATTTGCCTTCACCAGCTTCTTTGATTTGCTCTGTTGCAAATTTATATTTATCAACACTAAAATAATATATGTTTTCATTATTTGGGTTAGCTTGTCCAAGTCGTGCAACATTTGGGTCATCATTATTTAAAATTAAATTTCCATTATAAGTTTTCAAAAAATCATTTATTCTTAAAATTAAAGATTCAACTTCACCGTTTCTATCTAATTGGTCACGGAAAAAGTTTAGAATTACTAATGTATCTAATCGGAAATCCTTAAATACAACAGGGATGTAACTTTCGTCAACTTCAAAAACTAAGTAATCTGCTTTGATTTTTCCAGTTAAAGTACAGTTTTTCAATATAGTTGAAAGTATACCTGTTTCCATATTGTTTCCTTCAACATTACTTACAACTTTATTTCTAGCTGCTTTCAGAGTGTAACCTATGCAATTGTTTGTCATTGTTTTTCCATTTGTGGCAGATACTGCAATTACTGGACAGTTGACTTTAAAGTATTTGAATATTTCTGGATTCCAGTCATATGCGATTTTTCCTAAAAAATTTCCTCCGTTTTTATGACATATTTTTAGTATTAAATTTAGTATTTTCATTGCTAAGATTATGAAAAAGTTTTTCATTATATCAAGTCCCTTCAAAAGTTATTTTATATAATTTTAGTAGATTATATCATAATGGAGAGGAGGCTACAAGAGAAAAATAATAATTGAATGAAAATTTATATATTCCAAAAGAGATATTATTGAAATAGAAGCTAATAATATCTTTCTTTTTTGGAAATAATGTGATATAATATTACTATAATAAAAAAGGAGAAATTGTAATGTTAGGAAAAAAAATAAAAATATATAGAGAGAAGAAAAAAATGACTCAAACTGAAATTGCAGAAATTTTAGGAGTAAAACCTGCAACAATATCAAAATATGAGTCAAACACATTAGAACCAAATATCGAATCAATAAAAAAATTAGCAGAAATATTTGAAATTTCCATTGATGAATTATTAAAAGACGAAGAAGAGTTTAATATATCAAAATACAATATATTGGGTATACTAAGAGAACAAAAAAATATGAAATTAAAAGGAAATTTATATCATAATACACAAATAACATTTGCATATAACACAAATCATATTGAGGGAAGCAAACTTACAGAGGACCAGACTAGATATATTTATGAAACAAACACATTATTAGCAGAAAAAGATTCAGTTACAGATTTAGATGATATATTAGAAACAACTAATCACTTTAAATTAGTTGATTACATGCTAGATATAGCAGATAAAAAATTGACTGAAAATATGATAAAAGAATTTCACAGAATATTAAAAGAAGGAACATCAGATGGTAGAAAAGACTGGTTTGTTGTTGGAGATTATAAAAAACTATCTAATGAAGTTGGCGGTTTAAAAACTACTGAACCCAAAAATGTTGAAAGAGATATGAAAAAAATATTAGAATGGTATGACTCTTTAGAGCAAGTTACAATAAAAGAAATAATAGAATTTCATGCAAAATTTGAAAAAATACATCCATTTCAAGACGGAAATGGTAGAATTGGTAGAATAATTGCTTTTAAAGAATGCTTAAAGAATAATATAGTGCCATTCATTATTTTAGATAAAGATAAATTATTCTATTATAGGGGATTAAATCAATATCAAAATAACAAAGAAAAAGGATTTTTAATTGATACTTGTTTAAATGCTCAGGACCAATATACAGAAATGCTAAAATACTATTTAAAAAGATAAAAAAATACATAATTCGGCAAAAATGTGAAACAAATTAAGACTGTCCCAAATGTCTCAAAAAAGCTAGACAAAGAGTAAAAAATGTGATAACATAAGTAAGAAAAAATAAGAGATACAAAGAGGTTAGCCCAAATACAAAAATCAAACAGCAAAACCAAAAAGGAAAGAGGTAAGTAAATTATGAAAGATACATTTTATGTAACAACACCAATATACTATCCAAGCGGAAAATTCCATATAGGAACAGCATACTCAACAGTAGTAGCAGACGCACTAAAAAGATATAACAAATTAAAAGGAAAAGAAAGTTACATGTTAACAGGAACAGATGAACATGGACAAAAAATAGAAATAAAAGCACAAGAATCAGGAGAAACACCACAACAATATGTAGACAAAATGGCAGAAATGGCAAAAGAACTATGGGCAAAAATGGATATACAATATGACGACTTCATAAGAACAACAGACGAAAGACACGAAAAAGTTGTTCAAAAAATATTTGACAAATTTATGGAACAAGGAGACATCTACAAAGGAGAATACGAAGGACTTTACTGTGTACCATGCGAAACATTTTTCACTCAAACACAATTAGTTGATGGAAAATGTCCAGACTGTGGAAGAGAAGTAGTTCCAATGAAAGAAGAAGCATACTTCTTCAATATGAAAAAATATGCAGATAGACTTTTAAAATACTATGATGAACATCCAGACTTTGTCAAACCAGAATACAGAAAACAAGAAATGATAAACAACTTTATCAAACCAGGGCTAGAAGACTTATGTGTAACAAGAACATCATTTGACTGGGGAATAAAGGTATTAAAAGACCCAAAACATGTAATATATGTATGGGTAGATGCTTTAACAAATTACCTTACAGCATTAGGATATATGTCAGATGATGAGACATTATTTAAAAAATTTTGGCCAGCAGATGTACAAGTTGTTGGAAAAGATATTGCAAGATTCCACTTAATATATTGGCCAATTTTCTTGATGGCGTTAGATTTACCATTACCAAAAACAATATTTGTTCATAACTGGATAACAATGAAAGACGGAAAAATGAGTAAATCAAAAGGAAACGTAATTTATCCAGAAGATTTAATAGATAGATATGGCTTAGATGCAACAAAATATTTCCTATTAAGAGAAATGCCAACATCACAAGATGGATTATTTTCACCAGAAGAATTTGTTGAAAGATATAATTTTGATTTATGTAATGATTTAAGTAACTTATTGAATAGAACGGTATCAATGGTCAACAAATATTTTGATGGACAAGTACCAGAATATAATGGAACACCAAATGAAGTTGATGAAAGCGTTGAAAAAGCATGTACAGAACAAATAGAAAAATTTGAAAAATTATTTGAAAACTTCGAAATAGCAAACTCTATTCAAGAAATTTGGACATTAGTATCTAGAACAAATAAATACATTGACGAAACAATGCCATGGCAATTGGCAAAAGAAGAAGACACAGAAAAACTAAAATCAGCAATGTATCATTTAATAGAAAATTTAAGAAAAATTGCAATATTAATAAAACCATTTATGGACGAAACATCTGAAAATATATTAAGACAAATCGGCATTACAGACGAATCTTTGAAAACATGGGAAAGCCTAAAAGATTATGATAAAATAAAAAATGCAAAAGTAATTGAAAAAGGTGAACCTATATTCATGAGATTAAATGCAGAAGAAGAAATTGAATATATAAAACAAGCAATGAAAAAATAAAATTCATCCAATTTTATAATATAAAAATATAAGAGAATTATATAAAAGCGGAAATGAAAAAATAAAAGAGGAATTTAAATGGGAATATTTCAAAACAAAGAACAATATGAAGGCTATAACATTTATAGTATGAAAAAATATGTTGATAAAAAAAGAATGGTGTTTACAATAACAGCGATAATAGCTGTTATTGTAACATTATCACTAACAATTTATTATTTAGCAGATACAACAATAAGAGTAAAAAAATCAAGAGAATATGCAAAACAGATATCAGAATTTGAACAACAAAGGCAAGAAACAGAAAACAAGAAAAAAGAGGAAGAAGAAGCGGAGAGACAAGCTAAAATTCCAAAATTAACAGAACAAGGAAAAGAAAATTTGAAAAATATCTATCATACAGAAGAAAAGGTAGCATATTTAACATTTGATGACGGACCATCAAATAATACACATGAAATTTTGGATATTTTGAAAAAATATAATATAAAAGCAACATTTTTTGTGCTAGGCAGCCAAGTAGAAGTATTTCCCGAAACAACTAATAGAATATATAATGAAGGACATTATATAGCAAACCATGGATATTCACATAAATATTCAAATATATATCAATCACCAGAACAAGTTCTAAATGAATTTAATCAATGTAATCAAATTGTAGCAAGTACAATAAATGTACCAGAATATAATTCACATTTATTTAGATTCCCAGGAGGTTCAGTTGGTGGCAAATATGCAGAATTAAAAAGCCAGGCAATAGCATTACTTGATCAAAATAATATTTTACATATAGACTGGAATTCACTAACAGGTGATTCAGAAAAAACAAACCCAACAGAAGAATATTTGATGAATAATTTACAAAAGACAACAGAAGGAAAAAACAGTTTAGTTGTTTTGATGCATGATGCTCAAGCAAAACATATAACTGTAGAAACATTACCAAAAGTAATTGAATATTTAATACAACAAGGATACACATTTAAAAATTTTTATGAAATAATTAAATAATGTTATAATTTGCAATTAAATTATTAATACATTAATTGCAAAAATATAGAGGAGAGATAGAAATTGCCTAGAAGAAAAAAAGAAAAAATAGAAGGAATAGCAGAAGCACTTGAATATTTAGGGTTAGATTTAGACAACATACCAGAAAGCCTAAAAAATTTTGAACCACTTGAATATAGAGTTCCAAGATTTTATGATGAAAAACAATATAAACAATATAGATATGTTGATATAAAAGACATACAAATATTACTATCACCAACAAATAGACTAACAGATTTAAACGAAAAATATAAAAAGGCACGACCTTTATATGAATATTTAGATAGCAAAAATGAAGATAATATAATAAAATATACTACTTTTTTAAATATGCTAAGAAATATAGATATAAATGAAATTGAAAACGTAGAAAAAGAACAATTAAAGTTAAACAAGGATATGCCCTTTAAAGTGAAATTTCAGGGAAACTATTTATGGCAAATCTATTATTCAGAAAATACTGATAAATATTTTATGATAGTTCCTACAGAAGACACTGATTATTCAACATTCTTCTATTTGCTAAAAAAGAAATTAGAAAATAAAAGAACAGGAAAAGTTTTTGTACCAATTAGTAATATAAAATATTCAAGCAAATACCTTAAAAAATCAGAATTTGAGGATATTGAAAACTATTTATGGTTGTTTACTAAGGACTGGCCATTAATATATGAGGTATATGATAAAAAAGACGATTTATCAATTAAAATAATTGGTGAAGCTAATGTATATGATAAAATAAAAACAACATATAAAGTAGAATTGAATTCAGAGGCAGAAGCATCAGAATTTTATAAATTGTTAAAAGCAATATTTATTTTACAAACTGAAATTCCAAATTATTTTGAATTTAAAGTAAATATAAATGAAAAATGTAAATTAGAATTTTATTTAGGTAGTCAAAAAATAGAATATAAACATATGATAGAATTCTTAAGAGAACAATATAAAATAGGCCTAAAAAGAAGAAAAGAAATAAAAAGCAAAATCAGAGTATACAATAGAAAATTAAAAAGATTGCAAGAACTATCTGCTGAACAAGAAATAGAATATTTAGCAAAAGAAAAACAAATATCAACATTTTTGGAATGTAAAAAAACATTTTTTGGAAAAGTAAAATACTATTTCAAATATAGTAAAAAAAGTACAAAAACAATAAGACAAGATGTTGAAGAGGAAACAGAAGAAGCAGAAGAAATAGAGACAAAAAAAATAGAGAAAAAAATAGAAAGCAAAAAAGAAAAGAAAAAGATACCAATCAAAAAAGTATATACACTAGAAGAAATAGTAACGAGTTATAAGGAACTTGAAGAATTAGAAAATAAAATGAAAAATCTTTTAATGGATATAAATGCATTAAAATTAAAAACAAAAAATATGGCAAAGAAAATAGAAAACGCTTCTAAATTTATAGAAGAAATTGACAACCATAAAAAAAGTATTTTTGAATTTTGGAAGTATAGTAACAAAGATGAAGTAGATGTTTTACCAGAAGGTGAAGAAGAGGAAATAAATGTTATAAAGAAAGTAGAAAAAACATTTAATTATATAGATGACTTAGAAGAATTTGGAAAAAAATTGGACAAAATGCAAAGAAAAAATCTTGATAGAGAGGATACAGACAGTGTATTTATAGCAACAACAAATTTGATAGATATTTTGAATAAAATAAAAACAAATTCTATTTTACCCGAAGAATTAGAAAAAAACTTGAAAGATATTAAAAAAGAAGGAAGAGAATTAAGAATATTAAATGTAGATGAGTATGATATTTTTGGTAATATGATAGAAAGCAATGTAAAAGTTAGAAAAATAAATAATAAAAGGCATAGAGAATTGCCAAAAGATAAATTTAATATTCTTGAGATAAATAGAAACACAAAGCAAATTGGATATAAACTTGCTTTACAAAATGTAATTCAAAATATTTATAAAGCTCTTGAAAAAGGAATTATACCAGAAAATGTTATTGCATATAAAGCAATAAATAATAAAACTTTAAATAATAAAGAGATAAATGTATTTAACTTGAATCCTGAAAATGAAATGAAAAATGCACTTGAAAATGATGGAAACAAAATTAATTTGTATAAAATAAATGTTAAAGAGGGAAGCAAAGGAATTGGCTTTACCAACATTATCTTCTATGATAATCAAAACAAAACTCTTCCAGTTGGAATGAATTTGTCTTCTAAATTAATTTTAGATACCTCAAAAATTCATTTAAAATTGGTAGATCAAAATAGTTTTAATGTTGTTAATTTTGAAGATAGTAATGATGACTTTTCTGATTATACAGTAAAAAATATTAATGTTTTTGAATATGAAATGGTAGATATTTCAGATTTAGAACAGGAACAAACAGATAGATAAAATTTGTTACAAAAATGGGAAATTTTTGGGACTTCTACGTCAAAATATGCCCATTTTTGCCGCTTTTTAAAAAAATATAAAAACCGTTGTATCCCTTTAGCTTCAGGGCTCCAACGATTTCTTATTTTATAAATGGTACCGATGGTGGGACTCGAACCCACATGGTTTCCCGCACGATTTTGAGTCGTGTGCGTCTACCAATTCCGCCACATCGGCATAACTATTTAATACTTACCTATATTAACATATTTAAATAAAAATGTCTAGTAAAAATAATAAAATTTTCAAAATAGTTGATTTTTCCAGTAATATGTAGTAAAATATAAAAGTAAAAAATAAAATTTATGAGAAGCAAAGCAAAAAAAATTTGACATCCTTATGGATGACGATTAAAGGCAAAGCTAGAGAAGGGAGAAATAAAAATGGCAGGAGTATACTCAGCAGGAGATTTTAGAAACGGAACAACATTCGAAATGGAAGGAAACGTATTCAGAGTAGTTGAATTCCAACACGTAAAACCAGGAAAAGGTTCAGCATTTGTAAGAACAAAATTAAAAAATGTAATAACAGGGGCAACATTAGAAAAAACATTTAACCCATCAGATAAATTTCCAGGAGCAGAAATAGAAAAGAAAACAATGCAATATTTATATGCAGATGGTGATTTATATTACTTCATGGATAATGAAACATATGATCAAATGCCTTTAAATAAGGATACACTAGGAGATTGCTTAAAATACTTAAAAGAAAATATGGAAGTTACAATTCTTTCATACAAAGGAAAAGTATTTGCAGTTGAACCTCCAACATTTGTCGAATTAGAAGTAACATATACAGAACCAGGATTTGCTGGAAACACAACAACAACATCTGGAAAACCAGCAACATTAGAAACAGGTTTAGAATTACAAGTTCCTATGTTTGTAAATATTGGTGATATTTTAAAAATTGATACAAGAACATGTGAATACATGGAAAGAGTATAAAATATAATAAAAGAGACTATCCTAATATATACTTTAAGAATATATTAGGATATAATTTTTTATATATTAGGAAAGTTATGAAAGCTCTTATTATATAAAAAATTAACATAAGTTTATTATAAAATATTATAAAAAGAAAGAGAGAATATTTATGAGTGAACTAAATTTAAATGAACAAGTTGAAAATCTTTTAAAAGAGATAAAAGAATTAAAAGAAAATCAAAAAATAATGAATGAAAAAATGGATAAAATGCAACAAATTGTTGACCACATAAAAACTGATATTTATGATGATGAGGGATTTGACTTGGAAATTGTATGTCCATACTGTGAGCATGAATTTGTTATAGATTCAGATGAAAACCAAAATGCAATTGAATGTCCAGAATGTAAAAATATAATTGAACTAGATTGGTCAGGAGACCTTTATGATGAAGAGGATGATGGATGTTCAGGTCATTGCTGTGGATGTTCAGGATGTGGAGATTCAGACGAAGAAAATGAAGAAGACGATATGTAAAAAAAGCAAGGTATAAATATCCTTGCTTTTTCGATGTTAAAAGTAAGGAGTAAATGACCTTGCTTTTTTGATATTAAAAATAATTTAAAGGATTAACATATTCACCATCAATTCTAAAACCGTAAATGTAGATGGCAACCGTGTTGTAGAGCCGTTAGTAGGCTTACCAGAACTATCAAAATAAGGATTACCAGGAACACCATAAACATATTTTGGACCTACATATCCAATAACCTGACCTTGCTTAACAAAATCACCAACATTGACGATAAAATTAGGTGAAACATGGCAATATGATACCTTGTAATTATCAAAAGAAAGTGTAATTGTGTAACCACCAGCACCTAAAAAGGAACGAAAGGTAATTTCACCATCATTTATTGCTACGAATTTAGTACCTTCAGGTGCGGGAATATCAGTACCATGGTGAAATCCAGAACCACTGCCAGTTGGGGATTTTCTTGGACCAAATGGAGAACTTATACTTGTGTATCCAGGTAAAGGCCACAAAAATCCATTAGGATTAAAACCGATAATTTCTTTTGTTGAAGAATCCGAATTGCCTAAGTTATTGCCATTAATTACTGGAATGAAAAATACAGAAATAAAAACTGAAAACAAAATAATTATGATTATGAAATTTTTAAAAATATTTGATATAAAAATCACACTCCTTTAAAATTTGATTTTAATAAATATTTTGATTGAAATTAATATAATGAAAAATTTGAGTTAAAATATAAAAACTACAATATAAAATTTATAACATAAAAAATAGGAAAATTCAAGAAAATATTACAAAAAAATTGACATCAAAAAAAATTATTAGTAAAATGTAAATAGTAAATAATCAAAAGAAAAAGTATGTATTAAGGAATGATAAAAATGAAAAGTAACAAAGGTATAACAATAATAAAACTTACAGTATTAATAATTTTAATAATTATGCTAGTTGCAATTATTTTAACATATTTTCAAGGAATACCGCAGAAGATAGATATAGCATACAAAACTGTAACTAAAAAAATTGATATTTCAAAAGAAATAGAAGAAAATGAAAAATTAATGGGTGCTACAGATGTAAAAGGTGAAGGAATCACAATAAATATTTTGGATGGTAATGACTTGATACATCAAGAAGATTTAATAATATTAATTGATGAACTAAAAAATTCTGGAAGTCAAGCAATATCTATAAATGATCAAAGAATAATCAATTCAACTTACATTTTTTGTGATGGAAGTGTAATATTAATAGATGGTGTAAAAATAGGAAATCCTTTTACGATTAAAGCTATAGGAAATTCAGAAACAATATATGGTGCTCTTACACGAAATAAGGGATATGTTGAAACACTTGAAAAAGCAGGTATTGATATAAAAATAGAAAAAAATGATGAAATAACAATTTTTAAAACGAATAAAGATATATCTTCAAATTATTCAGTTGATGCTAATAAAATAGAAAGATTATATAAATCAAATAAAATAGTTGGAAAATCAACTGTTACTGGAAAAGGATTGGAAATTGTTGTAGAAGAAAATGAATCAAAATTATCAGCATTAAGTTTTTTACAAATAGTAAATGACCTAAATTCAGCCGGAGCTGAAGCAATATCAATAAATGGGCAGAGAATAACTAATATGACTGATATGATGGATATTAGTGGAACATATATTTTAATTAATAGTAGTCCTATAAAAGCACCATATATTATAGATGTAATTGGAAATCAAGAGAAAATTGAAAGTACTTTAAATTATAATAACTCATATATTACGAAGATTAAAAGCAAAGGAAATAATGTTGATATTTATAGAATACGAAATGTTAAAATCGATGAGTATGTTCAGAAAAGAGATCAAAATAAGATGCTTACAGATTATTTAAATGTATAGTGTACAAATTATTTAAAAAATTTTTTCAGACTACTTGTCAAAAATGAAAAAGTGTGCTAAGATAATAAATGTCTTAAGAAAAGACATTTATTTATTATAGGGGTATAGTGTCAATGGTAGCACATCGGTCTCCAAAACCGCCTGTGAGGGTTCGAGTCCTTCTACCCCTGCCAATAAAACAATTACGATGAAAAAGAAAAAGTACTTGACATTTTATTAAAGAGAGCGAATAGTAAGCTGAAATATTCGTAATAAAATAAGTATGGGGAGCTTTGGAGTAATAAAAATTAAGGTGCTTAAAGTAATGCAAAAGCAAAACTTTAAGAATTAGGGTGGAAACGCGGAACTAAACTTTCGTCCCTAGCTAAATGTATAGCTAGGCTCGGAAGTTTTTTTATATTCTAGGAAAGTTATCATAGTATGATAACTTTCTGTAGAAGATAAATATGGCAGAAATTAGATTTTGTAGCAGTTTGCACTGCGTACAAAATCTTGATTCTGGCTTTTTGATACTAAAAGTTAATATAAAGCTTTTCGGGCACAAAGATATACAATAATTTTATAATATGAAAAGGGAGGATTTATTATGTTAAAATCAATGGACACATTAGTTGCACTATGCAAAGGAAGAGGATTTATATATCCTGGATCAGAAATTTATGGAGGGTTAGCAAATACTTGGGACTATGGGCCTTTAGGAAATGAATTAAAAAACAATGTAAAAGCAGCATGGAGAAAAAAATTCATACAAGAACAACCAAACATAGTAGGACTTGATGCAGCAATATTAATGAACCCAGAAACATGGGTAGCATCAGGACATGTTGGAGGTTTTTCAGACCCATTAATAGACTGTAAAGAATGTAAAACAAGACATAGAGCTGATAAATTAATAGAAGAATGGGCACATGATAATGGAAAAGACATGATAGCAGATGGAATGACAGATGAAGAATTAATCAATTTCATAAATGAAAATAAAATACCATGTCCATCATGTGGAAAAACAAATTTTACAGATATAAGAAAATTCAACTTAATGTTCAAAACATTCCAAGGAGTAACAGAAGATACAACATCAACAGTATATTTAAGACCAGAAACAGCACAAGGAATATTTGTTGATTTCAAAAATGTATTACGTACATCAAGAAAGAAAATGCCAATGGGAATTGCACAAATTGGTAAAGCATTTAGAAACGAAATAACACCAGGAAACTTTACATTTAGAACAAGAGAATTTGAACAAATGGAACTTGAATTTTTCTGCAAACCAGGAACAGATTTGGAGTGGCATAAATATTGGAAAGATTATTGTGAAAACTTCTTATTAAACCTTGGTATGAAGAAAGAAAATATCAGATTAAGAGACCATTCACCAGAAGAATTAGTATTTTATAGCAAGGCAACAACAGACATAGAATTTGCTTTCCCATTTGGATGGGGAGAATTATGGGGAATTGCTGATAGAACTGACTATGATTTAACACAACATATGAATCATTCAAAACAAGATTTATCATATCAAGACCCAGAAACAAACGAAAAATATGTACCATATGTAATTGAACCATCATTAGGAGCAGACAGAGTAGTTCTTGCATTTTTATGCAACGCATATGATGAAGAAGAAATTGCAGAAGGTGATACAAGAGTTGTTTTACATTTACATCCAGCATTAGCACCTTACAAAGTTGCGGTACTTCCATTATCTAAAAAATTATCAGATAAGGCAGAAGAAGTTTATAGCAAATTAGCTAAAAAATTCATGTGTGATTATGATTCAGCAGGTTCAATTGGTAAACGTTATAGAAGAGAAGATGAAATTGGTACTCCATATTGCGTAACTGTTGATTTTGATACTTTAGAGGATGAATCAGTTACTGTTAGAGATAGAGATACAATGGAACAAGTTAGAGTTAAAATTGATGACTTAGAGACATGGATTGCGGAAAAAATTGAATTCTAAATTAAAAAAAATGTTGACATAATGATATATTTAAAAAATACATATTAGATTGCAAAAAAATTAATATGTGTTTTTTATTGTCTAATAAATGAAAAATTATCTTTTATTGTAGTGTTACAATTGATGTAAAAAAACAAATAAAAATTGAATAATTGATTTTATAACGAAAAATGTTTACTTTTGTAGAAAATGGTGATATACTTTTACTTAATATTAGCAAAAGCTAATTAAATTTTTTAATCCTGTTTTACAGGTTATATATATAATCTTAATAAATAATTATTTTTTAAGGAGGTATCAGTATGTATACAGATGTAAATCCAATGGTTACTGGATATCAATTTTTCTTTGAAAATGAAGAAAATGAAAATATCCTAGAAGAAGAGCGGAAAATAAAAAATCTCCGTGTTGATTACTTGTCTGATGGTGAATTTGTCTATTATGAGGAGTTTGAAGCCATAGATGAAAAAACTGTCGAAAAAATTCAGCAAAAGTTAAATAAAGCAATAATGATTAATTTAAATGTTTTTGACAGTTGGACAGAGGCTCAGAAAAACTTAAAAAGGAACAAACTTCTTGGCGTTGCTAATATGTTTAGAATTGATGTTCTGGACAATAAGGAAGAAATTAATGTGACTTTTATAAGAAGTGGATACAAAATTGCAAATTCTATAGTTAAAAATGTATCTGCAGAGAGAATGAAAAAAATTAAAAGAATTTTTTCTGAAAATATGGAGTACAATTTGACTTGTACACAGCAATGCCAGGCTGTAACGTGGCTGGATCTATTAGCTATCATTTAATCAATAGTATAAAACTAGGCATTAATTTGCCTAGTTTTTTGTCTTAGTTAAATAAATCTTTCTCGTATAAATCTTCAATATAAACATCTTTTTCTTCAAAATTATCAACAAATCCTACTTTAGCAATATCACGCTTTTCATCAACACCTTGAATCCAAACAGGTCGCTCGTCATAAAAAACATCAGATTTTTCTTTATTATTTAAAATAGAATGAACTCTTTGCAAATCCATATTACCATCTCCTACAAATATATTTAATAAAATTATATCCAAAATAGTATAAAATATAACTTGGAGAAATAAAATTTATTGACTTATTTAAGTAATTAGTATAAAATAATTGACGTAATTAATAAACAAGAGAAAGAATTTAAATTTATATCAAAACTTATTTTATAAATTTAAATAAAGGAGGAGAAAAACAAATGAACATAAAATATAAAGGAAGAACAAGAAAAATTGAAAGAGGTTTAACAGTAAGAAAAGCCTTAGCAGAAGAAATAAAAAACAGTGAATATGAAGTAATAGGATGCCTATACAACAACGATTATAGAAATTTAGAAACACCAATAGAAGAAGGAGCAAACATAGAATTAATAGATATTTCATCAAAAGAAGGAATGAAAATCTATGTTAGAACTATTGTATACATAATGGGAAAGGCATTTGAAAGTCTATACCCAAAAGAAAAATTGATGGTAGAATATCAACTTGGAAATGCAATGTACTGTAAATGCGATAATATAAGAATAACAAAGGAATTTACAGAAAAACTAAAACAAAAAATGCAAGAAATCATTGAAAAAGATTTACCAATAAAAAAGGTAGAAATGACAAGAAAAGAAGCACAAAAATTTTATGATGAAACAGACACATCAAAAGGTAGATTACAATTTGATTTTGAAGAAAATGACCCAATATATATGTATTACTGTGAAAAATATTATAACTACTGCTATGGAACACTTGCAAATAGAACAGGAGTAATAAAAATATTTGATGTTGTAAAATATGCAAATGGATTTCTAATAAGATATCCAAGTTCAAAAGCACCAACAAAAATGCCAGAATTTCAAGAAACAAAAAAATTGGCTTGGGCATTAGAAGAATTTGAAAAAATTCATTCTGTATTAGATGTTTTAACAGTGTATAAGTTAAACAAAGCAATAGAAGAAGACCGAATAAAAGATGTAATAATGCTTGCAGAAGCTCTACATGAAAAGAAAATTGCTAATATAGCAGATGATATCGCAAAAAGAAAAAATGTAAAAATGGTACTAATTGCAGGTCCATCATCATCAGGAAAAACAACATTTGCACAAAGACTAGGAATTCAGTTACGTTTAAATGGATTAAAACCTGTTACAATATCAGTTGATAATTACTTTGTAGAAAGACAAGATACACCAAGAGATGAAAATGGAGAATATAATTTTGAATGTATAGAAGCAATTGATTTAAAATTATTCAATGAACATTTGGTAAAATTGTTAAATGGTGAAGAGATTGAAGTACCAGAATTTGACTTTAGTGTTGGAACAAAAAGATATAATGGTAAAAAAATGAAATTAGCAGATGACGAAATTCTTGTAATAGAAGGGATACATTGTTTAAATGACAAATTAACAAGTCAAATTTCAAAAGACCAAAAATACAAAATATATATTAGTGCTTTAACGGTTTTAAATATGGATAGATACAATAGAATTTCAACAACAGATACTCGTTTAATAAGAAGAATTGTAAGGGATTATCAATTTAGAAGTTATTCAGCATTACACACATTAAATACATGGCACAAAGTAACAGAGGGAGAAGAAAAAAATATATTCCCATTCCAAGAATCAGCAGATACGATTTTTAATACATCATTAATATATGAATTAAATGCATTAAAACCAATAGCAATGCCATTATTAAAAGAAATAACACCTGAATATAAAGAGTACGCTGAAGCTCAAAGGCTAATAAATATTTTGAAGTATTTTAGACAAATACCAAGAGATTATGTTCCAAATAATTCACTATTAAAAGAATTTTTAGGTGGAGGAACATTTGATTTGCACTGAGACAGTTGGGACAGTCCGAATTTGTCTCACGATTTTTAACGAAAAATGTCGAAAAATATAAAATACAAAATTCGACAAAACAATGAGACAAATCTGGACTGTCCCAGTTGTCTCAAAAGGAGAGAATATGTTGAAGGATAGTAGATTTACAGAGATAGACGAAGAATTTATATGTGAAAATTGTGGCAAGAGAGTACCAAAATTAGGATATTCATGTAGAAATCACTGCCCATATTGTTTACATTCAAAACATGTTGATAAAAATCCAGGAGATAGAGCGGAAGAATGTCATGGAGATTTAGAACCTGTTAGTATGGAAATAGATGGCAAAAAAGGTTATGTTATTGTTTTTAGATGTAAAAAGTGTGGTGCTATTAGAAGAAATAAAGCTGCTAAAGATGATAATATGGATTTATTAATTGATTTAAGTAGTAAACAGGTTTGAGCAAATAAAAGATGTCCTTTTTAGAAGACGATGTCCTGAATGGAGCCAATGTCCAAAACAGAATCGTCCCAAAAAGGACATTTTTTATATTTCTCTATTTAAATTTCCGTTAGTAAATTCCTTACCTTCTAGACGTTCACCTTTTTTAACAGTATTAACAATATTATTAATTTCGTCAATTGATTCATCTAAAATATCAACTCTATAACAATTAATATTAGAAAAATCGTTAGGTGAAATAGAAGTTGTTTTGCAATTATAAATCGTAGAAACAGTTTGAATATTATCAAACAAAATTCTAAATTTCAAATTAAGTCTATCTTTTAAGTAATAAGAATTATTAAGATTACACTTAGAACTACAAGTTGGGTAGCATTTGTTAGTCTTGCCAAGTGGACAATAATTCATATTCATAAGTGGTGTGTTTCCATAAACAATTAATTCAGCAGGTAAAATATTTTTTGCCCCTAATGTACCATTATCAAAAACACCTGAATTTTCTACAGAACCACAAAGATTATTGATAATATCCTTAGTTGATTCAGGGGAGATTGTATATTTATTAATTCCTAAATTTTTAAGTTCTAATACACTATGCAAATTGAAAATATTAAAAGTATAATTTGCAATCAATTCAAAATTATAATCAGGATTTTTTAAAACATTTTCTAATAATTTTAAATTAGAAATATTAGAAATCACAAACCCTTTAATATTATAATTTTCTATAGTATTAGATATATTACTATAAATCAAATTTCTATAATTTGCTTTTATTATTGTAGGCATATAAATGTAAACATTAAATTTTTGCTCTAAAGTTTTTAAAATATCATTATACTTTTTAATTGAAAAATATTTTAAGGGGATGTAAACATTATCAAATCCTTCTAATTTTGAATAATCAAAATCCATATTTAAAATATTTAACAATACTGAAATAGTATTTAATTTGCTATTTGAACTATTTGTAAATTCAATATTATTTTTAAATTCAATATTGTTTTTATAAATTGTTGTAGCAATATCATCCAAGTCATTACAACTATTAGGGTCAAAAGAATCAAACTTTGATTTTTCATTATAAGTTCTATTGATATTTGAAACGGTGTAATCATAAGCTAAATCTAAAATTTTTCTTCTTAAATCATTTAAAACAGCACTAAAACCTGGTAAAAAGATATCAGAGTCAAGGGCAACATCAATATTAGCAAATTCAAAAATAGAATCAGTAGTTTTATTAATTTGAGCTATAACTTTTTCTTTTTCTAAAGGCCTATTTTGAGCGATTTCTGGAATTACATCAGAAGAATAGGTGATATCTAAACTAGAATATATGTTTAGATAATTATGTTCTAATAAATTATTATCTGAAATATTATCAAAATCAAAAAAGACTCTTATTTTTAAAGGCTCATTATGTTTTATTATAATTTCACAATTCAAAGGAATTTTACGATGTTCGCCATTGATGCTTTCTTGAGCAAGTAAATTCAATTCTTTTGAAGACATCTTATAAATATTATCGCCTAAATTGATATTTCCTTTCATTCTACCAATAGTAACAGTTTGCCCGACAGATGTTGATTTAATATTTCTGTTTTTATCCATTAATTCTGAAACATTATATGAACCGGTTTCTTTTTCTAAAGAGATAGTATCACCTACTTCAATTGGTTCTTGTAATTTAACAGTAATGTAACCTTTATTTTTGTTGTATTTTTGAACCTTGCCTAAGAATAATCCCATGTTGTTAGGTTTGTCTTTAAATACAAGTTTTTTGTTAGGTTCAGATGCAAGATGACCACTAGAAGACATACCTCTATTAAAAACTTGCAATAAATTTTTTCTATCTATATCATCAATATTGTATAAATCAATAGAACTTTCTGAAATTAACTTTTCTGCTAAATCTATATATTTTCTATAAATTCTTGTAACTGTTGCAACATATTCAGGGCTTTTCATTCTGCCTTCTATTTTTAAACAAGTTACACCAGCATTTATTAAGTCAGGAATAAAATCTAAACCGCATAAATCACGAGTACTTAGGAGATGACCTTTATCAATTTCAGTGTCATTTTCTAATAATTTATAAGGAAGTCTACAAGGTTGAGCGCATTTTCCACGGTTACCAGAACGACCGCCAACCATACTAGAAAATAGACATTGACCAGAATAAGAGATACACAATGCACCGTGAACAAAACATTCGATTTCAACATTTGAATTTTTACAAATATATTCAATTTCTTGAAGAGAAAGTTCACGAGAAAGAACAACTCTTTTAAATCCAAGTTCTTGCAATTCTAAAACACCTTGAAGATTATGTACAGTCATTTGAGTACTTGCATGTATGTCCAAATCAGGAAAGCTTCTAATTAATTGTTTAGCAAGCCCTAAATCTTGAACAATTATTGCATTAATTCCAAACTCGTAAGCTTTTTTAGCAAGTTCAAAAGCATCATTAAATTCAGTATCTGTTACTAAAGTGTTTAGCGTTAAGTTTGTTTTTACGCCTCTAGTTTTTGCGTAAATTATTGCTCTTTCTAAATCTTCTAAATCAAAATTTGAAGCATAAGCTCTTGCGCTAAACAAGTTAGCTCCAAAATATACACTATTTGCACCATTTTGAACAGCAGCTTTTAGACAATCAAAGCTACCGACAGGTGAAAGTAAATCTATCATTTTTACAAATCCTTTCTGTTTATTTGATATGTCTATTATATTACATTTTTTGACAAAATTCCAGGTTTTTGCTGAATTTTGGATTTTTAAAATTTCTATTGACAAAATCAAAATTATGATATAAACTTCTAATTACAAAAAGGGAATGACAGAAAATATAAATTAAAGGAGGAAAATGAAATGGAATTGAAAGGATCAAAAACAGAAAAAAATTTAATGGAAGCTTTTGCAGGTGAATCACAAGCGAGAAATAAATATACATATTTTGCAAGTAAAGCAAAAAAAGAAGGATATGAACAAATAGCTGCTATATTCCAAGAAACAGCAGACAATGAAAAAGAACACGCAAAAATGTGGTTCAAATTATTACAAGGTGGAGAAATTAAAACAACAGCAGAAAATTTAAAAGCTGCAGCAGAAGGAGAAAATTATGAATGGACAGATATGTATGACAGAATGGCGCAAGAAGCTAAAGAAGAGGGATTTGACCATATTGCATATTTATTCTCAGAAGTTGCAAAAATAGAAAAAGAACATGAACAAAGATATTTAAAACTATTAGAAAATGTAAAAGACGGATTAGTATTTAGTAAAGATGGAGATAGAATTTGGAAATGTAGAAATTGCGGACATATAGTAATTGGAAAAAGTGCTCCAGAAATATGCCCAGTATGTGCACACCCAAAAGCTTATTTTGAAATAAAAGCAGAAAATTATTAAAAAACTATGATAGTATCAATTATAAGTGAACCCGAATTATTAGACAAAAGAGTTTAATAATTTGGGTTCGTTTTTATGTTAAAATACTTAAAAAATTAAATTGAAAGTAATTAAATAGTGTATAGAAAAAGAAATTATTTTAAAATTGGTTTGAAAAAGAAAAATAAGTATGTTATAATTCTATCTAGAATAAAAAGAAGAACAAGGAGAAAAAATGCCTAAATTTTTTGTAAAACAAGAACAAATAAAAGAGAATGAAATAATTATAGTAGGACAAGATGTAAATCACATAAAAAAAGTATTAAGAGCAAAAATAGGAGACGAATTGCAAGTTTGTAACAGTCAAAATGGAGAAAACTTCCTATGTGAAATACAAAATTTAGAAAACGAAAATATAATATGTAAGATAAAAGAAAAAATCCAAAAACAAGTAGAATCAAATGTGGAAGTAACAATATTTCAAGGACTACCAAAAGCAGACAAAATGGAATTTATAATCCAGAAAGCTGTAGAACTTGGAGTATATGATATAACACCTGTGGAAATGAAAAGATGTGTTGTAAAACTAAATGAAAAAGACAAAGTCAAAAAAGTAGAACGATGGCAAAAGATATCTGAAGTTGCAGCAAAACAAAGTGGAAGAGACATAATACCACAAATAAATAATGTAACAAATATAAAAAATATATATGAATTAATTCCAAAATATGATATAGTAATAGTAGCTTATGAAAATGAACAAAATAGAACATTAAAAGAACAACTAAAACAAATAAAAGAGACCGTTAAAACAGACAAAATCAAGATAGGAATTGTAATAGGACCAGAGGGTGGTCTAGAAGAAAATGATGTAGAGCAACTAGAAAACAATGGAGCAAAAATAGTAACATTAGGAAAGAGAATACTAAGGACAGAAACAGTAGCATTAAATGTGCTAAGCATCATTATGTATGAGTTGGAAAATTAAAAAGAAATAAAATCATAAAATCAAAATTTTCAAATATAAAGAAAAGAAAGGGAAGAATTCGTAATGAAGGAAATAAACGAAAAACATATGAAAAAAATATATTTAAATGTGCTAAAAGCAATAATTATAATGCTTTACTTTTTTGTATTAAATGTAGCATATTCAAATGTAAGTGCAGGATATTTAGAAAAAGGAATAGAAATATGTACAATGATATTCCTATTTGTAGCAATATTTATATTCGAGGTGGCATATAAAAAAGACAATGACGACCTTGCAATACAAGGAATAGAAATACTGGTACTTGCAACATACACCTTGACAAGTCAACACATAACAAAAAAATTTGAATTTAATTTCAAAAGTTATTCTTTGGTTGCGTCATACATATTTGCGATTTATTTTATATTAAAATGTATTGTTATTTACACAAAAGGAAGAAGAGAAATGGCAGAGGACCTTAGTGATATAAAAGAAATTGTTAAAAAAGATGAACCAGTAAAAAAAGAAGCAACAAAAAAACAACATAAAAAAAGAGAAAATGAAATTGAAATAAAAACAAATTTAGAAAAAGAAAAAAAGACTGAAAATAAAGAAAAACCAAAAACACCAAGAAAGAGAACAACAACAAAGAAAACAACAGAATCAAAAGCAGAAACAGAAAAAACAGAAAATAAAGAAAAACCAAAAACACCAAGAAAAAGAACAACAACAAAGAAAACAGCAGAATCAAAGGCAGAAACAGAAAAAACAGAAAATAAAGAAAAACCAAAAACACCAAGAAAAAGAA
>CAMBEE010000016.1 GCA_945865665.1 uncultured Clostridium sp. | reverse complement strand
ATACAATATCAAATATATATAACCCTTAAGGTGGCAACTTGCACACAAATTTTTTAGGCTGTAAATTGTAACTACCATTTTTTTATTGTTTATTTAAAAACTTGCAAACCACAACACTCATATCATCTTTAGCAGTCCCATACCCATTATCAACAGCCTCATTCAAAACCAAATCCGCAATTTTTTGAGTATTATTTGTCTCAATATCCTCAAACAAATACTTAACCCATAACTCCTTATTTTTATACTCAACATTAGAATCTAAAACACCATCTGTACACATAAGCATAATCTCACCAGAAGAAATATCCCTATCAAAAGACTGCAAATTTGTCTCATTAATAATACCTGCAGGAAGCGAATTAGCCTTAATAAGTTGAACACTATTCCTATTTTTAATATATGTTGGACAAGCCCCACTTTTAACAAACTCAATATTTCCATTATACAAATCAATAATTGCAATATCCAAAGTTGCAAAAATTTCTTCATTTTGATTAATCAAGCTTGAATTTATCAATTCCAAAGAAGTCTTCTTATCAAATCCAGACAATAATAAATTTTCTAACATTTTTAAAGCTTTGTCACTACTTTGTCTGGCCTCTTCTCCAGAGCCCATTCCATCACTTAAAGCTACCAAGTACTTTCCATCTTTTAGTCTAATATTTAACACACTATCTCCAGAAACTTTACTATTACTTTTAACATTACTTGAATTTCCAATAGCCATAACAAATTTATCATCAGATAAAAAATTTAGTCTGTTTCCAACACTTGCATCTTCATTAAATACAATGTTCTCTTTTAAAACATCTGTAAGTACCTTTTCAATATATTCTGTATCAGTAATATTTGATTTTTCCATGTAAATTTCTACTAAAAATCTATCTTCTCTTTGTATAGAAATTTCTTGAACTTCTATTTCTTTTTGTTTTAGCAATTCAATAACTTGTTTCTTTTGATTACTATATTGTTCTTCATTTTTAATATTTTTTTCAATATTTTCTGCTATATTAGAAATAGCTTTTGATACACCTTGAAGTTGAGTTTCTATATTCTTCTTGTTTTCTTCAAATTTCTTTTGCCATACAAAATTGGATTTACTGATTTTATATGACATATTAATAACTCTAACCATTTGTGAAATATTTTCATCTAAATATTCACTTATTTTTTTATCGTCAAATCCAACTATATAACTATTACATTTTGCAAATATATCAAGAAGCAATTCTCTTGAAATTTCTTGCTTATCTACTAATACTTTAAATATTTCGTCTACAATAGGACCATCAACCTTTGAAATATCTTCGTACAACATATTATTTTCATAGCCACTCAAATTGTCTAATAATTCAGAAACAAATATATCTTTATTTGATAAAATTGGTTCTTCTTCCATTTGAACTTTTTCTGCTTTATATGTTTTTGCCATCTCTTGGATTGTATCAGAAACATTGTTTAACCTCTCAGCAGTTTCTTTGCTTTTATTTAAAGCCCTATCTGGAAATACTGGTAATAACTTTGAATTGCCCATAAATTCTTTGATATTTATTTGTACTGATTTAGGAACAGCTAAAAGTCCAATAGATGCAATTAATATTTCTTTAAAATGAATAAGTTCTACTGTATATCCGTTAGAAACATATGCAAGTACTATGTTCCCTAAGCAAAATCCTATTATAACCCCTATTTTTCCAAATTTATTTAACACTCCTGCTATCATACCAGATATTGCATATGCAGCAACCATTACAGGGTCTGACGATGTTATAACTCCAAGAGTAACGCCTATTGTAACACCTGCTGTTGTTCCAACTAATACTCCATTTTTCCATCCTAATATCAAAACTATTAATATGCTTAAAATATTTCTAATAGAAAAACCTAATATGTTTAAGTCTCCAAAAGCACTTACAGATATTGCAACCATTAAACTAGCGCCCAAAATTTCTTCAATAGAAAAAGCTTTTCCTTCTACAAAACCACTAAGAGCTAGTATAGAATTTACAAATATCTTATAAAACACTACGGCTATAATCGAAAAACATATAACAGATAATACATCATATAATGTAAATCCACTTATTCCTATTTTAGCAAGTTGAATTATCATTGATGCAATAAAAATATTTTTAGATAATTTAACTTTTTCATTTTGTTCGTCATCAATATATCTTGGCTTAATCAAAAACATTGTAACAATTAATACCAATGCTGTTAATATATATGTTAACGCTCCACTTATTCCAAATTTTATTGCATTTCCTATAATTCCAAAAAGTACTATCCCTAGTAATGGAACAGAATTTGCTATGCTTGCTCCTAATATACTAATACTAAATGGCGATACATCTCCTGTAATTCCAACCATTGATATCATTAATGATACAATATATATTGGTATATTTTTTGCAGAAAATACATCTGCAAATAGTTCTATTTTCTTTTTTTCTTTTTTATTTTCTTCGTAGTTTTGATTTTCTACTGTACTTTCGTTTATATTCTGAAACATCCTTACCACCTCTTAAACTTTTATAGCATCATTTTACTACTTGTCCTTGGTATTTTTTGTCTTTTTTAGAAACTGATTCAAAAAAAGTTTTTTACAATTTGTGATATATAATTTATTTTTTCTTTATTATTTATCTTTTTACTTTCCTTATTTTATTATAATTTAGCAGATTTTGCAATATATTTTAAATTTTTGCACAAAAAAAGAACACTCTTTTTTAAGAATGCTCTTTTATTTTATATTATTTTTTATTTATAGCAAATTTCTTAATAAGGAATACTCCAACTCCTAATATAGTAATTGCTACAATTCCTACTATAGTAGGTAATGTATAATTTCTATTTTCACCAGTACTTGGTATAACTACGATTTCTTCAGAATTATCTGTATTGAAGAAGAAGTTTCCATCATTCCAAGTAACCTCAACTGGAGTACCAGTATTAAATCCATCGTTTTTTGTAACATCAACTATTTCAGTCTTGTTATCAAAAGTATTATCATCTGAACTTGCTAACAATTTAGAAACATTAAATGTAACTTCATTAGAATCACCTGGTGCTAAAGGTTTTGATAATTGGCTAGTAAAGTAAGTAATTGTAGTATTTACATATTCAGTATTATCTTTTTCACTTGCATTTACATCATTTAAGTATGTTTGATCTTTTTCCTCCCAACCATCATTATTCTTACTTACTAATCTTCTATCTAGATAATCAATTACTCCTGTTGCGGAAGATTTAACAGGTGTTGCACCTTCTTTGTTTCCGTAATGATAATATCTTTCAGAATCATAATCAGTTTCACTTGTGTTAGTTACTTTTATTGCATATGTTGCTTCAAGTGTTGCTCCTTCTATTAATTCAGAATCAATTTCTGCTCTTAATATTCCGTTGACATTTATTTCGTTCATAGAAGTTGGTCCCATATATGTTAGATTATCATGTGAACCATGTAATTTACCTTTTTCATCAACTGTTGCATCCACTAATACTTGACCATTTGCTAATGTAATTTTAAATGCTGAAACTCTCTTTGAAATTTCCATTTTTTGTTTTGGTCTTTCTACAATACCAAAGTCAATATTTTTAATTTTAAATTCTACTTTATCATCATTTCCATCTGTTATAGTTGTATCATATTCAACGCTAAATTTCATTCCAGGTGTTGTAGAATTCATAGTTGTTGTTTTTATTGTGTCTGATCCACCATTATATGCTTTGTTTATTTCGTCTTCTAAATTATTCTTTGTTATTTGTCTCATTTCTGTATCTATTATTCTTCTTGTATTTTCATTGTCTAATGCATCAGTTTTTCTTGTGTCTACATCTACTTTATACCATTCTTTATTGCTTTGGTCTCTAGATTCATCATATATTGTTCCTTTATAGTATTGAACTTTATATGTTTTATCTCCCCATGTATATGTTATATTATAATTTCCTGGTATATAACCTGTAAATGTAAAGTTACCATTTGCATCTGTAGTAGTTTCCTTTGATACTCTTTCGCCGTCATAACTACTATCATCTTTTCCAATTTCATTTAATGATACTTTTACACCAGCTACTGTTGTCTCTCCATTGTCAAATATACCATTACCAAGTCTTTCATTATTTTTATTTAATGTTGAAGCATCAACAAATACCGTTCCTTCTATTGATCTTGCATTTTTTAATTGTAATCTTAATGATCTAGCTCCAAATGTGTCATCTTCATATGTATTAATATTTCCTGGTACCGCATTACCTGGTACTGAATCTTGATCAACAACCGCAACTGTTGTACTTTCATTGTTATTTTTAAATGTTGTATATGAATTTATTTCTACTGTACTATTAATTAAATCCCCTTTGTTAATAATTTTTAACACAGATTCTCTGTTTAGTTCGTATTGTACATATATTACATTTTCTGTTCCTTGTTTTATAGTTGAATTAACTTCTATTACATTACTTGAGTATTTATCATTATATGTTGTTTTAGTTCCAAATTTTAAATCTCCAGAAATAGTATCTTGATCATTTACATTTGTACCTGCAGCAATCATATTTAATCCACTATCAGAGTAATCTATT
The DNA here is from genome assembly GCA_945865665.1 of uncultured Clostridium sp. Classification (GTDB taxonomy): domain Bacteria; phylum Bacillota; class Clostridia; order TANB77; family CAG-508; genus CAG-269. Next base: position 31,091 of record CAMBEE010000016.1, on the reverse strand, counting down.
ATATTGTTAATTCTTCCTAAATATGTTGATTCATTTATCATTCTAATTTGATATGTTAAATAAACTTTTAACTCATTATCTTTATGATTTGGTGCTTCATATTCAGCATCTGATGTATATATAGGTCTATTGTACGTACCCCTATTATTTTGGAACTGTACTCCTACATTCCATTCTGCACTTTGATTTTTCGCTTCTGCCGCTTCCGTTCCATATCTATATATATGTGAGAATCCATTTACTTCAACTCTAACATTATATAAGTCTTGAGATATACGATAGTCAGTTTGAGCTTTTTCATACAAACCTAAATTTATATTTCTAATCTCTTCAGAAGTTGGTATAAAGTCACTATATATATTATATCCAGCTTCTTTAGTATTTGCATAAACATCACAACCTGAGCAGTCCTTTATTGAATTCTTATGTTCTGTATTTACTCCGTTGTAATTCACTTTAACACTATTAATATTTAAGCTATCTGTTCCATTTCCATCTACACTTGTAAATTTCTTGTCCAACTCATCTCTTGAACTTGTTTCTCTAGATTTTGAGCCATTTGATTGTGTTAATTTTTCAGCAACAGCTTGATATTTAATTCCACAATATTCAAATTCTACATAATATTCACCTTTTTGTAATTTATCCAAATCTACATCTACAAATTGATATTCTCCTCCATTAATTTCTGAATATAATCCTAATTCAGATGTAGTTGTACTCATTACTGTTTTTCCAGTACTATCTTTTAAGTAAACCGGAATTCCATTAAATCCATTGCCGTTATTATCTACACTTTGGCTATATATATCATCTCTTGTCGTAGTCTTACCATCTTGAGTATCTATCCATACATATCCAGATAATTTTACTTTATATTGGTGATTTAAGAATTTGCCTGGAGTTGCTCCTACAACATATTCTTTTCCTATATTTTTTTCATATCCATAATTTTTATTAGTTGTCTCTACTGCAATCGTAGAATTCTTTACAACAGTTTCCCCTGTTATTGTTAAATTTATTGCTCCATTTTCATCAACAAAGAATTCTTTTGCACTATCTAAATCATTCTTACTCCATTTTAGATCTTCCCCAAGGTATCTTACAACCCACTTTGAATCTCTATATACAGTTGCTTTAAACTTAAATCCTATTTTTTCTAATTTTTTTGTATCATCTCTGTCGTCTACTTTATTAAGTCCTATATCTCTTGTAAGTGGAAGATTATCATATGTTTCCGTTCCTTCACCTTCTGCAGGTTTAACTGTCTGATAATCTGATTGTGTATATAATATATTCTGGTGTGAATCATTTTCAAATATCCAAATATTTGATCTATAGATTTTCATATCTGTTGTCTCTATATATACTTTAGTTTTTATTGTTAATCCATTAAATGTTTTTAAATTTGCTTTTTGATTTACATCAACATAGAAATCTTCTCCTGATTTAATGTCAGATTTTTTCACAACACTTGCTGTAGTTCCAGAATATTTAACAAATCTAACATAGCTATCAGCTATATCTCCTTTATCACCTTTTGCAATTATATTGTCAATTGTTCCATCAAAATTCCATTTAAATGGTCCAATTCTATAATATCCTCCAACATCTACAATAGTTAAATTATTTTTATTTGTAGCCCCAGTTACATTTACTGTTGTAGCTGCTGATGTAACAGATGAAGTTTTACTATTTCCTACTTTGTTTGCATATGCCTCTGCTTCTCTATTTATATCTTGTTCTTTAATCTTATCGTTACCATCATAATAATACGAATCAAGTCCCAATACTGTTACCCAAGAGTTAAAAGCATGCCACAAAGCCATTTGTCCCTCAGAATGTGTTAGTGTAGCTTTACCATCATCATCCCATGTTTCAGTTCCATATCCTTGTTTTTGATTTAATATATATGCAATCTCGGCATTTTCATCAGCATTAATAGTATATTTTGACTCCCCATCATTAGAAGAATACACTGTAGCTTCCTTTCCATCTATTTGCATATACCTTTTTAATGTATAAGGATAATTATCTTGTGAATTAAGAGATTTTCCTTGTTGAGTACAATATGCATTTTTACTATTAACAAGCGTCTGTAAATTATAATAATATGTTCTTCCAATATTAGTATAACCAGTATTATCCATATCAGATATTGTATTTTTGGGGTCAACTATCGCAGTAACTATTGTTGTTAACATTATAACAATACCTAAAAGAATAATTGAAAATATACAAATCTTTGTCTTCTCTTTCATTTCATTTTCCTCCTTCCTACATTAAATTCCTATTTATTATTAATTTTCTTACAAAGTATATTGCTATTCCAAGAATTACTATTGATGTGATTATTAACAATACTGTTGTTATAACTTGACCAGTTCTAATACTTATAATTAAATCAGCTGAACCCATATCATTTTCACCTTTTACTTTATTTCCTTCTGTTGAATTCACATCTGTAAGTCCAAGTTCATTATATGATTCAGCAATTTCTGCTGTATTATTTACAAGTCCTGTATTATTCTCTTTCATTTGTTTTATAACAGTTAAAGTAACATCTTTGCTTTCACCTGGTTCAAGTTTTTCGTTTGATAAGCTTGAGCAGTAAACTGTATTTCCAGATTGATACCAATCCTTATTTAATTCTGAACTAAATTTAAAGTCACTTGATAAGTAATCTGCTATTTTCTTGACATATGCTGCAACATCGCCCTTATTTGTTACTCTAATTGTATATTCCACTACAACCGTAGTAGCATTAACCTGCTTAGCGTCTATTTCTGCTTTTGCTAATGTTGTATCTGTATAAGAATTTGTTACTGTTTTGTTATTTTGAACTGTAACTTTACTTATATATTTATCCAATTGTAAATCATAAGTTTTAGCTGTTATTAAACCAATATTAACATTAGCTATACTTTCTGAGTTAACATTTATAATCTCTGTCGCCGCAACTTTTCTTTCCACACTATCAACATTTATTGATTTATTAACAACTTTTGAACTCATTTCATCAGAAACACCGCTCTTTTCAAATGCCGTTAATCCATACTTTGTAGTATCATATTCAAACACTACCAAGTATTGGCCTTTTTGTACTCTATCAAAACTATAAAATCCTGTTGTAGAAGTTTTAACTTCCAAATCACTACCATTTGAATCTTTTACATATTTATTAGTTGAAACATCTAATAATTTAACTGTTATTCCTTCCACACCTTGCTCTTTATTATCTTTTTGACCATTTTCATCTTCATCAACCCACGCTGTACCTGAAATTATTTTATATTCAGAAGATGTATTATCATTATTATTTCCTGAATTATTATTCCCTGAATTGTTGTCACCAGAATTGTTATCACCAGAGTTATTACCATTATTATTGTTTTCATTGTTAAAACCATTATCTGGTTCAATAATATGTTGAACTTTAGCATTTGAAACTTCCATACTATACTCTTCTAATGAGATTTCATTAAGTATTTCAATTGCTGTATTATTAGCATATATTGTATTAACTACAACTTCAATTTGATATTCTACACCTTCACCAGGTTTTAACGATTCAACATTTATCTGTAATCTATTTTTATTTTTGTTGTTATCTGTAATCACACTATAATTATCAGTAGAAATTTCCTCCCCATTTTTTAACACCTTAGATAATGAAACTTCTCCTGCGATCCAATCTTTCAAAACAATTGAATCTGCAGTCTTCGTTCCTGAATTTTTTATATTGATTACATATTTTATAGTATCTCCTGGCTTTACATAATTTCCACTATTTTCAGAAGTTACACCCATTTCTAATATTACAGATTTATTTATTTTGGTATTAATTTCATTAGATTTGTATTCTATATTATCTACATTAGCCATAGCAGAAATAGCAGTAGTTGATTTTTCCAGCATTTTTGCATAACATAAAATTTTTTTTGTTTCACCAGCCTTTAATTTATCAATTGTTACATTATCTACATTACAAACTGATTCCCCTAGTTCGTTTTTTTGATAAGAAATTTCAGAAATTTTAGCAGTATCATTTGTGTTAAATTTCACATTTATATTTTTTATATCTTTGTCACTTTTATTTGTTAATAATAACACATATCTATAACTATAACCTGCTTCTACTTTTCCATCTGTTGCATCTGTAGAAATTAATTTTAATTCTACTTTACCTTCTTTAATGTTTGTTTTTACTTCATTTGATGTTTTTGTTACTTCTCCATATTGTGTAGTAACTGCATTTGATATTTCTTTATTAGCCATACCATCATTTACTTTTACTTCGTAATATTTTGTTATTGTTTGTCCTTGAGTCAAACTAGCAATATTAAATTCTACATCTTTCTTTTCTGAATCTTCAAATTGCACTTCATCTAAAACAACTTCATTATTTAATTGGTCTGAATTTACAAACGTTGTTCCTTCTGGTATTTTTGCTGATACTTTTATATTTGTCATATCTTCTGAACCTGTATTAGAGACAACTACTGCATATCTTAATACTTCATTTTCTTTAACTTCACTGCTTTCATTTCCAGCTACTAAAGCTTTTAAAGTAGTATCAATAACTGCCCCTCTTGGAGTAGCTAATCTTATATTATTAACATCAACTTTTTCTTCTGATGTCAAGTTTGTATAATATACCGTATATCCTTCTTCAGCTGATTCATTATATTCTAGATTTGCAGGAATTGTAATTGGATAAGATAAATCAACTTCTTCTTGTAATTCCATTCCATCTAATACAACTAAATATTTTTTAACATTTTTATTATCAGCTATACTTTCTGACCAATTATTCTCTTTATTATTCAAATCTTCTGTTGCATTAGCATTATCTGAATAATAAACTTTCGTTCTATTTGCATCTATTCCACTTACTGCTATGTTTCCAACTTCGATATCAATGCTGTTTGAGTCTATAGAATCTTTTGTTGGAAATGCACCTAATATTTTAACATTTGAAATTTTATTTTCTTTGTTATTAATTATTCTTTTTTGTATATTAACAGTTTTTGTATCTGTTGATACCGGTAATTCACCAGCATTTGCACCTTGATTATTTACAAGGTCAATTCCATATTCTTCAACCTGGTTTGTTGTTACAACCCCAGCATATGAAACTATATCAATATTTTGTGCAACAATTCCTACATTTGCTCCATTACTATAATTTATAGCATTTGCATTTGTATATGTTACTTTAACTTGTTCAGTACTACTTGCAATTTTAGTATCAGTTGCTAAGTTTGCATTTACTATAATAGTAGCACCATCTATAGCTTCTTCTTTATATTTTGTTTGTTCACCTTGCATTACAATTTCTATAGTATTTCCATTTAATTGAGCTGATTTAATTTTCAATTCATCTTCATATAATAAGTTTATTGAATTTACTTGTATATCTTTTATTTTTTCAGGTAATTCTATTTTAACAACTGGATTTTTAAATAACTCATTTTTTTCTTCTCTAGATTTTAAAGTTACTCTAAATTCCACATTATTATTTGTTGTCATAGCAGATAATTCTGTTCTGTTTATTTGTAAATCTGCTGATGTTTCAGTTTCTAATAAATTTATATTTGATTCTACAGTATTAAGTTCTACTTCTTTATTTTCTGAAACATAAGAAACCGTACAACTACCATTTATAGCTGTCGCTTGTTTTACCAAATCTCTATTTATTTTTTCTATTGTTTTAATAGTTTCAATTTCTATTCTTCCAATATTTTCTGGCTCTGAAACTTTAACAATTACTTTGTCAACATTTTCAGGATAAGAAATATTAATTTTTCCATTTTCGTCTGCGTCTGTATTTTTATTTATTACCGCAATTTCAGCACCTGTATTAGCATTTGATATAATTAATCTTCCATTTTCTCCTAATACTTTTTCTACCTGTGCTTTATCAAATTTTGATGTTTTATATAAAGTTGTAACTTTTGTTCCATTAATTGTTAAATCATTTTCTTTAACATCAACTTCAGTTTCAACATTATTCAAATTAACATCAACTATATTTTTGTATGTAACATCTCTAGAAATTCCAGCATATAATTTTCCTTTATAAATGTTTTGTTCATTTTGTTCAACTGATGCTGTAACTATAGAATTTTTTTCTTCTCCTGTAATAGTAATTCCGCTTTCTGCATTATATACTGTTGAATTTTTATCCAATAATGAAATTTGAGATGTAATTTCTGATTTGTCATTATTAAACTTGACATCTTTGTCATATATATAAGTTACTACAAAATTATCATTTCCATTTTTTAGCCAAGAAACCATACCATTTTCCTGAGTATTTTCTAAATTGATTTCAATTTTCCCTGATTCTTTATCATATTTCCAATTATCTTCTGATAATGTTTTTCCTGTTGTAACCAATGTTTCATTTGCATTAATTAAAACACTTTCAGGATATTTATCTGAAATTTTAGGAGTTTGAATATTTACACTTGTTTTACTTACTGGATACAAGTCATTGTTTAGTCCAGATGTAACTTGCAACTGTACAATTCTTTTTTCTTCACCATCAATTTTAAATATTTTATTTGTTATAATGTTTTGTGACAATACAACAGCTTCTTCCGCACTTGAGTATGGGTTAACAAAATTTAATGTTACACCTCTATCTGCTTTTATAGAAATATCTTTTTGTGTACTGTCTCTATAAATTCCATTAACAGAAATACTGCTTTCCATACTTAAATAATTTAAATCAAATTGATTATTTTTCAATAGTTCAATTCCAACTTCTATTTCTTTGCTTTCTCCAGCATTAATTTGATTTAAATATACTGTGTTGTTTTCTATTTTGTTTACTCCATCACTTAACACATCTGATTTGAGCTTAAAATTAGCATTATTTAAAGTTATATTTCCATTAAAGTATCCCTCTTTTTTTACAGATACTTGAAAATATAGTTTTAAATCTTCACTATTTGTTTTCGCATCTAAGCTATCTACTTTATTTCCTGCTGCATCTTTAAAATATGCAACATATTCAACATTTTTATGGTTTGTACTACTTTCCATATTTATTATTTCCGCAGCATAAGAAACAACATCAACACATAGCAACACAAAATTTGCCATTGTTAATGTTACAATTAATAACATTGCAGTTATAACTTGTAAAATTCTTTGTTTCATATTATTACCTCCTAAAATATAAAAAACTTTTTCTCTTATATATAATATAAAGTATACAACTATATGTCAATAACATTTTTTTATGTATTTTTTTTATGTATTTTTTGCGTTACGGATATACATATAAGATAATTTTTTCATTTTTATTAAGTTTGTATTACATTTTTATTACATTATTTCAAAAATAATCTTTTTACATAATACTCCTAGAATAAATTATACAACATTCTCTAGTTTTTTTCAATGTTTTTTTGTGTTTTTTTCCATTTTTTAGGTTTACACATTACAGTTCATAATTATCATTAAAATAAATGATGTATTAATTTCACTCCTTTGATGGTAGTATATTTGATAGTGTATCTGCTTGAATGAAGTAAAAAATAGAAAATCTTAGATGAAAAATAGAGGAATGCTCATAAGAAAAATATATTATATGCATATGATTTAATAACTTTTCAGCTTCAATACACAACATAAGAATTTCAAAAAAAATAAATGGCACCCTTCCATAATATGAACTCTTTCCATTTATTTTTTATGAAATTCTAATATTGTTCCAATTGCATTCAAAGATTCTAAAGTCATATGCATATAATATATTTTTAGTTTGAGAGAGGCTCATTTTTTATATTAGATTTTCTTTTTGAACGCAATGAACAAGATACACTATCAAATATACTACCCTCAAAGGAGTAAAACCTACACATCATTATTTCTATAACATTTCTCAATCAAACACTGTAACAATTTATTACATCCTACATAAAATATATATTATAATATTACATATATATTTTAAAAAAATAATATATTATATGGAGGTGGTAAATTTGAATAATATGAATATAGACGAAAACACAATGAAGAACATAAAAAACATGGTAGACAATGGAAATCTATCAGATGCTATATCAAACATATCTCCAGAAATGATTCAAAACTTCTCAAAAATACTCTCAAATCAAGGAGAAAAACAAAACGCCAATAATCAAAATAATCAAGTAAAAAAAGAAGAACAAAACGAATCAAAAACAAAAAATAGCACTTTTGATTTTAGTAATTTAGATATGAACACAGTAATGAAAATGTCATCAGCCATTAACAAAATGAAAGATACAAAAAACGATCCAAGAGCAAATCTTCTAAATTCACTAAAACCATATCTTAGAGATAGTAAAAAGGGCCAGTTAGATAATTATATGAATTTATTAAATGTTGCAAAAATTGCAGAAATCATGAAAGATAACAACAAAGGAGAATAAGAAATGTTTAGATTTCCTTACTATGGCTACCCATACAACTACTATAAATATTATAATCATTATAATAATTTGAACCAACAAATAGCCAAATCAGAAATTGATAATAGTGAAAAAAAAGAAAGTATTACTAATTCTGAGACAATTAGTAATACTAACAATTCTAAACGCAGTTCAATTTCTGACCAAGCTATTTTTGAAATTATGGGTATAAAATTATATTTAGACGATTTAATCATTCTTGGCGTACTCTATTTTTTATATGAGCAAAATGTAAAGGACGAGATGCTTTATATCATACTATTTCTATTACTTATTTCGTAATCTACTCTATTACAATTTTATCGTCTTGGACAAATATATATGCTTGTTTATGTGCTATTTCTTCGTCCCTATCAATTTCTTTTACTATATTAGAAATTCTAAGCTGTACTGAGTCCAAACGTCCAGCTGCAATTATTGCATTTTTATTTCCTTTTGCTCCCGCATGTGCTAGTCCCCTAAGATTTCCAACTACAACAATATTATCCGATGCTATAACTTCTGCCCCTGAATTAACATCTCCAATAATTACAATACTGCCTTCTGTTTCAATTCTCTGCCCTGACCTTAAAGACCCTCTATGAAATTTAGTTTCTGATATTGCAACTTCTTGCTTAAACGTCCTTGTTATACTTGATAAACCAAGGCTTTTTGGCATATCAAAATCAATTTCTACATTTATTTTTTCTTTTATCAAATCTTGTATTTCATCTATTTCTTTATTTTTTAATACTTTTCCTACAATTTTTATGGGTATTTTTTCATCCTTATATAATTTTTTTAAATCCGGTAACTTTTTAGTTAATTCAGTTATTATTTTCTTTTGTTCAGCATCCTCTGCTATTTTTATTATAATTTCATTTCTTTTTAAATTAATACTTACACAGTTACTCATTTCTACATCCTTTCACAAAACTTCATAAAATTTAGCACTTATTAATATTTTTATCTTATGCTTTCTGTATATGATTTTGCTTGCATATCTTCTGTTACGTTTTGAGTATTCATTCCAAAATATTCAGCCATAACATTTCTTACTGCTTCTGCAGTATAGTTTCCATGTCCACCATTTTCTACCATTACAACAACTGCAATCTCTGGGTCTTCGTATGGTGCAAACGCTGCAAACCATGCATTTACAATATCTTTTCCATTTGCATCTTTTCCAGCCTCTGCAGAACCAGTTTTTCCACCTACTGATATATTAAAATTCTTAAATCTTGCATATGCCGTTCCAGCTTCACCACTTGTAACAGACCTCATTCCTTCTTTTACAGCATTAACATATTCACTGTTCAAAGTAATATCTTCACTTTCATTATCTTTTGAAATTCCTAATTTTTCACTAACAAATTTGTTTATTTCATCTTTTGATACTTCAGTTCCATCAGCATTTTGAATAGATTTTACTATACTTACATCTACTTTATTTCCACCATTTGCAACCATACTTATATATTTCGCCATCTGTAATGGTGTAAACTTGTTATATCCCTGTCCAATAGCTGCATTTATTGTATCTCCTGGATTCCAACTTTCATTAATAGATTTTACATATTCCTTACTTGCCAAATTACCTGAAACTTCTCCAGGTAGTTCTATTCCTGTTTTTGTACCTAATCCAAAATATTTTGCATATTTATCCAATGTGTCTATCCCCATTCTGTCAGCTGTCTCATAGAAGAAGAAGTTACATGACTTTTGAATAGCTCCTATTACATTTAAGTAACCATGACCTGTATGATAATCTGTATAATACCAACATTTCCAGTCGGTTCCATACTTTTTATATACACCTGTGTCATTTATCCTTTCCGTTAAAGATATATTTCCAGATTCAAGTCCTGCTATAGCAGTTACCATTTTGAATATAGAACCTGGTTCATAAGCACTTTGAATACATTTATTTAACAAAGGATATGACGTATTTTCATTGTAACTCTTCCATTCTTCACTACTTATTCCATTTGCAAATGATTGTGGATTATAATCAGGATAACTTGCCATTGCAAGTACTTCACCTGTTTTAACATTCATAACAACACAAGAGCCACCCTTTGCATCATAGACTTTACCAAATCCACCATTTTTTATTTTTTCTATATTATCTTTTAGTGCTTCCTCTGCAATTTTTTGTAATTTAGAATCTATTGTTAAAATAACATTTGAACCAGCAACTGCTTCATCTTCTACAACTTCCGCTGTAGTTGTTCCATCAACTGCCATATCAATTTGTTTTGTTCCCTTTTTACCCTTTAAATATTTTTCAAAAAGTGATTCAATTCCTGTTTTTCCAATTAAATCATTTTGGTCATAATCATCTTTTAAATTTTTATATTCATCATCACTTATTTTTGCAGCATATCCTAAAATATGTGATGCCAACGTTCCCTCTTTATATAATCTAACAGGTTGTACAGAAATATTTATTCCCGGATAATTATCTGAATTCTCACTAAATTCTGCAATAGCTTCTCTTGGGATATCTTTTGCTATTGTTAAAGATTTTGTACTACTATATCCCTCTATTGAAATCGCATATCTTATTGCTATAATTTTTCTTATTTCTGAAACATCTTGATTACTTATTTTATATTTATTTTTAAATACATAAAAAGCTTCTTCTGCCGTTGCATTTTCATCTATTTCATTATTTTTCTTCCATTTTTTTAAATTATCATCTGATATTGTAAATTGAAATGGATTTATGCTAATTGGAAAAGAGTCTGTATAACTAACTTCATATTTTTCTAATACATTTACAATTTTTAATATCGAATTATTTAAAGTTTCTGTATCTATCTTGCTTTTATATAATTCCAAATTAAACTTTTGACTAGATGTAACCAAAATATTTCCAGACCTATCTAATATATCTCCTCTTGCCGCTTCTAATGTGCTTTCACGTGTTAATCTTGTATTAGATTCCTGTCTATATTTTGCACCATTAACTATTTGAAGGTTGAATAATTGTACAATCAAAATTACACCAACAATATATGTAAAAATCGTTATTAAATTATATCTAAAATTAATTTCTTTTTTGTTAATTTTTCTTGCCAATTTTTCACCTTCTTTCCTATTATAAATTCCAATTTGTTTTATAGTTATTATTTTTAAAAATATATATTTATAAAAATCAAAAAATAAAACAAATTTGCTAAAATTTAAAAATACTTTGTCAATATTTTATTTCCCTTATATTCATTTTCTATATAATAACCAAATTTTTGAATTGGACTATATAAAATAATTGTTATAATCATGTTATATATAACTTCAACAACTAATATTTTTATAAAATTCATTACTTCTACATTAGTAGAATACAAAACATAATTTATGAAATACACTACTATTTCAAAAATAATTGATGTTCCAAACACCATAAACATTATTGTTATTCTACTATCTTTTGAAAAGTTTTTATTAAAAATAGTTCCTATTACACCTATCAAAACATAACCAAATAAATTTACTCCTATTTTAGAATTAAATATTAAATCTAAAAATATTCCCAAAGCAGAAGCATATATGATACTCATACTTCTAGTTCCAAATAATCCAATAAATAAAATATATATTATAAAAAGATTAGGTTTTATTCCTCCAATTGAAAACCAATTGAAAAAATTTGATTGCAAAAAATAAATAACAAAGCCTATTAATATTAAACTCAAATTTATACAAAACTTTTTCAAATTTAATTTCATTCCTTTCCAAAGGCATATGTAAACCTTTTAATTATTTTTTACAACCAAAACTGTATTTAATTTACTAAAGTCAACTGCTGTTTCAACTAAAGCATATCTATCAGTTATATTTTTTGTTGTTACTATTTTTTTTATTGTTCCAACATGTATTCCTTTTGGATATATTCCTCCTAAACCAGATGTATCAACACTATCACCTTGAACCATATTAGCTTCTGTAGATATATACATTGCTTTCAATTCTGAACTACTGTCTAATGTTCCCTTACATACAATACTGTCTTTATTTGTACTCATTAAACAACTTACTGAACTTGATGTATCAACTATAGTTCTAACTTTAGCAGTATTATCAGTTACTGAAACTATGTGTCCAACTAACCCTTCATCAGCTATAACAGTCATGTTTTCTTCAATTCCATCCTCTTTCCCTATATTTATAATTATAGTTTTTGAATAGTTACTAATGTCTTTATTAATTACATATCCCGGAATTGTTTTATACTCTCCATATTTTTCTGTTAAACCTAAATACTCTTTTAATGTTTCATTTTCTGTTCTTATATTTTCAAGTTCTCTTAAAGATTGTTCCAATTGACTATTTTTGTTTTTTAGTTCTTGATTTTCTGTTTTTAAATTACTTATATCACTAAAGAATGTTGAATTTCCACTAACTTTATTTTTTAAATAAGTTAACCCATTTTGTACTGGCATAACCAACTTATTAGCAATATTTTCAAAGAATGATGTATTAGCTTCTCTATTAGAAAAGATAACTATTAATATCAAGATTATAATTGTAATAACACTTCCCAATAGTCCACTTTTTTTATTCCTATACATATTCTTCTCCTTTCAAAGCAAATTTTATATTTATCTTCTTTTTCTAGAATTAATCAAAACTGTTTTTAGTCTTTCCAAATCATCTAATGTTTTTCCAGCTCCTCTAACCACACAGTCAAGAGGCTCGTCCGCTATATAAACAGGCATTCCAGTTTCAATACTTAATAATTTATCTAAGTTTTTTATTAAAGCTCCTCCTCCTGCAAGTACAATTCCTTTTTCCATTATATCTGATGCAAGTTCCGGTGGAGTTTTTTCTAAAGTTCCTTTTACAATATCTACTATTTTTGATATTGATTCTTTTAAAGCTTCTTCTATTTGAGCTGATGTAATTTTTTCAGTTCTAGGTAATCCATCTGTCAAATCTCTTCCTCTTACTTCCATTGTCATTTCAGTCATAAGTGGCATTGCACAACCAATTTGCATCTTTATTTGTTCTGCTGTTGTTTCACCAATTGCCAAATTCATTTCTCTTTTTACATAATTTACAATGTCTTCATCTAATTCATCACCAGCAACTCTTAAAGAATGGCTTATAACTATTCCTCCTAAAGAAATTACAGCTACTTCAGTTGTTCCTCCACCAATGTCAACTATAATACTTCCACTTGGTTCAGCAACATCTAAAGATGCCCCTATTGCAGCAGCCATAGGTTCTTCAATTAGATATACTTCTTTTGCTCCTGCTTGTATAACAGATTCTTCTACTGCACGTTCTTCAACTTCAGTTATTCCAGATGGCACACCTACAACAACTCTTGGTCTTCCCACACTATATCTTTTTTCAACCTTTTCAATTATATTTTTTAACATTAATTGTGTTGCTGTAAAATCAGCTATAACACCATCTTTTAACGGTCTGACTGCCTTTATTTGCTCAGGTGTTCTACCTAACATCTCTTTAGCTTCATTTCCTGTAGCCATAATATTTCCAGTTCTTCTATCTATAGCAACAACAGAAGGTTCTTTTAAAATTATTCCTTTTCCTTTTAATGTAACCAAAATATTTGCAGTTCCTAAATCTATTCCTATATCTTTTGAAGCAAATGTAAAAAATTTCATATTTTTCATCCTTTCTAATCAACATCCTTTTGTATTTTTAAATTTTCTTTTTTTATTTTTTCAACCATTTTTTTAGTTTCAACAAAAATACTTTTAAACTTCATATTTCCAATAACAATATGGTCTACCAATTCAATATCAAACATTCTTGCAGCATTATATAATCTATCCGTAAAAGTAATATCAGCCTTGCTCGGTGTTGGATCTCCTGATGGATGATTATGTACTAATATGATTTTTGGTGCTTTTATTTTTAATGCTTCAGATATAATTTCTTTCATATTTACATTAGCAAAGTTTGTACCCCCAACAGATATATCCATATTTTTTAGTATTTCATTTTTAGTATTCAATAAAAATAGCTTTACAAATTCCCTTTTTTCAAGTCTTAATTCCTCCATAACCAATTTTGCCAATTGTTCTGTACATTTAATTTGTACCTTTTTATAATTTGATGGTTTTGACATTCTTATTGCTAATTCGCTTACCGCTTTCAATTGTATTGCTTTTACTTTTCCTATTCCCTTTATTTGCATAAGTTCTTCTAGTGAAATATCTTTTAAAAAGTTAAGTGAACCCATTTGTGGATCATAATTAAGATTTAAAATTTTTTGTGCTATTTGTACTGATGTTTCTTCTTTTGTTCCTGATTTTATTATTATTGCTAATAATTCAGCATTCGATAATGTTTTTTCACCATATAATTCTAATTTTTCATATGGTCTTTCTGTTTCTGGTAATTCTTTTATTTTTAATGACAAATTAAAACTTCCTTTCGTTTTTTATTTGTCCCACTTTATTATATTTTTTTGTATATAAATATCGCTAAAACCATTCCTATTATGCTAGCTATATTAATTTTTACCATTAGTCCAAATGTTATTTTTAAAACACTTAAGTCCAATACCAATGGTGTTTCTAGTCCAAATTGTTGTTCATATGACAACCACCAAAGCCATGGTACACTTGCTGCTAATTTTCCAAGTAATCCCCCTATTACTAATCCTGCTAATAAAAATACTAACAATATCCATATGTTTTTTTCTCTTGTAGCCATTTTTCTACCTCCATTTTTTCTTTTGTCCTTACGGATACACATTTTTTACACTTGTTATTATATCTTGATTTTGCTTTTTTTTCAAGTATTTTTCAATATTTTTATATCTCAAAAATATCATGTTGTTGCAATTTACAATCTTAAAAATCTTTGTGTACTAGGTATCACCTTAAGGGCTATTTATATTTGATATTGTATCCGTTTGATTGAAATGAAAAATAGAAAAACTTAAATATAAAACTGAGGAATGCTCACGGAAAGATGTATATATGTATATGATTTGAAACATTTTCTCGGTTCAATACGCAACATAAGAATTTTTAAAATAAATTTATGGCACCCAGCACATAATTTTTTTTGAAATAACTAATTATAACTACCATATTTTGTGTATTTAAATATAATAGTATTAGTAGTATAATAAAATTAAAGTATCGGAGGTAACAAAATGAAAATTGAAAAATTAACTGAAAACAAAATACGAATAATCTTAAAAAAAGAAGACTTTAAAGACAAAGAAATAAATATAAATAAAGTATTATTAGAAGAACCAGCATCTCAAAAATTATTTTTAGAAATCCTAACCAAAGCTGAGCAAGAAGTAAATTTTGATACAACCGGATATAAATTATTAATAGAAGCAGACATCCAAAATAATGATACCTTTATATTTACAATTACAAAATATCTTGAAAAAGATACAACAAACCAACATCTACATAAAAAAAATTTAACAATAAGAAAAAAAACACAACTGTTCAATACATCCACCCTAATTTATAATTTTTCCTCTTTTGAGAATTTTTGTGAATTTTGTGATTTTATACATAGCAACCATACCATAAATATGAAAAACTTATATAAAAGTGCAATTTTATACTTTTTTAATAATGCCTATTATTTAGTAATTGATAAAATTAATTTATCTAACAATTCAATGTCGATACTACATACATCTCTTCTGGAATTCTCAAACTTAGAAAATCATACAAAAAATTTCAAATTCAAATTAAAAGAACATGGAAAAATAATTATGAAAAATAATGCAATTACTACCGGTATACAATATTTTTCATTTGCACAAAATAAAGAAAACGAACATTAATATATATAATTATTAACATTATATATTTAATTAACATTCGTTTCTCTAATTATACACGAAAATTTGTCATATCAAATTTTCGTTTTTTAATATAAATAATTTTGTGGATTGTATGCAACACCACTTACTCTAATTTCAAAATGCAAATGTGGCCCTGTTGAATTACCTGTAGAACCAACCGCTGCTATTGTTTGCCCCTGTGATACAGTTTGTCCTGCACTACAATATAGTTTGCTGCAATGTCCATAATATGTTTGAACACCATTACTATGTGTTATTACCATCAAGTTACCATATGAGCCTTTCCATCCTGCAAATGTAACAGTTCCTGATGCAGCAGCAATTACTGGTGTTCCTGTTGATGTTGCTATGTCTAAACCTGTGTGAGCTGAGCTTCTAATTGAACTTCTTGCTCCAAATCTAGAAGATATAATCCCTGAAACCGGTTTTGTTAAAGATATTCCCAAAGCTACTTTAGTTCCTGAAATTGTCATTGCTGTATTTACAGAACCAGTTGCCTTTACTGCAGTATTTTTAGAAGTTTTTGATGTATTTTTATTTGATGCAACGACTACATTTTTAGGTTCAACATATAAACTAGCAACAGCATCATCAATATTGTCCATAACCTTTAGCTCAGAATCATATTTCTCCGCAATGGTTATACTATCTATATTTGAACTACTTTTTTGTTTCAATTGATTTACTATTTCTTCAGCATCTGTAAAATTTGGGACATATACTTTTTCTTCCTGGTTCTCCAAAATAGCGTAATATCTGTAATATGGTATTCCCGTAGATTTTATTGTATCAAAAATTTCATTATCATTTGATTTAACATTTCTTTTTAGCAAACATATCTTGTATTCTGGTAGACTATCTACTTGCACAAATGCAGCATTTTCATCTTCACCTTTTTCTATATAGTTGTTTATTTCTGATTGCAATTTACTTTTATTATCTGTATACCCCATCATTTGTCCATTAAGACTTACACTATAGCTTATTTTATAAAATGAAGCTATCACTGCAATAATAGCTAAAATAGATATTGATATCAGAATTATTAATTTCATTGTTCTTCGTGTATGTATTAATACTTTTTTAAACATTACAACTCTCCTCATAATATTATGTCATAATTTTATACTCTTTTTTCCTTTTTTGCAATACCCTTTTTTGTCTTTTTCCGTAAGTTTTTTTCTATTTTCATGTATCTTGCTCGTATTTTTTATCTTTTTTAACAAATCTAAATTTAGAATTATGATTATCCATTTCCAAAATAAAAATCATTTGTGTTTATTGTTTTTAACAAAAAGAAAAGTTTTATACAGATATATTAATTGATATAAAACTTGATATATCAAATTAATATATTGTATAAAACTGTTCAAATAATTTCAAAGTTATTTATTGTTGTAATTCAGTTTTTACTGTTTCAACTTCTGTTTGTGAAACTTTTTGAGCTGGTTTATAATAACCTTTTGCTTGTGCTATTTTAAATAGTTCATATTGAAAACTTTCATCACTATTTCTTATTTGTTGAAAAGCTTGTCTTAATCCCATATTTTCGGTCTCAGTTATAGCTGTTTGATATCCTGTTAAATCTGATTTAACTCCAGCCAAAATATCATTTACCATTGTTTTTTCATCCATACTTTTATACCTCCTAATTATTTAAAAAAGACATTAATTTTTGTTTTGTATTTAAAGCATCTTGAGCTGATTTTGTAAATAATTGTTTAATTTGTGGATCAACTGCTTGTGCTGAATATGTGTTTAATTTTTGATATATTGTCTCATGTGCTCCTATAAAATGTCTTAAATTTTGTAATTCCATTTGATTTAAATCTGCCATTTTTATCATCCTTTCTTTACGCTTTGCCACATTTATCACCATCCAAAATTTTTTAAAATTTTGTCTGTCAAACATTGTAATAATATTGCATATAAGCGTTATTCTTTATTTATCATTTGCAATTTTAAAAATTTTATTCTTAATTTAGCCAAAAAACCAGAATTAAGATTTTGTATGCAGTGCAAACTGCTACAAAATCTAATTTCTGCCATATTTATCTTCTACAGAAAGTTATCATACTATGATAACTTTCCTAGAATATAAAAAAATTTCGGGATTGAAGACCTGTCCCCCAATCCCGAATTTTTTAAATTATTTCTAAATTAGCAAATTTTGCCATTAAACGTTTATGTCCAACTTTATCAAATTGAATATCAACTTTTAAATCGTCACCCTCTGGCTCAACATTACTAATAACACCTTCGCCAAATTTTTTGTGATAAATTCTAACTCCTGCTTTATATTGAGATAAATCAACATTTGCTCCTGATGATTTTTTTGTTAAATTATTTAAGAAGCTTTCTGCTGTTCTAAACATAAATCCATTACTATTTGTGCTACTACTTGCAGCTGCAACTTTTGGTTCATTTTTATCGATTTTATATGTTTTAATATTTCCATTGTCTTTGCTTCCATATGTCCAACTATATTTTGAATCTCCAAAAATATTACTATTACTTTCTTGTTTTTCACCTAAAGCATCATCATATCCGTCTAATAAATCACTTGGTATTTCTCTTAAAAATCTTGATACTTGGTTACAACTTGTTGAACCGAATATTGTACGTTGTTTACTACATGTTAAGAATAAATGCTCTTTTGCTCTTGTAATTCCTACATAGCATAAACGTCTTTCTTCTTCTAGTTCTTTTGGTTCTCCGATAGATTTATAACCTGGGAATATTCCTTCTTCCATTCCTACCAAAAATACTACTGGAAACTCAAGTCCTTTTGCACTATGTAATGTCATAAGTGTTACAGTTTCTTCTGCCTCTTCCATATTATCAATATCACTTGATAATGTTATTCCCTCTAAGAAATCACTTAATTTATTATCTGCAGATTCGTCCTCAAATTCTATTGCAACAGTTAAGAACTCATCTAAGTTTTCTATTCTATTTTCAGCTTCTATTGTATTTTCATTTTCCAAAGCCTGTGTATATCCTGATTTTTTAAGTGTTTCTTTTATTAAATCAGATATTTTTATATCATCTTTTTTTGCTCTCAATTCTTCTATTGCATTTACAAATTCTCTTGAATTTAAAAATACTCTATTTAATCCATATTGTTCCGCATTTTTAATAATTTCATACATTGGAACTCCACTATTAATTGATAACTCTTCTATTTTATCTAAACTTGTTTTTCCAATTCCTCTTTTAGGTTCATTAATTATTCTCTTCAAGCTCAAGTTGTCTGATGGATTTTGTATTAATCTTAAGTATGAAATTATGTCTTTAATTTCTTTTCTTTCATAGAATTTAAGACCACCTATAATTTTATATGGAATGCTCTCTCTTCTTAAAATTTCCTCTATTGCTCTTGATTGAGTATTCATTCTATATAAAATTGCAAAGTCTGAATATTTGTAATATTCTTCTCTTCTCAAATGTTCAATTTGTTGTGCAATATATGTTCCTTCATCATATTCATTTTTAGCAGAATATACTGCAGGTAAATTTCCAACTTCATTTTCTGTCCACAATTCCTTTTTGTATGTGACTTCATTATTTTTAATTACTGCATTTGCTGCTTTTAAAATATTTCCTGTACATCTATAATTTTGCTCCAATTTGATTATTTTTGTTCCTGGGAAATCTCTTTCAAAATTTAAAATGTTTGAAATATCAGCACCTCTAAAACTATATATTCCTTGGTCATTATCTCCAACAACTGTTATGTTTTCATTTTTAGATGCAAGCATTGTTACCAATGTAAATTGAGCCTTGTTTGTATCTTGATATTCGTCTACTAATACATAATGAAATTTATCTGAATAATATTCTAAAATATCAGGATTTTCCATTAATATTTTAATTGTATAATTTATGATATCATCAAAGTCTATTGCATTATTTTCTTTTAAACGTTTTTGATACATTTCATATACTAGTGCAATTTTTTCTTTTCTAAAGTCTCCATTCGCTCTTACTGTATATTGGTCTGGTTCTAACATTTCATTTTTTGCATTGCTTATTTCTGATAAAACACTTCTGTCAGTAAACATTTTATCATCTAAACCTATACTTTTAATACATGCCTTTACTAATGTTCTTTGGTCAGATGTATCAAAAATTATAAATGAAGAATCAAAACCTATTCTATCTATAAATCTTCTTAAAATACGCACACATATTGAGTGAAATGTTCCCATCCATATGTCAGCCGCAACTTCTCCTACTAAATTCCCGATTCTTTCTTTCATTTCGTTTGCAGCCTTATTTGTGAATGTAATTGCTAATATATTCCATGGTTTTACTTGTTTTTCTCCTATTAAGTATGCAATTTTATGTGTTAATACTTTTGTTTTTCCACTTCCTGCTCCAGCTATTACTAAGCATGGACCTTCTGTATTTACTACCGCTTCGTATTGTTTGTCATTTAATCCTTTTAATATATCTTGCATTTTTACTTTCCTACTTTCCAAAAATAATTGACATTATAAACTTTTTGTATTATAATAATTTTAGAAAATAAAAGAGCCACAAAATGTGGTTGCCGATTTTTATATGTAAAAACACATCGTCCACTGGTCAAGCAGAGATGTGTTTTTATTTTATTTGCTTATAATTACAACTATTGCTATAATTAAGGCAAAATAAGTGGCACCCACATTCCGCTCTCTCTTATTTCCTGTCCAATTATATAATTTTAAGCATCAAAAGTCAATAGAATTTAGAATATTTTTCAAACATTTTTTCGCCATTTAAAATGTAAAAAACAAGGCTATTATTTGCCCCATTTTTCACAACTGCGTTGCAAAAATTCCAATTATAAACCCTATCATATTACCAACAGCAGACATTCTACCTTTATATAATTTATTTGATTCAGGTATTAATTCACCAGAAACAATATACAACATTGCACCGGCCGCAAAACTTAGGCAAATCGCAATTACACTTTGAGAAATTGACCCAACGATTGCTCCAAAAAATGCACCAACCCCTGTTGTAACACCTGATAATATTACATAAAAAATAACTTTTGCTTTTGACATTCCTCCATTTTTCATAGGCACTGCCATTGATATTCCTTCTGGTATATCATGTAAACATATTGCAATTGCTAAACCAAGTCCCAAACGCATTGATGCTTCAAAACCTGAGCCAATTGCTAATCCTTCTGGAAAATTGTGTATTGCTAACCCTATTGATACAATGATTCCTGTTTTTAATAAATCATTACTTTCCGCATATTTTTGTTGCTTTTTATTGAACTTTTTTTGAACTATTACATCACAAAATATCATTGATATTATTCCTATTAATACCCCAAATACTACTCCGTATATGTTACTAATCCCTAAGGATTCTGGTATTAAGTCAAAGCATATTACTGACATCATTAGGCCTGATGCAAAAGATAATATAAAACTTAAAAATTTGTTTGAATTTTTTTTGATTACTATTCCTAGTATTCCTCCTATTGTTGTTCCAAATGTGCCAAAAAATAAACCTAGTAATGTTGTTTTCAAGATTTCGTTCACAGCAATTTCCCCTTTTTACAATATTACTAGATTTATATGTTTTATTTGTTGTTTTATGATTAGAAATTTCTTATATAATCACTCATACGAATTTCTATTACTTTTTTTCGAACTTGTAGAAAATTTTGACAAGTTGAATTTTTATCTAATTCTTCTTTTATTTCAATTTGTAATATCTTCTCCCATTATTTCTAAGTAATCCTTTTCTGCTTGAGTCAAATGATTTTTCATATATTTATCATATTCTTCATGTGCCTTCTCCAATGCTTTTTCATGAGATATTGTTCCTGCTCCTTCTAATATATCTTTATGGGTCATAGTTAAAAATCCATCTAGTTCTTTTACCCATTCTTCCATCGTCATTGCATGCATATTTAAAGCATTAATCTCTGCAACATCCAATTTAAAAATTACAATTCAATCAAAAAAGCCAATAAATACTGTTTATACACAATATTTATTGACTTTTTATTTTCTATTATTCATCTTCACCTTTTAATCTTTCTGCTCTATCTGCAGCAATTAGATTATCAACCATTTCATCAATATCACCATTCAAGAAATTTTCCATTTGATAAATGCTCATACCAATTCTATGGTCTGTAATTCTTCCTTGAGGATAATTATAAGTTCTAATTTTCTCACTTCTATCACCAGAACCAACTTGAGATTTTCTAGCACTAGAAATCTCACTATCTTGTTTTTGTTTTTCCATCTCATATAGTTTAGTTCTAAGCATTCTCATAGCATTATCCCTATTTTGGAATTGAGATCTTTCAGTTTGACACTCAACAACGATACCTGTTGGTTCATGTATAAGTCTTACTGCAGATGATGTTTTGTTTATATGTTGTCCACCAGCACCTGAAGAACGGAAAACTTCCATTTTAATGTCTGCTGGGTTTATTTCAATTTCAACATCTTCAACAACTGGGAGTACTGCAACAGTTGCAGTTGATGTATGAATTCTACCACTGCTTTCTGTATCTGGAACTCTTTGTACTCTGTGAACTCCACTTTCAAATTTAAGTCTACTATAAACACCTTTTCCAGTAACCATAAATGTTATTTCTTTATAGCCACCAAGTCCTGTTTCGTTTTCATTTAAAACTTCCATTTTCCAGTGTTTTCTTTCTGCATACATTGTGTACATTCTAAATAATGTTCCAGCAAATAATGCTGCTTCTTCTCCACCAGCTCCTGCTCTTATTTCACAAATGATGTTTTTATCATCGTCTGGATCTTTTGGAATTAATAAGAATTTTAATTCTTCTTCTAATTTTGGTAATTTTTCTTTATTATCATAGTATTCCATTTCTGCTAATTCTTTTAATTCTTTGTCTTCCATCATTTCTTTTGCTTCATCCATTGCTTGCTTTGCTTTTTTGTATTCTCTAAATTTTAAAACTATATCTTCTATACTTGCATGTTCTTTCATTAATTTTTGCCATTCTGATTGGTTTGATATTACTTCTGGGTCACTAATCATTTTTGTTAATTCTTCATATCTTTTTTCTACCGCTTCCAATTTTTCAAACATAAATATTCTCCCTTCACTGTGTTTCACTCTGTTCATCGACAGACAAATCTTGGACTTTTCCGTTAATTACTATCCAAAATTTTAACAGACAAATCTTTGGCTTTTCCGTACATCTCCATATAAAATTTTTTCAAGTTTTATACCCTTTTGGTATTATACTACAAATTTAGTAATTTTACAACTCTATGTAGTTATAATCAATATTTTTATTTTCAAAAATACTTTTTTCACGATTTGTACATGTAAAAATAATAATTTGTCTATTACTAAATTTAGAGTTTAAATAATCCAAAATATTTTTTAATCTTTCATCATCATAAAATGCAAAAGCCTCATCCAAGAAAATTGGAACAGTCTCATCAGAAAGTTCATTAATCATAGAAAGTCTTAATGACAAATATAATTGGTCGATAGTTCCAATGCTAAATCTATTTACCGGAATATAATCCCCATTTTGTAATTCGACAATTAAACCTTCTTCTTCATTAAACATTACTTTGTTATATTTACCATCTGTTATTCTAGAGATATTATAAGATAAATTCTCTGTAAACTTAGGGGTTACTGAATTTTTCATTTTTTCATATGAATTGCTTAAAATGTTTTTTGCTAAATTCATACTCATATTTAATTTTTGTAAGGTTAACATTTTCTCATTATTGTTAACTAATTCTTCTTCAATTTTTGACAAATTATCTAACTGTGGTTCTATATTTTTTTTGTCTAAATTTAAAGTATGCAATTTTAATTTTTTATTATTTATTTCATTTTGAATTTTTTCAATTTCAAAATTTATTTTTTCTAAATTATTTAAATCCAAAAAAATATTTATTTTATTTTTTTCTATTTTATTTAAATATTTATTTTTTATTTTTTCTTTTTCTAAATTATTTTTTAAATTTAAATTATTTTTTATTTTATTTAATTCTTCACTATTATTTTTTTGATTATTTTCTATTAATTTTTTTTCATTTTCTAAATTAATTAATTGTAAATTAATTTCATTAAATTTATTTTTTTCTATTTTTTCATTATTTTTTATTTTATTTTTTTCTTTATTTATTAAAAATATGTAAAAAATTGAAAACGTTGGTACTGTAAGGAGAAAAATATATTTAAAAATATTGTTTTTAATAAAAATAAATTGTAAAATATTAATTAAAATTAATAAAATAAAAATAATATTTAATTTTTTTTTATTATTTTTTATTTTATTTTTATTTATTTTTTTATTTTTATTTTTTAAATTATTTTGCAAATTATTATTTAAATATTTTTCTAAAATATTTTTATTATTTATTTTTAATTCATTTATTTTTTTATTTACAGAATTTATTTTTTCTAAATTTTCATTTTCAATATTTTCTTTTATTTTTATTTTTTCATTTTCAATTTTTTCATTTTCTTTTTGCAACTTAATTTCTTTTAGAAAATTATTTTCATTTTCCAAATTTAAAATTTCATCTTTTAAATCATTTTCCTGGTCTTCATATTCATATTTAAAATTTTTAAATTTTTCTAGATTTTCCTTTTCTGCATTTAATTCTTGTAATTTTCTTGTAACTATGTTAATTGGCTTTTCCCTAGACCTTTCGCTTCCTACTTCATCTAATTGTCTTCTATTTATTCTGTCAATAACCCTTTTAAATGAAATACTATCGTCACCTGTTTGCGCCAAGTTTGCAATTTTTTGAATTAAAAAATTTTGAGCCTGACCTTCCAATTTTACTTCACTTTGATTAATTGCAAGTGTTGATAAAAATAATTCTTCATCTATTTTTGTTTGCTCATAAAAAAATTCATTTCCTTTATTTTTATCAATATTAAATTCTTTAGAAATATCCTCCATATTTTCATTAAATATTTTTGGATTTTTTTTACTAAAGTCTCTATAAATTTCATATTTTTCTTTATTATCTAGTTCATATTCTAATTTACCAGAAAATTCTTCTCCAGACCAAGGTTTATATTTATCAAAATCTGAAACTTCTTTTCCTTTTTTATTTTTTGAAATTCCATATAATGAATTAGTAATAAATTTAATTAATGTAGATTTTCCTGCTTCATTTTGTCCATATATTAAATTTATTCCGTCTTTAAAATTTATTTCTTTTTCTTTTAATTTTCCATAAGAATTTATTTTTAATTTATTTATTTTCAAGAAACTTCCTCCTCATTATTTTATTTTTCATTTATTCAGAGGACTGTCCCAAAATCCCTAAAAGAAGGATTTTAAGGAACGTCCCTAAATCCCTAATGCCTCTATTCCAATTTCAACTGCTTTTTCTATTATTTCTTTTTGCTCTTCAGAAATATTTTCTTCATTTAATTTTGCCAGCATTTCTTTAGCAAATAAACCTTTTAAAGTAGTATCATTTGATAATTTTTCTAAATCATAATTTATTTTTGTTTTATCTTTTATTTTAATCACTTTATCATTTGAAATTAATTTATATAATTCATATCTGTCAATTTCAAAATTTCTTTTTCCTGTTAAAATAATTTCAATTAAATTATTTTCTTCAAAATTTATTTCATTTATTTTTTCAATTAATTCTTCTTTTGAAATTATTTCTGTAATATCCAAATCAAATAATTTAAATTCAGTTTCATCTAATGGAACAAATTCTAAATTTATTTTTTCTTTTTCCAATTCTCCAACTATCATTCCATGTTTACCAAGTTCGTCAAATCCTAATGATGCTGTTGAGCCCGGATATACAATATTTTGATTTTCTTCTTTATTATAATCTAGTTTATGAATATGTCCTAAAGCAACATAGTCAAATCCTTTTTCTTTCAACATCTTTGAAGATAAAGGATTATATTCACTATTTTCTATTGCACCGCCATCTAATGTTCCATGAATTACTAATATATTCAATTTATTTCTATCTTCCAATTCAACATTTTCTATTCCGCATTTTTTACAATAAAAATCATCAAAACCATATCCATAAATATTTGCATCTTCACATTCAATTTTTTCTATTTTTGATGTGAATATTTTTACATTTTCATTCCAATAAAACTTATTATAATACGAATTTTTTGTATATGGGTCGTGATTTCCCGGTGATATAAATATTCTTGTTTCTGGAATTTCTTTAAATAAATTATTTATATATTCTATTGTTGATTTTTTTATATATTTTTGCTCATATAAATCCCCTGAAATAAATAAGTATTTTATATTATTTTCTTTTATATATTCTGTTACTTTTTTGAATACTTTTCTTTGTTCTAGTCTTCTTAAATCTCCTAGTCCATCTTTGTCTGAAAGGTTTACAAATGGACTGTCAAAGTGCATATCAGCTATGTGTACAAATTTCATCTTTATTTCTCCTTACTAATTGACATTTAAATATAACACATACTATATAACAATTAATTACAAAAAACAAGCGAACATAACAAAATTTCATAAAAACTTTTGTTCACACAAAAATAAAACAAAAAAAAAGATAAAGCCATTCATTAAACCACTTTATCTCTTTAATTTATAAAATTTAATCATCTTCCAATGGACCAAATAACTCATCAAATTTAGCCTCTAATTCCTTTTGTAAATCATATGTATCCTCTTCATCATCTTGAGGGAGCATAGGTGCATTATCATCATTTTGCATATTTAAATCTAAGAAATCATCCAACGAATTTGTTATTTCTTCTGATTTTTTCTCATCTTTAGGCACATTTAAATTATTTTTAATATTATTATTTTCTTCTTTTACATTATCATCTTCAAACAAATCATCCAAAGACTCAATATTTAAATTTTCAACTGATTTTTCATCTTTTTCCTCAACATAAGGATTATATGGATTATATTTTCTCCATGTTCCTCTATCAATTTCTCCAATATCATTATGACTGATTTCACATTTTGCCATATCTTTAGCCATAGGATGTTTAAAATAATAATATTTATTAGCTTTAACTGGTTTTAAACCTTTTTCAAAAATAATACACAAATCATTATCTAATCTTCTTAATTCATCTGGCGTCATAAGTGCTCTAGCCATAATTTGATCAGATACACTCTTACCAGTTCTATGATTTTGTTTATCCTTATTTATTGAAATGCTATCTCTATCTATAGTCTTTTCACCTAGTTGTTTTGAAAAATATTCAACTGTTTTAAATGAGTTACTTCCTAAAAATACATGCGTATCACAGTTACCCATTATTGTCTCATAAGATTTTTCGTATACAGCTTCTAATTGGTCAATATTTTGTAAAATAACACTAAATGAGATTCCTCTACTTCTTGATGTTGATATCTTTTTATCAAAGTCAGGTATTTTTCCTATATTTGCAAATTCGTCTAATATAAAATATGTTCTTTCTGGAAGTTTACCACCATTTTGGTCTGCATAATCATATAATTGTTGTATCATTTGCGAGAAGAATATTGTTAATAAAAAGTCGTATGCTGTGTGAGTATCTGATGATATTACATATACCGCAGTTTTTTTGCTTCCTATTTCTTCAAAATTTATAGTATCTGTTGATGTTAATTCAGCTATTTCTTTTGAGTCAAATTTACCAAGTTTTGACTGCAAAGAACTTAATATAGAACCATATGTTTTTTCTGGCGCTATTTCTATTGATTTATAATACATTCTTGCTGGATGGTCATATGGTAATTGGCTCATTAAATCTGAAAGTAAGTTACTTCCACCATTTTTATTTGCTGCTCTTACCAATTCTGCACAACTTGCTAAATTTTGTTCTTCTTCTGGTCTTGTTGCTATTAAATAATATATTAATGCTTTTAGCAACATTTCTGCCATATCATCCCAATATGGGTCTGAACCGCTATCAGTTTTTTGTCCTTTAACTATTGTATTTGCAATAACATCAACATCTAATTCTGATGATATATGCATTAGCGGATTATATCCATCACTATATTGTGGTCTTACTAAGTTTAGTACTTTAATATCATAACCTTGTTCTTTTAAATATCCCGCTGTTCTATCATAAAGCTCACCTTTTGGGTCAGTAAACACATATGAACCCAAACATTGATAAGCATTTGGTATTGAATATGATGCAGATTTACCAGAACCTGAACCGTCCAACTACCAAAACGTTTACATTTCCACGTTTATCTAGTGGTAAATAATTATCTTCAGCAAGTATAATTCCTTTATTTTTGCTTAATATTTGATATTGTTCTCCTCGTTGACTCCAGTCACTTGAACCATGCTCAATATCTGTATATCTATTTTTTGGTGCTGACTTAGCAAATCCAATAAAAAATACAACTAAATATATAACAGAAAATCCAAGTAATGTTGATATAAAATTATGTGTTGCACCTTGTTCAAATATTCCACCCAATGTTCCAAATGGATTTGAAATATTAGTTGAAAGTTGCTCTATAAATGTTTCTAGCGATACTTTCCCTAATTCGTTTGTTGCTTGAAACAAACTATATGAAAAAGGCGCAACAAATACTATGACTAATAAAAGCCATAGTATTGCACATATTATAAAACTTTTTTTATTCTTTCTTATTGCTCCCTCTATTTTGTAATTCATTAAAAATCACCTACTATTCTTTAGTATACTACATTGCTCTATCTGCATCCATATCTTTGCTTTTTTCTTTTAAATATTTTGCAAGTTTTGGATTATTTTTTAATTGTTGTTTTCTTGTTTCAAAATCAATAACAGTATCATCTATAGCTTTAATAGTCATATTTTCTGTTAATTCAGTACTTAAAACTTCAATTTTTACACCTTTTTGAGCTGCTTTCATTTCAAATTTATCTTTTTCTATAATGTTACTAAATTCAATTCCATTAACAGAAATTTTATCATTATTTCCTGCCGGAATAGTTTTTACATCCTTTGATTTAATTGCCATTTGGGCTTCTCCTCCTTATTCTTCGTCTCTTATCTCAAATGCAAAATAAGATTTATACGGTTTTAATTTACATTTTCCTTTTACTTCATTTGATTTCTCATCAAAATAAAGTGTTGGTTTTATCTCTTCTGTTGTTTCTGGGTCTATAATTGAAATTGGTCTCTTCAAATTTGGCGTATATTTAAATTCTTTATATTCTGAATCTTCTTCTGAATATAATGTAGTAAATTTAAATGGTGTTGGTTTTTTTGTTATTTTAACCTCATCATTCATCAATATACCTGTATTAATAACAACTCTATCATCACCAAAAGATAAAATTACCAATCTGTTTCCATCCTTAGATGGATTTTCAACATAAAAAGTCTTTTTATTAAAATCTCCTCTTATTTCCTCTGTGTGGTCAAGTCTTTCAACAGTATATTTAGGATATTCTTTTAAAAATTCTTTTTCAGTTTTATTAACTTGATATATAACAGTATTTACTCCTTTTGGATCTGTTATACTAAAATGTTTTCCTTGTATATTGTCCATTTCTACACCTCATTTCTATGTACAATCCATAGTTCATCTTTTGTTACATCACTACCTACAATTATAGCCAATTTCAAGGCTCTTGTCAATAGTTTTATTTAATTATGTAAAGTTTTTCTATGTTTTGACATATTTTAATCATTTCTTGGATTAAATGTTGACATTTCTTTAAGCTTTTCAAACATTTCCTGTTCATCAAGTTCCAGTTTTTTTGGAACCATTATTTTAACCTCTGCAACTAAATCTCCTCGTCCACCTTTTCCATCTTTATAACCTTTACTTGGAATTCTTACTTTTTCACCGCTTTGTATTCCTTGTGGTACATACACTTTTGTTTCTCCATCAATTGTTTTAACATCAACTCTTGTTCCTAACGCTGCTTCCCATGGTGTTAATTTTAAATCTGTACACAAATCACTTCCATATAACCTAAACATTTTATTATCTTCTATATTTATTTTAATAAGCAAGTCTCCATTTTTTCCACCATTAACACCTTTTTTTCCTTGACCTATAAGTCTTATTTTTTCTCCGTTGCGTATTCCCTCTGGTATTTTAACTTCAAATGTTTTCATCTTTCCTTCTACAGTCCTTAAAGAAATCTTCTTTTCCAAACCATAAAAAGCATCTTCTAAGCTTACTCTAATTTCTGTATCAATATTCTCACCTTTTACAGGATTTTTCTTTGATGCTTTTTCTTCAGCATCTTTTCCCATATCACCTAAAAACATACTAAAAATATTTTTTCCTTTAAAATTTTGATAATTTTTAGCATTATTTCTAGAATTCCATATTCTATCATATTTTCTCTTTGAAGCTGGTGTTGACAGTGTTCTATATGCTTCGTTTATATCTTTTATTTTTTCTTCAGCTAAGCTATCTCCCACATTTAAATCAGGATGGTTTTTCTTTACTGCCATTCTATATGCTGTTTTTATATCTTCTATTGAAACTCGGCTTGTTTCAAGCCCTAATATTTTATAATAATCTTTGTATTTCATTTAACATCCTCCCTAAAAATCAGGTAGGTACATTATATCATAATTTGAAAAAAAATCCATAGATTTTATGGACTTTTTTCATATATTTTTTGTTTATTGTTACAATCCACAACCTAAGAAAATTTTTGTGTATAAGTTGCCCCCCTTAAGGATTATATATATTTGATATTGTATTCGTTTGATTGAAGTGAAAAATAGAAAATCTTAAATAAATAACTGAGGAATGCTCACTAAAGAAATGTATATATGTATATGATTTGAAACGTTTTCTCGGTTCATTACACAACATAAGAATTTCTAAAATAAATTGATGGATCATT
>CAMBEE010000015.1 GCA_945865665.1 uncultured Clostridium sp. | reverse complement strand
AACCAATTCATCAACGTCCCCAATGGTTCATCAACGTCCACAATGGTTCATTTTAATTCAACAACTGTAACTCCCATTTCTCCTTCACCATAAGTACCAACTCTAAAAGACTTAACACGAGAGTTTGATTTTAAAAACTTGTGAATACCTTCACGCAATTTTCCAGTACCTTTACCATGAACAATTCTTACAGTTTGAAGATTTGCAATAGAACAGTCATCTAAAAATTTGTCAACAACGAAAATAGCTTCTTCAACATTTAAACCAATAACATTAATTTCTGAACTAACATTTTTTGCTTTAGAAACTGAACTATAAGAACTTGTTGATTTATTAGTTTTATTTTTATTGACGATTTTTTCCAAATATTTTAAATTAACACTAAGTTTTATGCTACCAACTTGAACTTGAACTTCATTTGATTTTGAAACATTAGAAACTATAATTCCATTTTGTCCTAAAGTAGTTACAAAAACTTCTGTGTTAGGTTTTGCATCCTCAACAGAAATAGCCGATTTTGATTCTTTTGGAATATTGCTATCTAAAGGAGATATAGAAATATCTTTTATGTCTTTATTAAGTTTATTTCTTAAATTATTTAAATCACTATTAGATTTAGAAACATCATTCATTTTAGAAATTATTTCATTAGCTTCTTCTTTTGCATCAAGCAAAATATTTCTAGCCTGAATTTTAGCATTATTAATAATTTCACGTTCTTGTTCATTTAGTTTTGTATTGTCTCGTTCTAATGATTTTTTTAGTTCTGAAATTTCATTTAGTTTTTTAGAAATTTCTAATTTTTCATTTTCAATTTTAGATTTATTATCATAAATATTTTTGAGTAATTCTTCAAAATCAATATCATTTTTTGTCAAGTTACTTTTTGCTTCTTTTATTATTGAATCAGGCAAACCAAGCTTTCTACTAATTTCAAAAGCGTTACTTTTTCCAGGCACACCAATTAATAGGTGATATGTAGGTGACAATGTATTTACATCAAATTCAACAGATGCATTTTCAAATCCATCAGTTGTTAATGCATATTTTTTTAACTCTTGATAATGTGTTGTTGCAACTGTTAAAGAGGTGTTTGATTTAAAGTAATCTAAAACACTAATTGCAAGCGAAGCACCTTCAACTGGGTCTGTTCCAGAGCCTAATTCATCAACTAAAATTAATGAATTTTCTGTTGAATTTTTAACAATATCAACAATATTTGTCATGTGTGCGGAAAATGTACTTAGTGATTCAGAAATACTTTGGTCATCACCAATATCAGCAAAAATATTATCAAATACATAAATAGAAGATTGCGTTGATGCTGGAATATTAAGACCGCTACAAGCCATTGCAGTTAAAAGCCCAACAGTTTTTAATGTAACAGTTTTTCCACCAGTATTTGGACCAGTTATAACTAAAGTATTAAATGTTGTGCCTAATTCTAATGAAATAGGAACTGCTTTTTCCTGGTCTAAAAGTGGATGCTTTGCATCTTTCAAAATGATTTGTTTTTGCGTATTTATTATAGGTGTTATACCATGGATAGCTTTTGAATATTTTGCCTTTGCAAAAGCAAAATCAAGTTTTCCAATACATTTAATATTTTCTTTAATTTCATTTGCATAAGGGTAAAATAATTTGCTTAAATCTTGTAAGATTTTTTCTATTTCTAGGTTTTCTTCATTTTTTAAATTAGCAAGTTCATTATTTAATTCAAAAACTGAAATTGGTTCAATAAATACTGTTGAACCAGAACTTGAAATATCATGTACAAAACCCTTAATTTGTCCTCTATACTCGTCTTTTACAGGTATAACATAACGGTCATTTCTAATTGTAATAACATTTTCTTGAATATATTTTGAGTATGTAGAAGAATGTAAAAATGTATTTAATTTTGTTTTTATATCTTGTTCGATATTACGTTGCTTTTTGCGGATAGAGGCCAAATTTTTTGAAGCTCTATCATCAATTGTATTTTCGTCAATAATACTGTAAGATATTTTTTCGATAATGGAACTATTAGAATATAGTTTTGAAAAAATATCAGCTAAATATATGAATTCATTGGAATCTAAAAAATCATTGTAAAAATACTTTTTTAGTTCATCTGCCATTTTTAAAATATTTGTTAATTCTAAAATTGATTTTATAGAAAGAGTTCCATATGATTCAATTGTTTTTAGATTTTTAGTATTTTCAGCGATTTCAGAAATTGGAGGAGTGTTACATCTGTATAAAATGTTAAGTGCTTCTTCTGTTTCTGTTAAGCTTTTTTTGACGTCTTCTTTATTGTTTGAGGGTATCAAATCTTTGCACATGTTTTTTCCAATGTATGTGTGTGCATAATTTGATAGTAAGTCTAAAATCTTTGAGTATTCTAGTTTGTTTAAATATTTATTTTTCATTTTTATAGTCCTTTTCTTTTATTTTATGTTTTAATTATACAAGCCTATTATTGATAAGTCAATAATTATTGGTAACATAATATAAAAAGGCCTTGAGAAAATGAACAAAGTGTTGTATAATATTAATTAAGAAATTTATAATTTCAAAAAAATTTTTAGGAGGAACACAATATTATGAGTTATATCGATGAAGAAAGGAAAAGGTATAACCGGGCTGTAGGAGTTGCGGAATATATACTTGAAGGAAATACCAAGAAAGAAGCGATGAAAGAATTCAGAGTTTCAAGAGATACAATAGATAGAGACTTGGATTTCTTAAAAAATTGCTATTATGGAAATGAAAAAAGAAACCTTCAACTTTATATAAAAGTAAAAAAACAGCTTCAGAAAAATTGTGGCAGAAGGGAGCAGTAGTACTGCTCCTTTTTATATGTTTAAAAGTCTTTGGATTAATTTATGAATTTTTTCTATTATGGATAAAATTTGGACAAGTTGACGAATATAAGGCAAAAATAAAAGACTTTCAATTGATTGAAAGTCTTGATATTACTGGCTGGACTGGCTAGATTCGAACTAGCGCATGCCAGAGTCAAAGTCTGGTGCCTTACCGCTTGGCTACAGTCCAATATATACTGGGGTGGAAGATGGGACTCGAACCCACGGTCTCCAGTGCCACAAACTGGCGCGTTAACCAACTACGCTACATCCACCATAGTTTCCGTGCTTGTTCTTGGCACTCTCCTATTGTAACCCATATACTAGGGTTTTGTCAAGACTAAAATATAAAAAAATAAATTTTTTTGCACACAAAAATTTTCTTAGGCTGTGAATTGTAACAAGAAAGCAACTAATATTTTATTAATTGCACTCCATTTTCTAAACAATATACATTATCTCATTATTAGGAAAATACTTCTTTATCTGCTCTCTCAAAAAAAACTCACCATCAACTCTATATTGATTTTTATACATATACTTGCCTTTTCCCCTGCCAGTCATCATATCCTTATCATACAAATTAATAGCATTAGGGAAAGCCTCTTCATTAATTTTTGTATGAACAAAACTATATGTCATAAAAATAATTTCAAAAAACAAATCTTTCTTAACCTTTTCTGTTAATCCTTCTGCCAACTGTTTTATCAATTCAGAGTATAACTCTTTCCAGTTTTCAACCA
Organism: uncultured Clostridium sp.; assembly: GCA_945865665.1. Lineage (GTDB taxonomy): Bacteria > Bacillota > Clostridia > TANB77 > CAG-508 > CAG-269. Next base: position 33,066 of record CAMBEE010000015.1, on the reverse strand, counting down.
TAATTACTGGTGCTATTAAAATTCCAATTTTATAACCCGCTTCTTTTAATTTGTTTATAGCATCAATTCTTTCCTTTAATCTTGAAGTTCCGAACTCAACTCTATTAATAATCAATTCTGGATTAACACTCATTCTAACAGTCACTTTTCCTTGATGATCAACATTTAAAATATCATCAACCATATCAAATTTTGTTGGAAATGTAAGATGCCCCTTTGGAGAATTTTTAAAATTTTCTATTGTCCATGGTAAATTTTCTGTAATTGTATTTTCTAAAATCAAATCACTATTACTACCAATTTCAAATGTTAAATCTTTTTCTGATTTATTTGCTACCTTTATTATTTTATCCAACATTTGCTCTCTATTTACAAATAGCCTCAAATATGCACATTTATTGTAATTGCATACCAAATAACAATACATACATGCAGCAGTACAACCTGATGATGTATAGGGTACTAAATAATCTGATGTTTTATGGTTATCTACAAATTTGTGTGTTTTCCTTACTCCTATTATTAAATTTCTTTTCATATCCATAAATTCTTTGTTTTGCTTTTTTCGCATTTCTTCTATATTGTTGTGATTTTCTATTTCTACTTTTGGAACTTCTTTGTATTTTTCTAATAATTGCTTTCCTAATTCGTAATTTTCAATTTCCTTTTCAAAATAAATAGCTTTAGGTTTAAACATAAGTATCATCCCTTCCTTGTCAATAGGGACACCCATTTTTGACAACTTCACTTTTATTAGTTTAACCTAAAGCTTTTATTTTATTATTTATTTATGACAAAATATATTATTTTCTAACATAAGTAACATATTCATAATCAAAATCATTAATACCATCAGATGGACCTTGTTCTCTTTCAACTTCTTTCCATTCCTTTTCATTAATTCTTGGAAATAAAGCATCTCCTTCAAAGTCTTTGTCTATTTGTGTAACATACATTTTTTTGCAATATGGCATTAACAAATTATAAATAATTGCACCACCAATTACAAAATGTTCTTCTTCATCATCCATATATGGTTGTAATTCTAACAAAGAATGAACAACTTTTACATAATCTGAATCTATATTAAAATCTGGATTTCTACTTAATATGATATGCATTCTATCTGGAAGAATTCCTCCTAATGATTCGAATGTTTTTCTTCCCATTATTATTATATGTCCTGTTGTTTTTTCTTTAAATCTTTTTAAATCATCTGGCAATTTCCAAAGCATACCATTATCTTTTCCTATTATATTATTTTTTGCTTTTGCTACTATTATACTTAACATTTCTTTTGCTCCTTTAAATTATACTGTGGAGAAAGCCTAAGCTTTCTCCTTTTGATCTGCTATATTTTTCTATTTATAGCATTTTTTCCACCAAAAATACATGGTGCTTTGCACTTCCAGCCAGGAAATGTACATCTTGCACCTTTTGAATATGGAAGTAATTCATTTTCAATAACTGGATTATCCTTTACGGCTTCCAAATATTTATTCATTGTTATTACTGTCTGTTCCATAATTTCAAGCTGTGCTGCCCCACACAAACGCTCTGTACATTTTAAGATAAAATTCTCTACTGTACCTCTTTCATTCACTTTCACTAACATTCCCTGTGGATAATATTCCTCCAATGAAGATATATCTTTTAACCATTCTTTTTCTAATTCTGTTTCCCTGATTATTCTTGGAACATAATATTCTGGTTTTTCAAGTAATGTCATTTCATAAGCTAAAGTTCTATGTCTTTGTGCCTGAGCTAACTGCGCAAAACTTGCAAGATATGTAGTACTGTAATTTTCTCCAAATTCTTCGGCTCTATCTCTTTTTGCAAACAAAGATAATTTTGTGCCTTTTACTCTTGGATTTAATTTTTCTACTTTTAAATCTGGCAATGCTTCTAAAAATTCTTTCATTGCACTCTTTAATTTTGTTGAAAACTCTGTTTCAGGTTCGTATTCAATATAGTCTTCAAACCAACTAACGATAAAGTTTAGCTGTTCAAAACTTACAGTATACTCCATTATTGTTGCAGGTGTAAAAACACTTATTAAATATCTGGCATTTTCCTGTGCCAACTTTTGAACCTTTTTCTCATCGAAATCTGGATATTCTTTACTTATTTCCTTTTTGTAAAGTTCTATCCATTTTTCATAAAGATTTTTTTCTCTTTTAGAAGGCTGCATTTTTGTATATCTCGCTGATTTTTCCGAAGTATTATATATCTTCTCATTATTTAAAATCATTGCAAGAATTTTTGGTACTCCCTCTAAAATAAGGTTGTAATGTGCATGGCCAAAAACACTATGATGACCTGACTCTAAGTTTCCATTTGCTCTTCTCTGTGTTTTTTCTGGTGCTTCTGCAAATAATGTTTCTACTGTATCTGGCAAATAACAAATGCCTGCAGATTTTCCTGAAAAATCAATAGCTTCTTCTTTTGGTAATACATATCCTACTTTTGTTGATGCAATAACTTTGATTTTCATTTGTAACATCTCCTTTGTAATATATTAATATTATTGGCTGCACTATTGCAACTTAAGTGCATTATAACATAACTAATTACAATTTTCTACATTTTTTTAATATTTTCATTGATTTCCATTTTAGCAATTAAATTTTAATAACTTTAGAACTATAGTACTTACTCAAAATCAACTAAAATTCCCAATTTGGTACATACTCTTCTTCATGTTCACCCAGTTCCTGAATATACCCATTTTCCAAATCAAGTCTATACAAATAATTTTCAATTTGTTCATACTCTTCTTTCGTCAATTTTCTACTTATATCATCAATCTCTTTAGCCTTATATGTAGGAAAATATTGAGCCATAACACTAACATAAACATCATGCATATTTTCATTTATCCATTTTAAAACTCTTCTAGAATTTAATATATGATTAGGTAAAACCAAATGACGAATAATCATCCCTCTTTGCATAATACCTTCATCATTAAAAACTGCTTTTCCGGTTTGTCTATACATCTCCTTTAACGCTTCAGTTGCAATTTCAAAATAATTATCCACTTTTGATAATCTTTTCCCCAACTCATTATCTGAATATTTAAAATCTGGTAAATAAATATCCACAAATCCGTCTAACATTTTTAGAGTTTCAACTTTTTCATATCCATTTGTATTATAAACTATTGGCAACTTTAACCCATTACCACGAGCTATTTTAATTGCCTCAATAATTTGTGGTACATAACTTGTTGGTGTTACCAAATTAATATTTTCAACATTTTTTTCCTGTTGTTTTATAAAAATATCTGCCAACTCTTCTATTGAAATTTCTTTTCCCTTTCCCTGTTGACTTATTTCATAATTTTGGCAAAATACACAATTCATATTACAATTTGAAAAAAAGACTGTCCCTGAGCCTTTTTTTCCACTAATGCAAGGCTCTTCAAAATTATGAGTTGAATACAAAGCTACCTTTACTGTATCTTTTGACTTGCATCTTCCTATTTGATTATTTAATCTATTTATTCCACAATTGTGTGGACATATTGCACATTTTTCTAGTAATTCTAATTCCATTTATTTACACCTTCTAATTAGACTTATCATTTTTTCATATTTCGACAAATAAATGAGACATTTTGAGTCTGTCCCATTTGTCTCATTTTACACTTTGAACATATATTTTTCCATCTGAACTTTTGCTTAAATTTACAGTTTTAGTAGTAAATTTATCTATATTTTCTTTGACAGTTTCAATAGCTTTTGTTTCACTTTCATTATTCTTTACTGAAGCAATTGTTTCTTGATTCAAATTTTTTATATAAATTTCATATATTTCATTCTCATCCTCTACCCCTAAAGAATTCTCATAATCCTCTAAATATTCAGCTATTTCAACCTCATACCCATCTTTTGTTTTTTTTATGTTTTTTATCAAAAAGCAATCATCCAAAGTATCTAAACCTATTCCTGTAGATATATATTTTCCCAATTCTTCATTATATTGTATATATTCTGTTCCTTCTTGAGGAAATTGTTTTGCAAATTGATTTCCAAATAATTCTATTGCCTCTTCTTGTATTTCCTCATATGATAGTTCATAATTTTCTAGATTTTTCTTTACTACTTCCCACATCCATAAATCTGGTGCATTATTTATATTATCAAATTTTGGTAAAGCTTCGCCTGTAATTTCTTGCCACATATATATTCTTGATATGTAGTCTTCAACCTGAGAAACTTCAGAAGCTGTTACCAAACTTTGGGTAGATCTACTTTTATTTATATACATTCCAATAAAAATAAATAATAAAATACAAATTATTGCTACAAGTTTTTTCATTAGTATTCATCTCCCGCTTACCAACTTCCAACATTGATATTTTTCAACTATTATTACCAAAATCAAAAATTTCTAAACTATCTATTTTTTAACTTCGGCTCCAACTTTTTCTTCAACACCTGTTGCAATTACTGTTACTTGTACATCTTCTCCCATATTTTCATCAATTACTGTTCCAAATATAATATTGGCATCTTCACTTACTTTTTCATTTATAAGTCCAACTGCACTATTTATTTCCATAAGTCCTAAATTGCTGTTTCCTTTTACATTAAAGATTACACCTTTTGCTCCATCTATTTTACTCTCTGTTAATGGATTTTCTATAGCTTGTCTGACTGCTTCTTCTACTTTCTTTTCTCCTGATGCTCTTCCTATTCCCATATACGCTTTTCCTCTGTAGTTCATTGTTGTTTTAATATCAGCAAAGTCTATATTTACTTCACCTACTGATGTTAATAAATCAGTAATACTTGTAATTCCTTGTTCCAAAATATTATCTGCCAATGAAAAGGCATTATTTAAAGTAATTTTTGAATCTGTAACTTTTAAAAGATTGTCATTTAAAACAACTATTAAATCATCTACATTACTTTTTAGTCTTTCAATTCCTTTTGATGCTCTTAAACTACGTGCTTTTCCTTCAAACAAGAATGGTTTTGTTACTATTCCTACTGTTAATATTCCCATTTCTTTTGCTATTTCAGCAACAATTGGCGCAGCACCTGTTCCAGTTCCTCCACCCATTCCTGCTGTAATAAATACTAAATCTGCTCCAGCTAACATATGTTTAATATCTTCTTTATTTTCTATAGCAGCTCTTTCTCCTACAATTTCATTTGCTCCAGCACCTAATCCTCTTGTAGTTTGAACTCCTATTTGTAATATATTACTTGTCCTTGATCTTTTTAATGTTCCTGTTTCTGTATTTATCATATAGAATGATACACCTCTAACATTATCTTCTATCATCCTTGATATTGCATTATTTCCTGCTCCACCTACTCCTATTACTTTTATTTTCAATGTTTTGTCTAAATCCATGATATCGCTCATTGTTTAACTTCCTCCCTGTTTTTTTCTTTTTGTTTCAATTTGTTTCTTATTATATATAAAAAAAATCAAAAAAACAACCGTTTTTTTGATTTTTTTATCTTATTTCTACGCAAAATATATTTTTTATAAATAAAAGTACTCCTATTAAAAATACAAGCATATGTCGATATACAAATATTCCATGTAAAACTGTATGATTTGTCAAAACGATATACCAAACAAATGGCATTATTGCAATTATCAAAATAGGTAATCCTGTTCTTTTAAAAACATTTGATATTCTATTAATTTTTATTTTATATTTGTTAAATCCTATCAAAGATAAACTATACAAAATAATAATAATCACTAAAAAATTGAAAAGTGTATTAATCATAAATCCTGTTAAAATCTGCCATACATTTTTATCTGTACGAACATTACTTTTTTGTGTTCTATACACAACTTGGTTAATAGCTGATTTTAATAACCCTTGATTATATATCACATCATATACTATCCATTTAGTTAACCATGTTATGGCATATCCGATTCCCCAAACTATAACAGATTTTATCAAAATCTTAAAATACTCTTTTTTATCCATTTCAGGATTTTTCTGTTGTTTATATAATATGAAAATATATAATGGTATAGCTAAAGTAATTAGTGGAACGGTTAAATAATCAACAAAATTCGTTATACATGCTACTATAAAAATATAAAAATAAAAATTTTGAATTTTATCAATTCTTTTTAATAGTACAATACTTGAAATCATCATTACTAAAAATATTGGTGCACATTCCAATGAATATGATACAAAAAAATATCCCTCAAATACCAGTGATAGCCCAAAAATTAAAGCAATTATATTTCCAAATTGTTTTCGTAATAAAAACATAAAGTATACAAATATCAATATAAAAAGAACAAATATTATATGCCTTATTTCTAAAATATTAAAAAATATCAATAATACTCTAAGAAAAGGTAAATAACCATGCCAATATCTTGCATATGTAATTGATGTATTAATATCACCATCTAAAAAATCGCTTAATTCTAATACCGGTTCATAATCATCTTCTTCGCTATTTAAAGATATTAATTCTCCCTTTGTATCAGGTAACTCTTGCATTGTTTGATCTTTTTTATAATTTTTTCTTGCTGACATATACGAATAAAATGGATTTGTATTATCTATAGAATATGCTTCATTTATCATTATAGCATCAGTATAATTATCATTTTCTGTTCCAAAAAATTTTGATATCTTATAATAGTTTCCTTCACTCAATAGGGTTTCCGAAGATTCTCTTACATTTTTTTCTATTAAACTTGAAGGAAACAAAGATCCTAATAATAACAGACTATTAAATACTAAAAATAAAATGACAAATGCTATTATATATTTAACTACCTTTTTCAATTTAATTTTCCCTTTCTTCTGAAGTTCTATATTTTCCATCTTCTACTCTATATTTATCCTTATTAAAAGCAATAGTACATATCAAATTCAAATGTCTAATTCCATCTCTTATTGTTCGTAAGTGCGATTTTTCCTCTCTTAAATCTTTTCTTAAAATTGTTGGAACTTCTAGCATTTTTAAATTATTTATTTTGGAAAGGATTATCATTTCACTCGCATATTCCATTCCTTTTTGAGTAAGATTAATTTTTTCAATACTTTCTTTTTTATATGCTCTTAACCCACAATGATAATCTTTTATTGGCGTATGAAATATCAAATTAGAAAAGCCTGATAAAAATCTAACTCCTATCTTATGAGATATTGACATTGCATCTTTTTTTATTCCACCTTTAAATCTATTTCCAACTACCAAATCATACCCTAATTCTAGTCCTTCTATAAATTTATCTATATTATAAAAGTCATAACTTCCATCACTATCTCCCATTATGCAATATTTCCCATTTGCATTTCTAGTTCCATTTATTAGTGCTGCACCATATCCTCTTTCTTGACATATTACTACCCTTGCTCCATTTCTTTTTGCTATTTCTACACTATTATCTGTACTATTATTGTCTGACACTAATATTTCTGCATTTAATTGTTTATCTTCTATACATCTTTGTATTTCTTTTATACAATATTCTAGCGTTTTTTCTTCATTTAAACAAGGTAATATAAATGTGTATTTTTTTCTCATTTTTTCATCCTTTATTAAAAACTTATGTTCGTCTATTTTTTAAAAATAAAAACAAGTTTCCTTGTTTTTATGGTGGGCAGGGAAGGATTCGAACCTTCGTACTCAAATGAGAACAGATTTACAGTCTGCCGCCTTTAGCCACTCGGCCACCTACCCATATTAAATTTTGAAATATCTTGTCGACGTATCGACAAGAGTTATTATAAGCTTTTTATTAATTTTTGTCAATACATTTCTAAAAATTTCTAAAATTTTCTTATAAAATTTTTCGGGATTGAAGATCCGTCCCCCAATCCCGAATTTTTTAACATATTTTATTTTTAAATTGTAAATCACCTAATTTTTCTGTTGTAATATATCCAGGCTCTGCATTAATAACATCTGGAATTCTATTAACAACTGTTGCACAAGTCAATTCAACTGTTGCAGGTTTTTCAACAGTAATAGTTGTTGTAGGCTCACCCTCAACTGTCCAAACATTTTTATCAAATTCATCTGGTGCATAAACTTTTCCTATACATTCAGATTCAATAGTAATTCCCTCTTTTGTTTTTGTTGTAACAACTGCACTCATTCCTGTTGCATCTCCTGCTTTTATTGTCATATCCAATGTTGAAGAATAAATATCATCTTTATATGTTTGTGGTACACATTTTTGTGTCTGGCTTATAATTGTTAATCCTAATTTTGAACACAACCATCCATTTACATTCCACATATATGATGGTGCATACTCACCCTTATTTATTATTTCTTGTCTTTCTTCATCTGACATTCTATCAACAGACGCAACTTGTTTGTCAAAATCTTCTAATGTCAATCCTGCTCCATGTGCTTCTGCTAAAGCAATTCCATAGTCTTCAACATTATAACTTGAACTTCCTTTTATTTTTGTTATTTTTTGTGTTGAACCAGCAATTGAAGTTATAAGTTGGCCCCAATATATATCTTGATATCCCGTTCCTGTTATTGTACAGTTATTTGCTTTTGCCAATTCATCAATTTTATTTGTTAATGTTGGATTTGAATTTTGTGGATAAAATGCTTCTTCACATGTTGATATTGCATTTATTCCCAATTTTGCACATAACATATATGGTTCTTCCAATTCTGCTATTAAACTTCTTGTTGTTATTATACATATATCTGGCTTTGTTGTTTGCATCATTTCTTCAGCATTTTCTGTTGGTACAACAACTACTCCTAATTTTTCTCTTCCTAATATTTCTCCTATGTCTTTTCCAATTACTGCTGGATTTACATCTACTGCTCCTACTATTTCAATTCCTTTTTCTAGCATGTATCTCATTGTGTATAAACTCATTTTTCCTACGCCATATTGTACGGCTTTGATTTTTTGTTCCATATTTTGAAACCTCCTTTGTATTTTATTTTATATAATTTTAAAAATTATATACATAAATTTGCATTACAAAGTTGTCTTATCTTTAGTTTGTATTTTATCACATAAATATTTTATTAACAATAAGTTTTAAGTTTTTTATTTTTAAATTATTTTATTCTTTTTTACAATTTACAGTCTTAATTCTACTTTTTATCATACTCAAAAAAACTGAAATTTTCAGTAAATTTGTTTGTGCGCGAAAATTTATGAAATAAATTTTCTGTACAATGTAATTTTATATATTAGGAAAGTTGCATAACTTTCCTAATATATGAGGTAAAAAAAACATCGTATTTTCTACGATGTTTTAATGGTGCTCCCTCAAGGATTCGAACCTTGGACCCACCGGTTATGAGCCGGTTGCTCTGACCAACTGAGCTAAGGGAGCATAAATATTAAAATGTTTCTTGCTTAACGCAAGATAAAGTATAACCTATTTTTTTTTCATTGTCAATACTTTTTTTAATTTTTTTAAGAACAATTTCTGAAAATTTTCAATTTTCTTCCTTAAGTCAACTTTTTATCACACTCAAAAAATTGAAATTTCAAAGGAATTAAAGTGTTTAACCTTAATTCCTTTTTATTTTTAAGAATTTTCTCCTCTTCCTTCTGGAAGTGCCTCTGGATATTGAACAACAATTCTAATTTTAGAAATATATCTAATAGCTCTAACAACTTTACTATTTTTAATTCTTTGCCATAAAGATGGTTTCTTCTCAAAAGTAGTTTCTTGAATATATTCTTGTTGAGCTTGTTGTTCTTCTTGAACATTTGCAACTTCTTGTATATTTTGAACATTTGCAGTTTCTTGTTGTTCTTCAACTTGCTCTACTTTTTCAGGTTCTTCTATTGGTGTTGGAATAGCTTTTAATGCATCTGCTATTTCTATTCCTATATAACTTAATGCTTTTGACCTATCTTCAATTCTTTCCATATCTATTTCAATATGTAGGTTTGATTCTAAGTTATTAACTCTAGCATTTAATAGTTTCATTGCATCAATATAATTTTGTGATTTTTGACTTTTGCATTTTCCCAATATATTTAATGTATCTATTATATCCTCTGAAAAATCTTGTTCAGCTTCTTTTACTCTGCTTTTCCAATTTTCCTCTTTATTCTCTACAGTTTCAATTAATTCTTTTAATTGTCCAGCCAATGCTATATTTTGTTCTCTTTGTCTAATTAATTCTTCTATTCTTTTTGTATTTTCCTCAAATTGATTTGTTGCAAATTCAACTAATCCATAAGCAGCTTTATATACGCTACTAGGGAAATTCTTCTTTTTAGGATATTCAATTAAATATGTTTTTATTGATTCTATTAAATCCTTAAAGTAAGCATCTTCTTCTAATTGTACAATTTGCTTCTTGCTGTTAGGATTTATCATTTTTTGAATTTTTTCTATATTTGATAAGATTTTCTCTTCCGTGATTACCATTCTCACGTTTACTATGCCTGATTTTGACATTGTAAACAACCTCCTTTATCTTACGCTTTATTGCTTTTACTATTTCTTTTATAATTATACAATATTAAACAAAAAACTACAATAGAATTGCAGTTTTTTTAGTTTACATTTTGGTTACAGAAATATTACATTTTTGTTACAAATACTTTTTTTAAAATTTTAAATTTTTTTCTTAAATCCCTAAGCATTTATAAATCTAACTATTAATACAAATTTAGTTTATTTAACTTTAAGTCCCTCAACAAGTGTGCTCTCAAATTCCTTATAAATTTTTATAACTTCCGCAATTTCCATATCATGTCCGTCTTTCATTTTATAAACTAATGTTGACGCTATTAAAGCATATATTTCTGAAGCTATTACATTTGGGTTACCTTGTTTTATTTGTCCTTTATCCATTCCTTCCTTTACAATTTTTTCAATTTTCCCAATATATTCAAAAACATGTTGTTGACACATTTTATTTCTAGCCTCTTTACCATAAAATTGACTCAATAAAATTGTTATAAAGTCTTCATACTTATTTACTATTTTTATTTCTATTAATACTATTGCTTTTATTTTATCTATATAGTTATCTAATTTTTCTGTTTTTATATCAATACTGTTTTGTAATAATTTTATTCCCTCTTCTATTAAGAAATTAAATATTTCTTCTTTGCTTGAAAAATGGTAATATAGTGTTCCTTTTGCAACTCCTACTGTTGCTGTTATTTCTTCTATGCTTGTCGCATCATATCCTTTTTCTGCAAATAATTTCATTGATGTTTCAAATATTTTTCTTTTTGTTTTATTCATATTTATCACATTCCTTCTTTAAGATATAAACAAAATTTTAATTTTTCCCTCCCCCTATCTTTTCGTTCCTTATTATATATTTTATAATGAAATATTGCAATATTTTTGAAAATTTTTTAAAAAATTTGAATACTTGGTCATTATTTTTTATATTAAATTTTTGTTACAAATCTTTACAAATTTCAACAACTAATATACAATATCAGTAGTAAATAATACTAAAAAAAATGGACACAATAAAAGAAAAAAATTTGGAGGAAAACTAATGAAAAATAAAAACGAATTAAATTTCAAAGACCTAAAAATGACTTGTAATTCAAATATTTTCAATTTTGAATCAACACAAGAATTGGAAGACATTACAACAGGAATCGGTCAAGAACGTGGAATCAAAGCACTTGAATTTGGCCTACAAGTAGATGTAAAGGGCTACAACCTTTATATTGAAGGACCAAGTGGCGTTGGAAAAACAATGTACACAAAAAACTATTTAAATAAAATATCAAAAAAACAAAAAACACCTAATGACTGGTGCTATATCTACAATTTTGATAACCCAAACGAACCAGTTGCAGTTTCACTTCCTGCAGGACAAGGAAAAGAATTTAAAAATGCAATGGATGGCTTCATTTTAGAAGTAAAAAAAGATATCAAAAAAACATTTAATGCAGACGATTTTGAAAAAGAAAAAGCATTACTTAAACAAGAATTTGAAGAAAAACGTTCTAGCATTTTAGACAAATTAAATGTAGATGCATCAAAACATAATTTCCAAGTCAAATCTTCTCAAAATGGTATTTATATGATGCCAATTGTAAACGGAAAAGCCATTGATGAAGAAGAATTTGACAAATTAGATAATGAGATAAAACAAGTATATGAAGAAAAATCTTCAATTGTTCAAGCACAAATTATGGATGCAATTGAACAAATTAAAATTATAGAAAGACAGTCAGATAAAAAGATTTCTGAATGGCAATCAAATATTGCCCTACTTACAATTAATGTTCACATTAATTACTTAAAGTCACAATTTAAGAGAAATAAAAAAATAACAAAATTCTTAAATGACGTTAAACAAGATGTTTTAAAAAATGTTTCATATTTTGTTGACGAAGACAAAGAAAAGGAAAAACAACAACAAATGAATCCTGCTCAGAGAAAGCAAGACCCATCTTTAAATTATAGAGTTAACCTATTTGTTGACAACTCTAACACAGAAGGTGCACCTGTTATAATGGATTCAAACTACTCTTATCATAACATTTTCGGTACACTTGAATATGAAAATTATTATGGTTCATTAAAAACAGACCATACAATGTTAAAACCAGGTCTTTTGCAACAAGCAAATGGTGGTTACATCATTTTCCAAGCAAAAGATTTATTACAAAATAATTTCTGCTATGAAGCATTAAAAAAAGCATTAAGAGTTAAAGAAATAAGTATAGAAAATACAACAGACCAACGTGCATCTATGGTTATGGTTTCTTTAAAACCTGAACCTATTCCATTAGATTTAAAAGTTATTTTAATTGGAAATGCCAGCATTTATCAAACACTTTTAGCAATGGATTCAGATTTCAGAAAATTGTTTAAAATAAAAGTTGAATTTGAAGATGATGCACCTTTAAATAATGAAAATGCAAATAAATTAGCTCAAATAATTCACGGCTTCTGTGAAGCTGAACAACTTCCACACCTTGATAAAGGCGCTATGGCAAAATTAATTGAATATGCTTCAAAACTTGCTGGAAGTCATAAAAAATTATCAACAAGATTTGATGATTTAATAAAAGTTGCTGGTGAGGCCGCAACATGGGCTAAAATGTCCAGGTCAAAAATTGTAACTGCAGAATTTGTTGACAAGGCTTTAGCAGAAAGAATTGAAAGAGTTAAAAAGTTTGATGCAAAATATATGGAAATGATAAAAGACCATTCTTTATTAATTGACACAACTGGTTTTGAGGTTGGAACTATAAATGGTTTAACAATTTTAACAATTGGTGATTACTCATTTGGTAAACCTGCAAAAATAACAGTTAACACATATACTGGTAAAAATGGAATTGTAAATATAGAAAGAGAAGTTGAACTTTCTGGTTCTACTCACTCTAAGGGTGTTCTAATTTTATCTGGATATTTAGGTGAAATGTTTGCACAAGATATTCCTTTGTGCTTAACTGCAAGTATTTGTTTTGAACAATTGTATAATGGTGTTGATGGTGATAGTGCTTCTAGTACTGAACTTTATGGTTTGCTTTCTAGTCTTTCTGGAATACCTATAAATCAAGCCATTGCCGTTACTGGTTCAGTTAATCAAAAGGGTCAAATACAACCAATTGGTGGTGTTAATGAAAAAATTGAGGGTTATTTCCAAATTTGCAAAATGCGTGGTTTGACTGGTGAACATGGTGTTATGATTCCTGTTCAAAATGTCGATAATTTGCAACTTTCTGATGAAATTGTTTCTGCTGTTAAAGATGGTTTGTTCCATGTTTATGCAGTTTCTACAATTGAGGAGGGTATTGAGGTTTTGACTGGTGTTCCTGCTGGTAAGAAGGATAAAAATGGTCATTTTCCTGCAGGTACTGTTAATTATCTTGTTTATGAAAAACTTAAAAAGTATGCAAAAATTGATGAGAATAAATAGTATTTAAAAAATTAACAATTTATTTATCGATTGACTCATTCTAGAAAATCTAACAAAAGTCTTTAACCTTTGTTAGATTTTTTAGTAATCTCCTAAAATTACTTTTAAATAAATAAATTATTAATTTAATATATTTTATTTGATTTTAAAAAATATTTATCAAACTCAATGTTGTCTTATTTTTAATATGTTCCAAGACATACACACTAGCATCAAGTTGAGCCATAGAATCCCCATACTCCTCCATATCCAAATAACCATTAAGACTTGCCAAATTAGTTTCAATTTTTTCTAACTCATCATGTTCAATATAAATAGCAAGTTTTTTATGTCTTTCATTCCAATCATTTCTAATTTCTCTAATTTGTTCTTTCAATTTATCCTTATTTATGTCCTCTTCATTCTCTTTTTCCATTTCTTTTCTAATTTCAGATAAACTCTGTGTAGCTATTTCAATTGATTTATTTGTATATTTTGTAGTAAATATATCTCCAGCAATTATTACTACAATAATAATTACAGAAATAACTAATTCCTTCGTCATTTACTTATCTCCTTTTAATTACATAAAAATCATATAACATTTGTTTATTATACATTATGCTCTTCACTCTACGAACTCTTCTTTTCTTTTTTTTGGCAAAAAATTTGTCCTTTACCATCATAAGTGACAACCAATGCCTCTTCTGGCTTCATATCAAATTTTTCGACTTGTTTTTTTAACCAATTATAATTCTTTCCAATTAATTGCAAATTCTGGTTCATAACTTTTCCATCAACAACCAAATCATATGGAATTCCCTCATATTCCGGTATAATGTTGAAATCCTCTGGAGTAGTTGTTCTCTTTTCAGGCTTTTGAATTACCGTAACTTGTCCACTTGTTTCCAAAATTGCATATTCCACATCACCTAAATTAACAATGTTGTTTCCTCTAAGTCTTTCTTCCAATTCATTTACTGTAAATCTTTCTTTTTTTAAAGCCTTTTCATCAATTTTTCCTCTATATATCAAAATTGTTGGCTTTCCACAAATAATCTCCCTTGCTTTTATACTTTTTAAATTTACTAATGAAATTAACAAATGCATAACTAAAAGTCCCAAAATTGGAATTAATCCGTTGAATATCGGAACACCTATATCACTCATAGGAATAGTAGCCAAGTCAGCTATCATTATTGAAATTGCAAGTTCAAATGGTTGCAGTTGCCCTATTTCCCTTTTTCCCATTAACCTCATTACAATTAATACAAATATGTATAATATTATTGCTCTAAAAAAAATAATTAACATTTTTCCACCTCAAACACTATTTACATTAAAAATATAATTTTAAATATTTGAAATTACTAATTTATTTATTTTTAGTATTTATATTTTTTAAATATAATATTTTTTATTTTATTTTTTACAAAAATTAACTTTTTTATACTTATATTTTTGAATATTATTTAAAAATTCGTGAATAATAAAATTAGAGCCTTGAAATTGCAAATTTAATTTGCATAAGTTTTTAAAAATTTAAGGAGGTTTTCTATATGTCAAATTCACAAACAAGAAGTGAAAATAGTACTTCCACAGTGTGGCAAATAGTTGGTAGATTAATTGCTGCTGCTGTTGTTCTAGGTATTACTGCATTTTTTACACCTGGTTTTTCAATTAATAATATTTGGACTTTAATGATAGCCGCTGTTGTTTTAACAGTAATAGATTACTTAGTTACAAAGTTTACAGGTTTACATGCAAGCCCATTTGGTAAAGGCTTCGTAGGTTTTGCATTGGCCGCTATTACTTTATATGTTACTCAATTCTTTGTAGCAGGTTACTCTATTTCATGGATGGCTGCTATAATTGGAGCTTTGATTTATGGTGTTATTGATTATTTCTTGCCAGGAAATCAAACTATGTAGTTATGAAAAAATAGGGATTGGGGGACGGGTCTTCCATCCCTATTTTTTTTAGGGATGGAAGACCCGTCCCCCAATCCCTAAAAATATTTTAAAAGAGGAATTTGGAGTAGTAACCCCATAATCCCTCTTTTTTAATTTCTTTCCCAATATTTTTCATACAATTCCTTAGCAGTCTTTGGACTATCAACTCCCTCTTTATTCTTAACAGGAGCGAAATCATCCTCTCTCTTACCTCTAAGAATTGCAATATCATCAAACAACTCAAAACTATCAAAAATAAACGCTTCAAACTTATAAGAATTTGGTTCAGTTGGTATAACTTCTTTACCATTTTCATCAATATAAGCATTTTTCTTAAAAGCACTATGATATATTAATGGTTCTTTGCTTATTTTTTCAATAGCATCAATTGTAAATAAATTACACATGATATGAGATTCACCAAATCTCAATTCTCCATTATTATCAACTTCTTCTGCCATTTTTTCTGGTAATTCTGAATATTCAATAACCTTTGGATGACCATTCATTTTGCAAAATACTCCAACTCTTTCATGTGGATTTGCCTTAACAACTGATTTTGAAGCAATTTGAACATTTTTATCAATTGCCATTCCAAGTAATGTGACATCAGCCATTTTCAAAAGAGCATTATCAACTCCACCAATAAATACCCATTCAACACCGCGTTCTTTCATATCAGAAAGCATACCTGTTTTTCTAAGTGAAGAAAATACCCCACCATTTCCATCTGAAGCCTCTCTTACTTTCATATCTTTTCCAATAAGCATTTTTCCATTTGTATCAACTAATGGCAACTCACCTTGTTCAAATAGCTTAACACTATTTTTATCATATCCAAAATAATTATTTTTCTCTAAAAATTCTTGTGTTTGATCATTATTTTCTCTACTTGTCATTATGTACCAAGGAATAATTGTATTGTACTTTTTATTTGCTTCTTTTAAATTTTCTGCTAAGATTTCAAATAAATATTTCCCTTTACCATAAACATCTAGTTTAAAAGTACCTTTTGGGCCTGTGTGACCAAGTCTTGTTCCTTGGCCTCCAGCCATTGTAACAACCGCATAATGTCCACTAACAATAACTTTTTCTCCTAAATAATCAAATATATCTTTTTCATTTTTTGTTAATTTTTCTTTATCTACATATGGTATAGATTCAATTTTATTTTCTTTAAGTTCAATTTCTTTTTTTGTATTTTCATATAATTCTGCAATTTGGTGAAAATCGATCTTTTTTAGTTGTTCTAATAATTCTTCTTTTTTATTTTCATCTAATTTATTTAATAATTCTATTATATGTTCTTGATTATATTCTTTTAATAATTTTATTATTTCTTCGTTTTTGTCCATAGCCTTCTCCTTTTCTTGACTACCCTCGATAATCAAGTTGCTTTTTTTAGTATATTTTATTCTATTTTAATTTTTTTGTTCATTTCAATTACTATTGTAATTACTTTCGCTATTTTATCACAATGTACTGATTTTTGCAAACTTTTTTCTAAAACTTGTCATATCATTTAAAAATTCACAATATACATTAATTAAAGTTATGTGGTACAAACATTTAAATTGTTTTGAACAGTGCAGACAATAATATCATTTTTTTATATTTCATATTAACGTCCGCATTTTTAAGGGAGGTATATAGATGGAAAGTTCAAATTTATATCAGGACATAGCAAAAAGAACTGATGGTGACATTTATGTTGGAGTTGTAGGTCCTGTTCGTACTGGTAAATCAACATTTATTAAGAATTTTATGGATTTACTTGTAATTCCAAATATTGATAATGAATACAAAAAAGAAAGAGCAAAAGATGAATTGCCTCAAAGTGCTGGTGGCAGAACTATAATGACAACTGAACCTAAATTTGTTCCAAATGAGGCTATTGAAATTACTTTAGATGATAACTTAAAATTCAAAACTCGTTTAGTTGACTGTGTTGGCTATTTAGTTGATAATGCTATTGGATACCTTGAAGATGATATGCCTAGAATGGTTAAAACACCTTGGTCTGATAAGGAAATTCCATTTGAATCAGCAGCCGAAATTGGTACTAAAAAAGTAATTGAGGAACATTCAACAATTGGCATTTTAGTTACAACTGACGGAACTGTTACAGATATACCAAGAGAAGATTATATAAAAGCAGAAGAGCGTGTGGTTTCTGAATTAAAGGCTTTAAATAAACCATTCATAATCTTACTAAACTCTGAAACTCCGTCATCTGATTACACTCAAGAATTGGCTCAAAAATTAACTGATAAATATAATACAAGCGTAATGCCAATAAATTGTGCAAACTTAAGTATAAACGACATAAACACAATGTTTTCTAAGATTTTATACGAATTTCCTGCACAAAAAATTGCTATTAAACTACCTCGTTGGGTTGACGGATTAAGCTTTAACCATCCTATAAAAACTGAATTATTTAATGAAATTAAAGACGCATTTGCAGATGCAAATGTTTTAAAAGATATTTCAAATTGTACAGAAAAAATAAGTCAAACTGAAATAATTTCTAGAACTACAATTACAAATATTGAACTTGGTTCTGGTAATGTTAAAATTCAAATTGATGTAAAAGAGAATTTATTCTACAAAGTTTTATCAGAAATCACTGGCGTCAATGTTGAAAATGAAGGTGACTTATTTGGAATTATTACAGACCTTTCTTCTGCTAAGAAAAAATATGATAAAATTGCATATGCTCTCGAAGAAGTCAATGCAAAAGGCTATGGAATTGTTACTCCATCAATTGATGATTTAGTTTTAGCAGAACCTGAAATGGTTAAACAAGGCTCACGCTTTGGTGTGAAATTAAAAGCAACTGCTCCTAGCATCCATATGATAAAGACCAATGTAACTACTGAAGTTTCACCTATTGTTGGTTCTGAAAAACAGTCTGAAGAATTGGTAAATTATCTACTTTCTGGTTTTGAGAATGACCCTAAACAAATTTGGGAATCTAACATTTTTGGAAAGAGTTTGCATGAACTTGTTAATGAGGGCTTACAAACAAAACTTTCTAAGATGCCAGAAGATGCTCAAATGAAACTTCAGGAGACTTTGGAACGTATTGTTAATGAGGGTTCAGGAGGATTAATTTGTATTATACTATAAAATTTCGGGATTGGAGAACGGATTTTTAACGGGATTGGGGGACGGGTCTCTAATCCCGAAGTTTTATGCAAAAAAATTTCGGGATTAGAGACCCGTCCCCCAATCCCGTTAAAAATCCGTCCCCTAATCCCAAAATTTTATTCATCTTCTTTCAAATTTTTTCTTCTCAACTGTCCACATGCCGCATCAATATCAGAACCAAGTTCTCTTCTAATAGTAGCAACAATTCCATGATCATTTAAATAATCTCTAAACTTCATAATATTATCATTAGAAGACTTAGAATAAGCACCATTTTCAATTTTATTAATAGGAATCAAATTAACGTGGCATAACATACCATGCAACAGTTTAACCAATTCTTTAGCATCCTCAAGATTATCATTATTATCTTTTGCCAATGCATACTCAAAAGATATTCTTCTATTAGTTTTAGCAATATAATCTTTGCATGCTTGCATCAATTCTTCAATTGGAAAAGCATTGTTTACAGGCATCATACTACTTCTTTTTTCATTATTTGTTGCATGTAAAGAAATAGATAAAGTACATTGAATATTTTCCTCTGCTAATCTATAAATACCAGGTACCAACCCACTTGTAGAAACACTTATATGTCTTGCTCCAATATTTAGTCCCTTTGGATTGTTTATAATTCTAATTGCATTTACAACATTAGTATAATTGTTTAAAGGCTCACCTATTCCCATAAACACAACATTAGAAATTCTAACACCTGTATCTTGTTCAACAGCTAAAATTTGTTCAACAATTTCACCAGATGTTAAACTTCTTATAAAGTTAATTCCTGTTGATGCACAGAATTTACAACCCATTTTACATCCAATTTGTGAAGATACACAAATGCTGTATCCATGATGATAACTCATTAATACTGTTTCTATTGCATTACCATCTAACACGTCAAATAGATATTTGATTGTTCCATCTTTTGATTCTTGTTTTCTTAAAATTTTGTAATTGCAAATTGTATAATTTTCTTTTAGTTTTTCTCTTAATGCTAAAGATAGATTTGTCATTTCGTCAAATTCTTTTACTTTTTCTTGATATAACCATTTAAATATTTGTTCTGCCCTAAATGGTTTTTCTCCTATTTCTACAAGTTCTTTTTTTAAATCTTCTAAATCATAATCTTTTATATTTTTCATTTTCTTTCCTCTTTATAAAATGATGGATGCAGCTCAACTGCATCCCAAAAATTTTTTATAGGCTTCTTTGATGCTTTCATGCATCTCTTTATTACCTCTAAAATCTGAAATCTCCAAAATCATTGGAGTTTCTTGAATAGTGGCAACTGGTAAAAACTTGTTTCTTTTAAACACCCAGTATACCAATTTTCCTCTCCGTGCAGCTATCACTGATTGAATAAAAACAAAATCTTTTTCCATATTGCATATCCTCCTACTCTTTATTTACATATATTGTATCATATATTATACACTATCTGCAACCCAAATTTTAATAAAAATGAATCCAAAAATTACTAAATAATTACTTATCATAACTATATAATATTTGACATACATTAGAGTTTCAATCCTATATATATATATTATAAAACTCCTCTCATACAAATTCTTCCCAAACCAAATTAGCCAAATCAAGTCCATTATTTGTTAATTTAATATCATCTAAATCAACTTCAAGTAAATCTTCTTCAACTAATTTTTGCAACTCATTTCTAAACAAATAAATTGGATTTTCTCCAAATTTTTGTTCAAATTTAGAAATGCTAACACCATCTAATTTTCTTAGTCCAAGCATCATATATTCTTTTTCCATATCTGACTTATTTTGAGTTTCTTCAATAATTTTAACAGTTTCAAAATCATTTCCAACAATTGTTTTAACATTCAAATATTTTTCTAAACTTGATGTATTTGTATATCTAACACCTTTTACATATGAACTTGCCGCAACTCCAAAGCCAACATACTGCTTTTGCTCCCAGCAATTCATATTGTGCTTTGATTCAAACCCAGGCTTTGCAAAATTTGATATTTCATAATGTTTATACCCATTCAACTCTAAGAAATTTTTCATATAATGATATTGTCTTCTTTCTTCTTCATCATCAGGCAAACTTAATTCCCCTGAGCCAATTCTTTGTTCTATTTTTGTGTTCTCTTCTACTATCAAAGAATACACAGATATATGCTTTGGTTCTGGTTTTAAATTAACTACTTTTTCCAAACTCTTTTTTAAAATTTCAATATCTTGTCCAGGAAGTCCTAACATTAAATCAACATTTATGTTTTCAAATCCCGCTTCTTCTGCCCATTTATATGTATCTAAAAATTGTTCATAATTGTGAATTCTTCCAATTTCTTTTAAAATATCATCATCAGTACTTTGAAGTCCTATACTTAATCTGTTTATTCCACAATTTTTATACATTTGTAGATTATTTTTTGTTGTAGTTCCTGGATTTACCTCAATTGTAATTTCAATTTTTTCTTTTTTATCTGGTATCTCATTTCCAATTATTTTTTTGCCACCGTTTGATGTCCCCTTATTTTTTTCAATTTCTATTCCTGCAACATCATAAATCTTATTCAAAATCTTTTTTATAAGTTCAGGATTTATTGCTGATGGAGTACCTCCTCCAATATAAATAGTACTTATAAAATTATTTTTTAATAAATTTTTATTTTCTTCAATTTCTCCTAATAATTTTTCAACATATTTCTCTTGCATATCAAAGCAATTTGAATATGATATAAAATCACAATAATCACATTTTTTAATGCAAAAAGGTATATGCACATATATTCCTAACTCCATCTTCAACTTCCTTTATAAATCCTCTGCAATTTTAATAATTCTCTTTAATCTATAATTTACTCCTGATTTTCCAAGTGGTTCTTTTAATTTTTTTCCAAGTTCAACCAAAGACATATCTGGATACTCTAATCTAAGTAAAGCAATCTCTTTAAGATTATCATCTAAATTATTAAATTTGTTAGACTGCTGTAACCTTCTAATAGCATCAATTTGTTCAACAGACGCATTCAATGTTTTGTTCAAATTAGCAGACTGACAATTAACAATTCTATTAACTTTACCATTCATTTCTTTTTGAACACGTATATCTTCAAATTTCAAAACACTACTACTTGCCCCAAACAAAGCAATAATTGATGAAATTTCTTCTCCATCTTTCAAATAAATTGAATTATTATTTTCTAATTTTTTGCATTTAATATTACATTGTTTTAATATTTCATCCAAAAATTCCATATTATCTTTTGTTGATAAATTTATTTCCAAATGATATGTTCTACTAGGATTATTTACCGATCCCGCTCCTAAAAAAGCCCCTCTTATAATTGCCCTTTTACAGTTATCAATTATCAAATTTTTATTTTGTTCGTTTAAACTTGTTTTTATATCAGCAAAATCACCGTTTTTCCTTATCTGTAACTGATTTTCAACACCCTCAACTTCTTCAATAAGATTTTTTACTTTAAAAGTAATTATAAATGATTTCCCATCAAATTCAATATTATTATCAATATCCAAATTTCTTAACAACTTAGAAAAACGATTTATATTGTACTCACTCTCTGTTGCATACCTTACATTATTTTTTACAACTGAAGCATTTTTTGAAATCAAATATCCAATTAACTCATATTTTACTTCATCTTTTTTATTTAAATTGCTTATTTTACTAAGTTCTTCTTTTAAATCTGATGAAAAAGACATTTTCTTACCTCCTTACTTTAATCGTGTAACTATAATTCTATCATTATCAAACAAATCTTTTTTTGAATAAGTACCTGCAAACTTTTCGGTATTTTCAATAAGTTCAATAACATCTATTTTTTGGTCAAATCCAATTTCTAAACATAAATATCCACTATATTTTAAATATTGATAAGATTCATTAATAATCCTTTTGTAAAAATCCAAACCATCTTTTCCACCATCTAATGCTATATATGGTTCATTTTGCACCTGAATATCCAAATTTTTTATAACATTAGTTTTTATATATGGAGGATTTGATACAATTATATCAAATTTTTCTTCACTTAGATTTGTAAACATATCTGAACTTATAAATGTGATTTGATTTTGAACATTATTACTAATTGCATTTTTCTTTGCTATTTTTAAAGCATCATTGCTTATATCAATTGCTGTAATTTCTGCTTGTGGTAAATATTTGGCAAGTGATACTGCAATTGCTCCACTTCCCGTGCATAAGTCTAATATCTTTTTTGCATTGATTTTTTTTGCAATATTTATAACTTCTTCAACCAATATTTCCGTGTCTTGTCTAGGAATTAAAACATTTTTATCTACAAAAAAATTCAATTTCATAAATTCCTTTTGGTGTGTTATATGTTCAATTGGAACTCCTTTTTTTAATATTTTTATTTCTTCCCAATATTGTTTTTCTTTAGCTTTATCGAGTTGTTCCATATCATTTACAATTACATACTGTCTTGATTTGTTTAATACACATTGCATTAATAGTCTTGCTTTCAATTTTGGTTCTTCTACATTTCCATTTTTTAGTTCTATCATTCCTTTTTTTATTGCTTCTGATATTATCATATAATCACCCCTTTATATATTGAATTTATCTATCACCATTATCATCAAAATCAGGATGTATCCTATCACCTTCAATTATTTTTTCTGAAACTTTTTTTACGGTCTTTGAAAAATCCTCCTCCTTATCACTTTGTTCATCTACTGGATATGTTTTTACTCCATAACTTTTTTCTGCATATTTATTATATACACCTACAATATCACTATTATATTCTATCATTTCTCTTACAATATGGCCATATAATTTATTAACCATATATTTTCCGTTTTCTATTACAACATTTTTAGCAGAATATAAATTGTTAGGTTTTGTATAATCTTTTACACAACTTTTCACTAAAAATTTGTCTAAATTTTGTATAGATTCAGAATCCATATATTCATTGTTTTTTCCTGATTTATTTAGTTTTTCATCACTCAATGTTTTTTCTTTCAACTCCAAATATTTTAATATTTCTTTATCATTCGGACTATATAATTCACACAATTTTTTTACTTCAGAAAAGTTTAACTTTTTAGCCTTATATGTAAAACTTGCATTCCAATCTCTTTTTTCCTTTACCAATTCAAATAAATTTAAGTATTCATTTATATTATCTATAAGCTTAAGAATCTTCTTTACCTGTACTTCATTTACTTCCTGTTTATCCTGTTCTATTTGAATTAATTTGTAGCATTTATCTCTTTGTTCTTCTAATGCAACTCTAACATTAATTGCATATCCTTTTTCCTGCATTTGAGCATATCCATTAGCCAAATTAATTTTATTAGCATCATTACTTTCAAAACATTCTACAAGATAGTCACTAACCAAATTTCTTTTTATATCATTATCTTCATTAGCATTATTTATAAATTCTGTTATTTTTTCCCCATTTATAAATTTTTGTTTATCATCATTACCTGTTTTTTCAAGTTGATTTAATATTTTCTCCCTTCTTGCATGCCATTTTTTTTCTTGTTCTTTTTCTTTTATGTATTTTAACATTTCAATATTTCGTTGATTTTTCATCATTTCAATATCATCATCAACAAAAATTTTATTCATTTTTCCGTTTTCACTATCATAAACTGTTCTTGTTATTTTAACATTGCTTTTATCTTTAATTGTAAGCATACTAGTCCCCTCAACTGTCAATTCAAAAGGAACCCCCTCTTTCTTTATATATTGCATTAATTTATAGTAACTATTGAATTCTTGTTTTCCATCAAAATTCTCATGAAATTGTTCAGTAAGATACTGTATTATTACTTTAGCCTTTTCAGTACGATTTACTGTATTTTTTAAAGTTCCAATTATAACATCTTGTTCATTTCCATTAATACTATATTTCAATAATATTGCAAGAACTCTCTTTACATCTTTATCATTAATTTTTTCTTCTAATTCCTTTATGATAAATGATGGTCTTTCTTCATTCACACTATCAAAAATTTTTGTAGAATATTCTATATAATTCTTACTATTTAAATTCTGATTTTTTTCCATTATACATACACCCTTCTTTCGTTATCCTATATACTTTTTATATCATATTTTAATAATTTTTACAATAAAATTATAAAATCTTTTGTACTTGCACTTTTGCTTTTATCCCCTCATATAATTCTATATATAAGATTTGGAGGTGCATTAATGTTAGAAGCACTTTGTAGTATTAGTATTTTAGGACTTTTGAACTTTTTACATTCTGCAGTGTTCGCTGTTCGGTTATATTTCAGGAAGCAACTTATTTCCTGAACCATTAACAAGTGAAGAAGAAACTCGATATTTAGAACTTCTTAAAAAAGGAGATGAAGATGCTAGAAATCTTTTAATTGAAAGAAATTTAAGATTAGTCGCCCATATAGTAAAAAAATATTCAAATACAAAAATTGAACAAGATGATTTAATTTCTATTGGAACAATTGGTTTGATAAAAGGTATTAATAGCTTTAATACTGATAAAGGATCAAAATTAAGTACATATGTTTCTAGGTGTATAGATAATGAAATATTAATGTACTTGCGTTCAACTAAAAAACTAAATGCAGAAGTATATTTAAATGAACCTATTGGAAAGGATAAAGATGATAATGTTGTTACATTACAGGAAGTCCTTGAAAATGATGAGAGGAATATAGAAGATGAGGTTGACTTAAAAATGAAAATAAAATTATTATATAAAAAAATTGGTGAAGTTCTAAAAGATAGAGAAAAAACAATTATAGAATTACGCTTTGGTCTTGGAGGCCATAAGCCAAAAACTCAACATGAAATCGCAGAATTAATGGGAATTTCTCGTTCATATGTGTCAAGAATTGAAACTAAAGCTATTGGAAAATTAAATAAAGAATTTAAAGACACTTAACTATTATACACAATATTTAAATTATTTTACCATAAATTTCTCTTCTTATCAATTTTAAAAAAATTAAATAAAGTTAGAATAAATTATTTAAAAAGAGATACAATAATATAAATAATATCTAATCAAGTTTATATAGATTTATTTTATTTGAAACAAATTTATTTATATGCTAAACTATAGATAATCTAATAATTAAGTTATTAATTTACCCTGCATAGTACGTGTAGACAGAATTTTTAGAACCTACAAGTTTGTAAGAGGAGCTAATCTCATAATATGGCGTGTATGCTTGCATTTTATGTAAGAAACCCAGGAATATTGTGGTAGGCACCCACCTGTTTTTAGGAGCAGGTCCTTAAAAATTCAAGACATCTTACGGCTAAGGCGGGGAATTTTTATGTTATAAATTAAGAAAATATGCATCATTAAATTATGGATTAAACAAAGTAGATAATTAAATTCTATCTTAAACTGAGTGGCTAAATAGTGGCTAAGAAAAAATGAGATGTTTCAAAACACTTGAAACATCTTATTTTTAGTCATTTTTGTATTTTTGGTAGCGAAGGGGAGATTCGAACTCTCGACCTGCCGGGTATGAACCGGATGCTCTAGCCAACTGAGCTACTTCGCCATATGCAATTGCGATATTTATTATACATTGAGTTTAGTATTTTGTCAAGATAAAAATGCAAGAAAATCAAATTTCTTACATTATTACCTTATAAGTTCATTTTTATCATCTGTTAAATTTTGTTCTTCCTTATCATTTACTGAAGTCATTTTTTGTTTTAAATTTTTTGATTCCATATCAATAGAATTCGATGCTTTGTTTTTCCTCTCCATTGATTTTTTTGCTCCAACATCACTAACGATTTTTTCTAATTGACTAATACGTTTACTATCCTGTTGTTTGACGATTTCATTTATTTCATTTTCTTCACCGTCATTATTAGAAATTGAAGCAAAACTCATAAGAACTTTCCACCAAGGTTCTTTTGCTTTCACACTTTGGTTTGCTATTATATCCATTATTTTTTACCTCTTTCTTTTATAAATAAAAACTATTAACATTATACCATATTTTTACATAACAAGCAATAGTTTTTATCATTTTTTTATGTAACCTTGTTTTTTTGTTATGATCTTAATTATTAATTTTACAATATATGTATCAAAATATACTAATTTTTTAAAAATTCTTTTAAAATTAAAGCACATCTCTTAGACGCAAAATCAACAAATTTATCAAAATCAATTTCATTTTTACCATTTGGAGAATCAGAAATACTTCTTATAACAATAAAAGGTAGTTCATCTAAATAACATACTTGAGCTACGGCTGCCCCTTCCATTTCTACACAATCAGCATCAAACTTAGAATATATTTTATTTTTTATTTCAATATCTGTACAAAAAATATCTCCTGTTGCAATAATTCCGGACTTAATCTTATATTCCTTCTCAAATAGCTTATTTGCTATTTTCTTGAACTTTTCTACAAGAGTATTATCACTATATATATAATCGCCAACACCAGTAATATAACCCTTGTCGTGGTCAAAAGCAGTTATATCAAAATCATGCTGAACTAATTTTTCACCAATTACAATATCTCCAATATTCAATAATGGATTTAATGCCCCTGCAGATCCAACATTTATTACATATTGTACATTAAATTTATCAATTAATATTTGTGTTACTCTTGCAGCATTTACTTTTCCAACTCCACATTTGACAAGAACAACATTTTTCTTTTCTATTTTACCAAGTTTAAAATTTAATCCACTTATTTCTTTTTCTTCTATATCATTCGTTATGTTTAAAATCTGCTCTAGTTCCTCTTCCATTGCAACAATTATTCCTACTTTACTCATCACAACTATCATTCCTTTCATAAGACCTAAATCCTGTTATTTCCATTTTTAAATTATAGTTCTTCAATAATCTTTAGTTATTATATCATACAATTTTTTTAATTACTAGAAAATTTATATTATTTCAAATAATTATTGTTTACTTCAGTTACAGTTCAGTAAGGAAAATTATGCGACTTTCCTAGAATATGATAAAGAAGAACTATAATTTGATTATAGTCCTTCTTTATATTATAGCTTATTTCAATTATTAGAATTATTGTAATTCGATAACAGCTCCAACTTCTGTGAATTTAGCTTTTAATTCTTCAGCTTCTTCTTTAGAAACGTTTTCTTTAACTGTTTTTGGTGCTCCATCTACTAATTCTTTAGCTTCTTTTAATCCTAATCCTGTAGCATCTCTAACTACTTTTATAACTTTTATTTTTTGATCTCCAGCTTCTTTTAATACAACATTAAAAGATGTTTTTTCAGCTGCTGCATCTCCTGCTGCTGCTCCAGCTGCTGGTGCAGCTGCTGCTACTGCAGATACTCCAAATTCTTCTTCTATAGCTTTTACTAATTCTGATAATTCTACTACTGTCATTTTTTTGATTTCTTCAATCATTTCTTCTTTACTCATTATTAAATCCTCCTAATTTTTATTTGCCAACATTATTGTTGACCATTAATCTTTGCCTATTTTTATTGGCTATTTTTTTGTTATATACAAATTCATTTGAAATACTAATTTTTAGTTATATACAAACTCATTCACAATACTAATTATTATAAGACTAAGCTTCTGCTGTTGTTTCTTCAGCTGAACCTTCTTCTTTTTGAATTCTAACTTGATCAAGTGCAACTGCAAATTTTTGAATATTTGCAAGTAATGCTCCAGCAAGCATAGAAAGTAATGTTTCTTTTGATGGTAATTTTGCTAAAGTGATTATTTCTTCAGCTGACATTACTTTACCTTCAATAACTCCACCTTTGATTTTGTAATAATCATTATTTTTTGTGAATTCATAGATTGCTTTAGATGGTTCTAAATAATCTTCATTACTCATTATTACAGCTGTAGGTCCTACTAATTTATCTTCTAAACCTTCGATTCCTGCTTCTGCTAATGCTCTTTTTGTTATGTTGTTTTTTATAACAGTATATTCAGCATTTGTTTTTCTTAATTCTGCTCTTAATTCTGTTACATCTTCAACATTAATTCCTCTGTAATCTGTTAAAAGTACTAATTTAGCTTCTTTGATTTTGTTAGCTAATTTTGTAACTTCTTCCTTCTTTTGATTTAAGATTTTTTCACTTGCCATTTTTTATCTTTCACCTCCTAATTTTTTTACGATTTAAGAATTCTTATACATTCTTAATTCCATATTTTTAAAAACAAATCTGAAAATTTTCATTTTTCAGTATTACACTACTTTTTATCATACTCAAAAAAATTAAAAATTTCAGTAAATTAAAAACACTTTTTACATCCAATACGAGATTATAAAAAGTGTTTATTACACGTTATTTATAACCTCGGTAGGACTTATTTTTGCCTACTGTCTTTGGCTTTAATATTCTATTTTTGGTTAATGAATATTCCAGGTCCCATTGTTGTTGTTACTGAAACACTCTTAATATATTGTCCTTTAGCTGCTGCTGGTTTTGCTTTTATAATAGCATTCATTATTGTATCGTAGTTTTCAGCTAATTTATCTGTTCCAAAAGACACTTTACCAAATCCTAAGTGAATAATATTAGTTTTGTCTAATCTGTATTCAACTTTACCAGATTTAATTTCATTAATTGCTTTTGTAACATCCATTGTAACTGTTCCAGATTTAGGGTTTGGCATTAAACCTTTAGGTCCTAATACTTTACCTAATCTACCTACAACACCCATCATATCTGGTGTTGCAACAACTACATCATAATCAAACCAGTTTTCATTTTGTATTTTTGGTATTAATTCTTCTGCGCCAACAAAGTCTGCTCCTGCTTTTTCAGCTTCTTCAGCTTTAGGTCCTTTTGCAAATACTAAAACTTTTTGTGTTTTACCTGTACCATTTGGAAGTACTACTGTACCTCTAACTTGTTGGTCTGCATGTTTTGAATCTACACCTAATTTTACATGTAATTCAACTGTTTCATCAAATTTAGCTTTTGGCATTTTTTCAATTAATTCTAAAGCTTCTTTGATTTCATATTCTTTGTTTTTGTCCACTAATTTTGAACATTCAGCATATCTTTTTGCTACTTTCATTTTTTACCTCCTTTGGTTCTAACGAGCTTTTACTCTCCCAATTTTTATATTATATTTTATATTACAAATAATCTATAAATATAATTTAAAATTACAAATATAAATTATTTAATATACCTACTTTATAAACAAATTATAAATAATTCATTTTAATTTATCGAACTAGTCAACAACTACTACACCCATTGATCTAGCAGTACCTTCTACCATGCTCATTGCTGTTTCTAATGATGCAGCATTTAAGTCTGGCATTTTTTGTTCTGCAATTGCTTTAACTTGTTCTTTAGTTATTTTAGCAACTTTATCTTTATTTGGTTTTCCAGAACCTTTTTCAATTTTTATAGATTTTTTAATTAAAACTGCAACTGGTGGTACTTTTGTTATAAATTCAAAAGATTTATCCTTGTATACTGTTATAACAACTGGTATTATCATTCCAGGTTGATTTGCAGTTCTATCATTAAATTCTTTAACGAATTGCATAATATTAACACCACTTGAACCTAAAGCTGGTCCTACTGGTGGAGCTGGTGTTGCCTTTCCTGCTTCTATTTGTAATTTAATTATATTTGAAATTTCTTTTTCTGCCATTTTATTGGCACCTCCTCTAAAATTTTCCTTTTATTAATTTTTATTTAACTATTTTCTTTATTTTTAAATCTTTAGTTATGATTATAATTAATTTTAAGTTATAATTATATTTAATTATTGAACTTTTTTAACTTGTGAAAATTCTAATTCAACTGGTGTTTCTCTTCCAAACATTGATACTAAAACTTTAACTTTATGTTTTTCTTTGCTTATTTCTTGAACAGTACCAACAAATCCTTCAAATGGACCATTCATGATTTCAACTTGTTCATTTATTTCATAATCAACATTTATTCCAGCCTCATCAAATCCCATGTTTCTTATTTCATCGTCTGTTAATGGAATAGGATCAGTTCCTGAACCAACAAATCCTGTTACACCTCTGGTGTTTCTTACTATATACCATGTTTCTTCTGTTACAATCATTTTTATTAAAACATAGCCAGGGAAAACTTTTTTAAGATTTGTTTTTTTCTTTCCATCTTTTATTTCGATTTGTTCTTCCATAGGAACAATTATATCGAAGAAATAATCTTCAAGTTCTCTGTTCTTTATTGTGTTTTCCAAATCTGTCTTAACTTTATTTTCATATCCAGAATATGTATGTACAACATACCATCTAGGATTCATATCGTAATCTTTTTGAGACATCTACCTTAAGCCTCCTTTGATATTTTTAGAATAAATATTCAATAATATATTATTCTGCTATATTAGATTCTTCAGAATTATTTTCAGCAACATTTTCCTCATTTACATTTGCATCAGAATTTGTTTGATCATTTACTTCATTTGCATTTGTTTCAGAATTTGTATCTTCATTAGCCTCATTTGCAACACTAGAGTTTGTAACAACTTCTTTTATTCTATTTACTCCGTATTTATTAATAGACTCAAATGTAAAATCTAATACGAAAACTATTACTGCAGTAATTAAAACAATTGCTAATACAGCAACAGTATTATTAAATAGTTGTTTTGGTGTTGGCCATATAACCTTTTTTAATTCTGCTTTGAAGCTTTTCATAAAGCTTGTCTTATCTTTTATATTTTTTCCATCTTTTTTAGCCATTTTGTTTCCTCCCTAAAATAGCTTTTATCCTATTTTTATTTTGTTTCTTTATGTGTTGTACGTTTTTTACAGAATTTACAATATTTAACTAACTCTAATCTGTCTGTGTTATTTCTTTTGTTTTTTGAAGTTACATAATTTCTATTTTTGCATTCTGTACATTCTAATGTTATATTTTCTCTTGGTCCTTTTGCTGCCATTTTAATACACCTCCGAATTACATTTCTTTTATTTTTAAACGATGTGATCGCATGTCCGTAATATACATACGCTAAAATATTTTATCATTTTTTCCCATATATGTCAATAATTTACGAAAATTTTTTTATTTTTTCTTTTGTACAGAAAATCCAAATTTTCCAAGTTTATTTCCCATAGAATAATATCCACCATTAGCATATGCTATTAAGTCACATTTTGATATATCAAATGCACCTTTTTCGTCTATATATTTTTCATCACTATTTATTGCAAGCACTTCTGCTACAAACATTGTATGACTACCTAATTCTTTTATTTCTTTTACTTTACATTCAACAGATACAGGGCTTTCTTTAATCATAGGACATTTAACAAAATTTGCCTTTTCTTTATGCAAATTCATTTCTTTAAATTTATCAACCTTCGCTCCAGTTTTAACTCCACACCAGTCTGTTGCTCTAACTAAGTCTTTTGTAGTTAAATTTATTACAAACTCTCCTTGATTTTTTATTAAATCATATGAATATCTACTCGGTCTTACAGATATATATACCATTGCAGGATTTGTATTTAATATTCCTGTCCATGCAACAGTAATTATATTAGATTTTTCCATTGTTCCACAACTTACCATTACTGCTGGTATTGGGTATAAAAATGTTCCTGGTTTCCACATTACTTTTGACATATTACCACCTCTTAATATTTTTTATTTATAGTTATATACCTTATACTATATGCATACTGTTTTTAATATATTAATTATGCATGCTGTTTTAAAGATATTTATTATGCATACTGTTTTAAATATAATTTATATAGTTAATTTAAAATAAGCATTAAATCAATAATTATTAATCAAATCAATAATTATTAATCAAATCAATATAACAATAACCTATCAATTATTATAAGTATAAAAGCATTTAAAAATAAAATTACTTAACTTTACTTTTAAATGCCTTTATTTCAATTTTATTTTTACATTTATAAAAATATTTTATTTTAAATAATTAATAAAATAAAAAAAACTAGCGACAACCTATCTTCCCAGCAGGGTAACCCACAAGTATTTTCGGCACACTTAGGCTTGACTTCTGTGTTCGGGATGGGAACAGGTATTACCCTAAATGTCATTATCACTAGAAAATTATTGTATGCAATTAAAGCACACTCAAAAATACATAGATGAATTAGTTTCAGGATCTTTCGTTCCG
>CAMBEE010000014.1 GCA_945865665.1 uncultured Clostridium sp. | reverse complement strand
TCCTCGCTTCGCTCGACGTGAACGCTTTCCATAAATTTATTTAAGAAATTCTAATGTTGCTCTAATCACATTCGAAAAGTTTAAAATCATATACATATATACATTTTTGTCCTAAGTGAGAGAGGCTCAGTTAGGTATTTTAGATTTTCTTTTTAAACGAAATGAACAGAATACAATATCAAATATATATAACCCTTAGGGGGGCAACTTGCACACAAATTTTTTTAAAGCTGTAAATTGTAACATTTATTCAAAAGCTAATTCTATAACCTCATCCAACAACTCAGAATATTTAATTCCAACCTGTTCAAAAAGCTTTGGATACATACTAATATTAGTAAAACCAGGCAAAGTATTAATTTCATTTATATATACTTTTTCAGTACCATTTTCTATAAAGAAATCAACCCTAGACAAACCTTTACCATCAATTGATTTAAAAGCCTTTACTGCCAATTTTCTAATTTCTTCTGATTTTTCCTCTGAAATTTCTGCAGGTATTAAAGTCTTTGATTCCTGATTTTTATATTTTGCATCATAACTATAAAATTCGTCAGCAGCCCTAATCTCACCTACACATGAACTTTGAACATCTTCATTTCCAAGAACTGCACATTCAACCTCTCTTCCATTTATGCCTTCTTCAACTAATATTTTTTTGTCATATCTTGATGCCTCAATTATTGCATCTCTCAATTCTTTTTCATTATTTACCTTACTAATTCCTACACTTGAGCCTGAATTTGATGGCTTTACAAACATTGGAAATTTTAATTTTTTTACAGTCAATTTAGAAATTTCTTCTAAATTCATTATATCTTCATTAAAGTTATTATCTACATAAATAAATTTATCATTATATTTTCTTATATAGACATATTTAGTTTGATTAATTCCTGCTTTTTCAAAAACTATTTTTGTATAAACTTTATCCATTCCAACACTTGAAGACAATACTCCACAACCAACATAAGGAATTTTTAATAATTCAAATAAACCTTGTATTGTTCCATCCTCTCCATATAAACCATGTAACACTGGAAAAACAACATCCATTTGTTTTAAATAATCAAATACATTTTCAATTTGTTCTTTATCTTCAATTTTTATTTGACCTTCTTGTAGCATTTGAATTTTAAACCATTTTCCATTTTCATCTATAAATATAGGAAAAATTTTGTATTTTTCTTTATTTAGATTTCTAATTACTGAAGCACCTGAAACACAAGATACCTTATTTTCAGTTGACATTCCTCCAAAAATAACACCTAATTTTTTCATAATTGATACTATTCCTTATATAATATATTTAGGTTTTTTAATGGATTTACCCATAAACCATCTATTTAAAATTACACCTTCTATATAAATCTTAACTCTATTTTACTTTTTTAAGTACACAATAAAATTAAATTTTTAATACATTACTTTAACAAATTCTCTACAATATTAAAAAATTTCATACCATTAGAAGCCTTAAACAAAACACTATCTCCACTTTGCCAATTTTCTCTTATAAATTTTTCAACTTGCTCTCTATTTTCAAAATAATTAACATTTTCTTTTAACATACCATTTTTTTCTGCACTTTCAACTATATATTTAGCATTTTCGCCACAACAAACAAGCATATCTATGTTATTTTTAGCAACTTCTACTCCAACTTTTTCATGCAATTCTTTTGAATATTCTCCAAGTTCAAACATATCACCCAAAACTGCAATTTTTCTTTTTGAATTTAAACCATGCAAATATTTTAAAGAAGCTTGCATCGACTCAAAACTTGCATTATAACTATCATTTATAATTGTAACACCATTTTTTAATTCAGTTATGTCCATTCTTTTTTTAGTTAATTCAAAAGTTTCAATTCCTCTTTTTATTTGTTCATTGCTTAACCCCATTAACATTCCAACAGTTGCAGCACACAAAGCATTATACACAAAATGAATCCCTCCAACAGGAACATTAACCTTAAATTTATCACCTTTTATATCACAAATAAATTCACTATCATTTTCATTTAAAACAATATCTTCTGCTTTAACTTCCGAATCATTTTCAATTCCATATGTATGTATTTCTACATCTTTATTTTCCATAAAAAATTTATGTAATAAATCATTGTCATTATTTATAACCAAAACTTTTTTATCCATTCCTTCTAGAATTTCAAGTTTTGCCTTTAAAATATTTTCTCTTGAGCCTAAATTTCCAATATGAGATGTTCCAATGTTTGTAATTACTGATATTGTTGGTTTCGCAATTTTTGTTAATTTACTTATTTCTCCAAAATGGTTCATCCCCATTTCAATAACTGCTGCTTCTTGGTCTTTCAAATTAAACATTGTAAATGGTAAACCTATTTCGTTGTTATTGTTTCCTTGTGTTTTTAATGTTTTATATTTTTGTGATATAACATTTGCAACAATATCTTTTGTACTTGTTTTTCCAACACTTCCTGTAACTCCAACCATTTTAAAGTCTTTTCCCATTGAATCCCTTTTATATGTTGCAATATCTGCTAAAGCTTTTATTGTATCCCCAACTTCTATTATATTTTTATTTTGATATTTTTCTAAATCTTCTTTTGAAAAATCTATTCCTTGTACAATTACTATGTCTGCTCCTGCTTCAAATGCTTTTTGCCACAATGTATTCCCGTCAAAATTTTCACCTTTTATTCCTATATATGCATCACCTGGTTTTATTATTCGTGTATCTTTACAAAACTCTTTTATTTCCGTTTCTTTATTTCCTTGTATTAACTTCCCATTTGTTACTTGTATAATTTCTTTTATTTTCATATAATCTCAACCTTTCTTTATCTGCAACTTGAATTAGAAAAGAATTAAAATTTTAAACCTTTTACTTGTTTTTTCTTGATAGATTATATGCTTTTTTTATTGTTTTTGCAATTGTTTTTATATAATTTACAAAAATATATAAATTAATCTTATTACTAAAAAACAAACCCAAATTATTAAATTGTTCTTAATAATTTGAGTTCACTTTTATTTCTAATTTTCAATTATTTTATCCAGTTCCTCTTTAGTCAAATTAGTTATATCCTTTATTTGTTCTATATCCATTCCAGTTTTTAATAATTTCTTTGCTATTTCAATACTATTTTCTTTTATTCCTTCCTTTTTTCCTTCTTTTCTTCCGTTCATATCTTCCTTTTTGTATTCCGTTCTTCTTTTCCAGCTTCAAAAAAGTTATGCTCACTAGTTCTTCTATTAATCTCTGCCATTAATATAGAATTGTGCCTTTCTCTTTCCTTTGGGTCTGCACTTATAAAGTCTAAAGCTCTTATTGCTTTTTTTATTTCTTTATTTTCTTTCTCTGCCAAAATAATCCCCTCCTCATTTTGTGTAAATATACACATCCATTGGTCTAATTTTGTAAATTTTGATGGTTCTTTTTTCTTATATTTTGGTAATTCTATATAATGAAACTCTATGTATTTTGATGCTATTTCGTCTTCTTCTTTATATCCCATATTTACATATTCTTCTGGTAATGTTTCATCAAATTTTACTTTTCCCACACTATGGTAACTATTCCTTTTTAAGAAATTATAATTTGTTATAAATATTACTATACTCTTTTTTAATTTTATATATTCTTCTCCTTCTTGTAGCTGTTCTGATATCATTTTGCCTAAATATTCCGTTCCTCTTTCTTCTGTATTTTTCTCATCTTCCATTTGCATCTCTATGTCTAAAATTGTTCCATCATCTATTTGAGCTTTTATATCTAATAGTCCTCGTTTTTCATCTTTTTCGTAAGGTATTATTTCTGGATTTTTTATTTCTACTTCTTTAATGTCCTTCTTTAAAATTGCTTCCAAAAAATCTTTTAATATACTTTCATTTCCTTCAAATGCAAATACTCTTTTAAATATATAATCATTTGTAATTGGTAATCTTTCTACTTTGTTTGTTTTTTCTTTTACCATATACTGTCCTTTCTAATTATACTAAATATTTTTGTTTTTAGCAATACTATTTAGTAAATATTTATAAATTGTATTTACAATTTTTTTGACAATTTGCACTATAAAAAATGCACCTCCTCTCTTGCCTTATTTTCTCAATACTTTTGGGTATTTTCGATTTAAATTTTGAACTTAATTTTTAATCTTAAAATTTAGAAATAATAAATTAGATTAAATTAATAAAATATTTTTGTCTTTCCTAAGTTGCTAGATTTAATTTTTATTTTAAAATTTAATTTTATTTTTAAAAAATTTGACTATGCAATTGTCAAATAAATTGCATAGCCATATATTACCATGATTTTGTTAAAAAATCAAGAAAAATCGTTCGTCAAATTTTGACATTTACTTATATGCTGGTACAATTTTAACAGGTACAGTTCGTGAATCAAATCTATTTTTTAAAGTACCTAACTCACCATCAGCATTCCTTCCTCAGCCCCATATAGTACCATCACTATCTAAAGCTAAACTATGCCAGTCCCCTGCTGCTATTTGAATAAATTATTTATTTGCTTTTACTAAAGCCGGTATACTGTTGTTTGTAGTTGTGCCATTACCCAATTGTCCCTTATTATTCTCTCCCCATGACCATAAATTTCCTTCATTATCTATTGCTAAATTACTTATCTCTCCTGCTGATATTTTTTTAAATTTAACATCTTCTTTTATCTTTATTAATTTATCACTGGATTCGGTTGTTCCGTTTCTTAATTGTCCATATGAATTACTTGGATTAAAAATAATTAACCCATACAACACTTTAAATAGAGAAAATACAAAAATTATAGAAAAAGTCAAAAAAGGATTATTAACTTTACAAAAAGAACAAGAAAAAAATAATAATAATCAAACACATTAAAATATATTATAATTTAAATTTCATCATAAAAAGGCCAGTATTCGCTGACCTTTTAACATACCTGTTACATCACTAAAATTCAATTAAAATTAGCTACTTATTCTCTACTGAACGATTGGCTATCTCAATAGCCTTAGTAACTATATTTCCACAATCTCTAGAAGAAACACTTGCCCAGCTTCCACCATCTTGTTTTACCTGGTCATAAACTCCAAGCTCTTTTGCAATTTCTTCTCTTAAATTTTCAGATATTAATTTACTATTTCTAGACATAACATCCTCCTTACTAATAAAACCAAATTAAGTTTTATCAATATTATTATTTGCAAAAACACAAAAAATATATTAGAAAATTTTTGATTTTTTTTAATCTCAAACAGTAGTAAATTTATTTTTATCATGATATACTATATTATATGGCAAAAAAAGGAGATATATATGGAAACAAAAGAAATAAACAACGAAACAACCTTTAAACCTTTTGATGAAACAAAACAAATCACTACAAATAAATCAGATGTATGGATAATTTTTGGAATTTTATGTACCATTTTTATATTAATTTCAATAATTATATTTTGCACATTTTCATTAGCAACCATCCAAAGTACAACAATTGCAAAAGGAGTATATATAAAAGGAATTGATGTATCTGGACTCACAAAAGAAGATGCAAAACAAAAAATTACAAACTATATAAGTTCTTCAATTCCAGAAGAAATAACATTAAAACATAACGATTTTGAAACTTCACTTTCAACAACACAATTATCAATATATTTTAATACTAACGAAGCTGTTGATATGGCTTATAATATCGGAAAAAGTGGAAATATCATTCAAAAAAATTTAACAATAATAGAAACTCTTTTTTCTAATGTCAATATAGACCCTGGATTTTCTATTGATACTAACCAATTAAAAGCAGACCTACAGGATATTTCTAGTAAATTACCTGATAAAGTAATTGAAAGTAGCTATTACATAGATGGCAACAATCTGGTACTAACCAAAGGTCAAGCTGGCCAAGTAATAAAAGTTGACGAAACCGCAAATACAATAATAACACAGGTTAATAACCTTAATATCCAGAATAATTATATAGAATTAATTACTGAAGATGCTTATCCTAATGAACTAAATCTTGACTCAATATATAATGAAATACATAAAGATTCAGTAGATGCATATTATACTCAAAATCCATTTGTTATACATCCAAGTGAAAACGGTGTAGATTTTGCAATTTCTTTAGACGAAGCAAAAAATTCATTAAACGAGTCACAAGACGAATGCGTAATTCCATTAAAAATATTATACCCACGTGTAACAACAAATATGATAGGAACAGAAGCTTTTCCAGATTTATTGTCTGAGTTCTCAACCAAATATGCAGCAAGTAACAAAAATCGTACAACAAATTTAATGTTAGCAGCAAACAAAATCAATGGAACTGTTTTAATGCCTGGCGAAACTTTCTCTTATAATAAAGTCGTTGGTGCAAGAACAATTCAAGCTGGTTACAAAGAAGCTCCTATTTATGTATCAGGAAGAGTTGAAGATGGAATCGGTGGTGGAATCTGCCAAATAACTACAACATTATATAATGCTGTAGTATATGCAAATTTAGATATTGTAGAAAGAAGTAACCATCAATTTGTACCATCTTATGCTGGTGCAAGTAGAGATGCAACCGTTGTATATGGTGCAATTGATTTTAAATTTAAAAATAATAGAGATTATCCTATAAAAATCACTTGCTCTGTTGCAAATGGAGTTGCAAATTTTAAAATTTTTGGTTTAAGATCTGATAATGATTACGAAGTTCAAATAACTTCAAGAATAACTGGAAAAACAGCTACCGCAATTTATTCAGAAGCTTACAAAACTTTAAAGAAAAATGGAAATGTTGTAAGTACGTCATTATTATCAAAAGATACTTACAAAAGACATTAGTGATGTTGTGAACCATTGGGGACGTTGAACCATTGGGGACGTTGTTTCGACCAACGGGGACGTTCTTAAATTGGTTGAAAATTATTAACAATTTTTTTATTAATTTACATTTATTATTTCAACCAATTTAAGAACGTCCCCGTTGGTCGAAACAACGTCCCCAATGGTTTACATAGTCAAAGTTCCATTAGGAGTATTTGTAATAATCAAAATATCCTCTTCTCTACCACTCTCCGCATTTACATATACCAAAAATTCTCTATCATCAACTTTCCCTTTAAATTCATAACACAAAATTTCTGTTTGAAATTCAGTAGGAATTATAGCCAAACCTTCAGATACAATTTCCAAATCTTTATTTAAGGATTTCTTTGCATTCTCTTTACTAATCTTAACATTAGAAATATCCCTTTGCGTATGATTATTCAAGTAACCTGTAGTTTCAATTCCAAGGATTTCACCATTATCCAAAGCAACCTTAACCTTTATTAAATCAGAATATACAACAACATCACCTTGGCAATAAGCGTAATTTATTGTAACAATTCCATCTTGTTTTAAATAATAAGTTTCTTTCATATTAGAAATTCCATGATTATTTAAAAAATCTTTGCCCTTTTGGTTTGCCTCATCTTGAGATATTGACTCAGCATTAACGTTTCTGTTTGAATTCATATATACAATATGTCCACCTTTTTTGGAAATTGATATATTAATACTATCTTCTGAATTTGTTTTTATTGAAAAATTATATTCTGGTATTGTTGCATTTTCTGAAAAACCTAAGCTTTCAACATTTTGAACATTATCTTTACCTATAAAATCTATTGCTTTTTGTTTTGCTGTTTCTTCATCAATATCATCACCTGTTAAACCTTTTTTCTCGCCTTTTGTTAGGTGCTCAGAAAATGCACCATCATATATTAAACCTGAATATTGATGGAAATTTTCTTCTAAGTTGCTAAATCCATCCATAGAACTTGTACTTACTTGTTGAGCAAATGCCACATTTCCTTTATTAGTAAGTTCTCCCCATTTTATTCTACCAGAATTTATATCTTCAGATAATTGATTTAAAGTATTTTCTAATTCAACACTATAGTTATGCAAATCTTTTAAATTTTTTAAATCTTCATCTGATAATTTTTCATTATAAATATTCTTTCTTGATAAAGAATAGCTATAATCACTAACTTGATTTAAAAACTTTTCAGTGTTCTCTAATTCTTGACTTTCAACCGGCAATTGTGAAAGATATGCCTGTGCCAAATTTGCCTCTCTCCATACATTTGTTAAAGTCTCTGCTCCATGTTCTGGAGTACTTGAAATTAACGATTTTGCTAAATATGTTTCAACATTCTGAACATAATCAACAACTTGATAAAAAGCCATATTGTAAGTATTTTCAGATGCAGTTTTTGCCTCTTTATTATTATTTACAATCACAGCAATTAAGCTTCCTATAACAACCACAAATACAATAATTGAAGCTATTATATATGCTTTATTAACTTGAATTTTTTTTATTTCTACCTTTTTCATAAACTCAACCTTTCTTTTTCTATTTACAAAATCTGTGTTTTCCAATAGTTTTTACCAATGTTCTAGACCAAATCCACTTATTTGTTGCAGTCGATGGATTAAAATAGTATACACATCCACTCGTTGGGTCCCAACCATTTATTGCATCCTGAGCTGCTTTATATACTGTAGAACCTTCACTTATTGTTACATTAATTTGACCATCTGATACTGCAGTAAATGCACCTGGTTGATATATTACCCCAGAAATACTATTAGGAAACCTCGAGTCCTTTACCCTATTTAAAATAACAGCACCAACAGCAACTTGTCCTTCATATGGCTCTCCCCTTGCTTCACCATTTATTGCTCTTGCCATCAATTGAACATCTGATGTATTTGTTGTTTTTGCCAATGAAACATTATTTGTTTTACCTTTATCCACAATAAATATACAAATTGTTGATAACACTAACAAAAATATTATTAAAATTAGTTTTAAAAATTTTTTCACACTATCACCTTTTTTATAAAATTTTCATTTATATTTTTTACAAAAATTCTAATATTATACATTACAATATATTATAAAATTTTAAAAAAGAATATTTTGTAAAAAACATTGCTAATTGAATAAAATTTATGCTAAAATTAATACATAAAAATATTTAAAACAAAAATCAAGGAGTAATAAATGAAAAAAATTTTAATATTTTACGCATCATATGGAGGCGGTCACTTAAATGCCGCAAAATCCATAAAAGAATGTATTGATACCAATTATAACAACTGTGAAACAGAACTAATAGACTGTATGAAATATGTAAATAAGCCAATTGAAATAGTCACAACAGCAGCATACAGAGAAATGGCAAAAAAAATGCCATGGGCTTGGGGTAAAATATATGCCGACTCGCAAAAAGGTCCATTAGCACACATATCATCAAAATCAAATCAATTATTAGCAATAAAGCTTTTAAAATTATTACGAGAAAAACAACCAGATTTAATAATTTCAACACATCCATTTGGCAGTCAAATGTGTGCATACTTAAAAAGAAAAGGTAAAATAACTGCCCAGATTGCAACAATAATGACAGACTTCTCACCACATGACCAATGGCTTGTTGGAAACGAAACAACAGATTATTTTTTCGTTGCAAATGATAAAATGAAAAATTATCTTGTCGCAAAAAACATTCCTGATAACAAAGTATTCGTAACCGGAATACCTATATCTTCTAGATTTTTACAAAAATATAATAGAGAAGAAATTTTAAAAGAATTTGATTTAAAAGATAATAAAAAAAATATTTTATTTTTTGGTGGTGGCGAATTTGGTCTTGGAAAAGCCAGAACTGTTGAAATCTTTAATAATTTAGTTAAAAATTTCGATAATATTCAAGTCATTGCAATTGCTGGGAAAAATGAAAAAATGAAATCCGAATTTGAAAAAATTGTTAAAGAAAATAATAAACAAGAATCTGTAAAAGTTTTAGCATTTACAAATAAAGTACCTGAATTAATGTCAATTTCTGACTTAGTTATCTCAAAACCTGGTGGATTAACAACCTCTGAAAGTCTGGCATCAAATTTACCTATGATAATTATCAACCCTATTCCTGGCCAAGAAGAAGAAAATGCTGAGTTTTTAGAAAGTAAAGGTACTGGTATTTGGCTAAGAAAAGATGATTCTTCTCGCGAGGTTTTAAAAAGTGTACTTAATAACACTTCAAAATTAATTGAAATGAAAAAAAATACAGAACTTTTGGCAAAAAAACATTCTACTGAAAATATATGTAAAATTCTTTTATAAATATAAAAAAATAGAAAATATATTAATTATTTTCTATTTTTTATTTATACTTTCTTTCTATTTTTTTCATAACTAAATATAGTAAATAAAATTATTACAATATTAGTTACTGCTGATATATATATTCCATTAACAAAATAATATACAACCCAGATCAAATTAGCTATTGTTGTACCGATTCTAATTTGTTGTTCATTTCCAAACCATAAAACCACAACAGAAATAACTGCCGTAATACCTGGCAATAAACTTGACA
The DNA here is from genome assembly GCA_945865665.1 of uncultured Clostridium sp. Taxonomy (GTDB): domain Bacteria; phylum Bacillota; class Clostridia; order TANB77; family CAG-508; genus CAG-269. The sequence goes on along the minus strand of CAMBEE010000014.1, from coordinate 26,876 downwards.
ATCCTGTAAACGTTACAATTCCTGCTATAATATGTAATCCCAAACAAAATAAAAAAACAAAATTTGTTTTATATCTATCCTTAAACATAAACAAAAAAGAACGTAATGTAATAAATATTGTAGTAAGTGACGCTGCACCTAACCCCGCTACCTGAAAAAGTATTAAAGATATTAAATTACTTATAAACATATTTATTAACATATTCTTCTTTTTATCTAAAAACATGATATAAATTGAATATATTGTTTGTACAATTTGTATAATTATTACTACCATTTTTCTACCTATTTTTCTTCCATAGATTTTTTAGCCGCAATAATAGCAAGATTATCAGCAAATGCAGTAAAGAAAGCTGCCAATACAGCTAATTCATCAGCATCCATATCTTCTCCAATACTAATTGCAAGAGAACTTGCCAATCCTATTAAATTACAACTAGAAAAATCAGAAAAGCACATAAAATACACCTCTGACATATTATATGTACTTTTGTTTCAATTTGTTAAATTTCCCTTCTACCTTCTAAAGCCTTAGTTAAAGTAATTTCGTCTGTATATTCTAAATCTCCACCAACAGGAATACCATGCGCAATTCTAGTAACTTTAACGCCTAAAGGTTTAATAAGTTTAGACAAATACATCGCAGTTGCTTCACCTTCAACTCTAGGATTTGTAGCTAGTATAACTTCTTTTACACTTCCATCCATAAGTCTTGCAAGCAATTCTTTAATTTTAATGTCATCAGGTCCAACTCCATTCATAGGCGAAATAGAACCATGTAAAACATGATACACACCTTTAAATTCATGCGTTTTTTCCATAGCAATAATGTCCCTAACATCTTCTACAACACATATAGAAGATTGGTCTCTTTTAGGACTTGCACATATTGGACATGGGTCAGTATCTGAAATATTAAAACACTTGCTACAATATTTTAAATTATGTTTTGCATCTTGTATTGATTTTATAAATTCATTTGATTCTTCTTCAGAACAATTTAATATGTAAAAAGCAAGTCTAGCAGCTGTTTTATGTCCTATACTAGGCAACTTTTCAAAACTTTCTATTAATTTTTCTATTGATGGTGAATATAGTGACATCCTTTTTTCTCCTTACATTAATCCTGGAATATTAAACTTTCCAAATTCTTGGCTTTGAGCACTATCAACTTTTCTTAATGCTTCATTAACACATGTTAAAATTAAATCCTCTAACATTTCAACATCATCTGGGTCAACAACATCAGGTTTGATTTTTATTTCTTTTATAACTTTCTCCCCTGTAACCTTTACACTAATTGCTCCACCACCTGCTGTTGCATCAAATTCTTTACTTGATAGCTCCTCTTGTGACTTTTGCATTTCCTCTTGCATTTTTTTGGCTTGTTTCATTAAATTATTCATATTCATTCCGCCAAATCCTCCCATACCTCCTGGGAATCCACCTCTTTTTGCCATTTTAAAATCCTCCTTTTTTATCATTCTAATATTTCTTATTTTTATAAAAAAAATACATTTCTACACCATGTTAAAAGGAATATTAGACTCGCTTGCTAACTTTTGAATATCGTCTTCAGGATTATGCACAGCACCCTGATTTTGAGCGTCATTTATATACTTAATCTGCATATCCTTACCACAAGCTAACGAAACCAAACTAGAAATTTCCTTAATATTTTCCTGTTTATCTAAAACAGCTTTACCAAAAGCTGTCATTCCTTTTTTAAATTTAATACCAACAGTATTATCACTTAGCTGTTCAGCGCTAGTATTCATTAAATTTGTATATAATACTATTTTACCATTCTGTTTTAAATCATTTACAATTTTAGGCCAACTCTTACTTAAATCATTTGAATATGTCTTGCTCTTTGGCTGTTTACTTACACTATTATTAGAAATACCCTGAGCATTACCCATTTTAGGCTGCATACTATTTCTAACAATATTATTAGTACTAACTACAGAATTTGAATTATTATATGTTGCCATATTATTAAAAGCTATTCCTGATGTTGCGTTGTTTGTAACTGCAACCTTTCCAGACTTCAAATAATTTTCTATTTTTTCAAGTCTTTCTTCAACATCTCCACCAGTACCAACTTCTTTACTACATAGCTTAATAATACCAGCTTGAAACATAATTGTTTTTTGTGTAGACCATTTCATATCATTTTCTAAATTTGATAATTCATAAATCAAATTAACTAACTTCTCTTTTGTAACTTTATCTGATAAGGCTTTGATATTTGTGACTTCTTCTTCACTATATAATTCTGCTTTTCCAGAAGATTTATAAATTAAGACATCTTTTACATATTTAATAATTTCCCATAAAAAATTATTTAAATCCTTGCCTTGATTTAAAATTTCATCCATACTAGCTAATGCTTTATCTATATCATATTCAACAATAGCATCAACTATACTATGTACAAATGTAATTTTAGGAATTCCAACTAAATCTTTAATTTTATCTTCGTCAATTTTATTTTCTCCATCTTGAACACATCTTTCCAAAATTGACAAAGCATCTCTCATTGCGCCTTCAGCTAAAACTGAAATAATTTTTAAAGCCCCATCTGTAACTTCTATATTGCTTTCTTTGCAAACAATTTCAAGTCTTTTTATAATATCTTCATTTGAAATTCTTTTAAAATCAAATCTTTGACATCTTGAAAGTATTGTTGCAGGTAGCTTTTGAGGTTCTGTTGTTGCTAAAATAAATTTAACATGTTCTGGTGGCTCTTCCAAAGTCTTTAATAATGCATTAAAAGCTCCTGGTGAAAGCATATGAACCTCATCTATAATATATACTCTATATTTCGCCTTTGTTGGCAAAAAATTAACTTCTTCACGAATACTTCTAATATCTTCAACACTATTGTTTGAAGCAGCATCCATTTCAACAATATCTGTAAGTGAACCATTTAATGCCCCTTTACAAATTTCACACTCATTACAAGGTTCCCCATCTTTTGGATTTAAGCAATTTATTGCTCTTGCCAAAATTTTTGCAGATGATGTCTTACCTGTTCCACGCCCACCATTAAACAAATAAGCATGTCCCACTCTATCTGCCATAATCTGATTTCTTAATGTTCGTGTAATGTGTTCTTGACCAACAAGTTCTGAAAAAGTTATTGGTCTAAACTTTCTATAAAGAGCTGTGTACCCCATAATTTCACATCCTTTATAATTTTAGAATTTACTATAATAAGGAAATTAAAAATTTTCTTATTATAGTATAAAATTTAATCCCTCTATAGAGAGTACTCCACATAAAGATTTTCTACTTATTGCTGCTTCCTTCCGGACCTGACAAGGTTCATAGGTCTCTATTGGATTACCCTCTATACAAAGATTAAATTTCATACCTTTGTATTATATACTGACTTTAAAAAATTATCAAGTACTTTTTAAATTCTTTTATGTTCTTTTAAAAATAATATCTTTTAAGTCAGTGTTTTCAGTGCTTTGCATTCCATTATCTACAACATTTCCTGTTGGTAAATCTAAATTCATGCTAGCTTTATAACTTTTTTTAGAATCTAAATTCACAATAATATCAAATGAAACACTAAATTTAATATCATCATTATTTATTGCCAATTTTTTCAACAAATCATAATGATTTATCTTTTCATCATCATTTGAAGTATAATTTCCCATATCCTCAATAGCATATCTAAAGACTACTAATCCACCTTGATTTGAAATTTTCATTTCTTTTATGCTTGAATCAATATCCCCCTTATACTCTATTCTATCAACTTCATTTTCTGAACTATTTTTAAAAATTACACTATCAATATTTGCATCTGGTTTTAATAATTTTATTTTTCCAACTTTAGGTTCCTGATTAATTTTAAAATTGTCTAAAACAACACTTGAAATTGTCTCTGTATATTTATAATCAGAATTTTTCTTTATATACAAATAAATATCATTATTTTGGTTTACCGACAAATTCCATTTATTTTGTTCGTCTTCCGCATCTGTTCCTTCAACATTACTTATTATTGATATTTTTGATAAAGTAAATGGTGGATTGCCTTCACCTTCTACATTATATTTCAAAGAGATTAATGCTACAACAAATATTATCAATAATATTATGCTCATTACCATACACATATGAAATTGTCTCGTTTCCGTTATTTGTTTTATTTTTTCTTTCAAATTCTTTCCTCACTCTTATAAAAAATTAAAACCATATAATTCATAGTGTTTTCAATGATTACATGGCTTTTTTATTACTGGTGTGCCTAGAGGGACTCGAACCCCCATCTGCCGCTTAGGAGGCGGCTACTCTATCCTGCTGAGCTATAAGCACATTAAAAACCATATATACTATACCAAATTTTCCAAAAAATTTCAAGTAGTTTTATATATTAGAAAAGTTGTATAACTTTCCTAATGTTACAGTTCAAAGAAAAAGAATTGCAGTTTAAAACCACAATTCTTTGTCTACATAAGAAAATTTATATAATAAATTTTCTGTGCCATATTATGAAAGTTATTTAATCTTTCTAATCTAAATAAAATTTTAAGTTACAAAACAAATTTCTTTATTATTATAACTCCCCCTGCAATAACAATTAAACAAGAAATTCCAACAATATAGTAAATTATAGAATTATCACCTGTAGAAGGAACTATTGTAAATTTAACAAAACTATCATCGCTCTCATGCGTATCATCTGTAAAATTAAAGTTACCTGGTGTATAATTTTTTGTTTCATCTCCATAGAATTTTCCACCATCATTTGAAGCACCAATAATTTCTGTATAATTCTCATATAAATTATCCTCTGAAGAAGATAATACTTTACTTGCTTCTATATCTACAGACTTTGTTTCATTTGGTTTTATTTCTGTATTCCAATCATTTACAAAAATATTCTTTTTATTTTTTATTGTTGTATATACATTTTGAGCAATTGAATCTTTAATATCACTTCCTGTTTTTAATTTCCAATCAGAACTATTTTCATTATAATAAGTCTCTAAAGCATCATCCATATAATCTACTATAGAATTTATTCTTAAAGATATCGGATTACTTCCCCTGGTTCCATATTTATAATAACTTTCTGTATTGTAATCTATTTCAGAATTATTAGTAACACTAATTGTATATTTAACTTCTATTCTTGAACCTTGAATTATTTCATTATCAACTTCTATTTTAAGCATTCCATTTTGTGGATAAGTCACATAATTCATTTTTGTCGTACGTGGATCTCCTTCTACCAAAACCATTCCATTCTGTAATGTCAATTTAATATAGCTTATTTCCTTTTTTACTGTCAACATTTGTTTTGGTCTTACCACTATACCAAATTTTATATTATAAGTATGTGAAGGCTCTCTATAACCATAATTTGTAGTCTGTCCTTTTGTCTCCTCTATAGGGAATGTCATTTTTCCTGTAGATGCTATCATATAATGATTATTAACATCATCTGCATTGGTATCATAATTATTTTTTACTGAATATGTGATATCTTTTAAATTTCGATTTATATTCGTCCTCAAGTTCCAATCATCAAGTGCAGATGAATAATTTTCTAAACTTGTATCCTCATACCAATACTCTGAATTATTTTGAACTGCCTTTTTAAATTTATCATTCGTTATTATTGTTGATTTATAATCTTGTGTAGTTACATCTTTGTTTGCAATTTTACTTTGCATACTATCCTTTTTACCATACGTATATTTTATAGCATATTCACCTGGAATAATTCCATCAAATTCAAATTTTCCACCATTAGATGATTTTACACTTGCATCCTTTTTTATAACCTGTCCGTCAGATCCCAATGAATATAATACAATAACACTATCATTACTATGATTATTGTCTCCATCAAATTTAATAAGATCAACTTGAACATCATTTACTGTATTATTTCCATTATCATATCTTCCATCACCTATTCTCTCTTTAGTAAGTGTCAATGTTGCTTCATCTTCAAATACTAAACCAGCAATATTTTTTGATGGTTTTCTTGTTATATTAATATCAGGTGCACTATCTGTATCATCTTCATATGTATCCACATCTCCAAATGTTATATTTCCTGGTGCAGAATCTTTATCTATACCAGCATATGCTTTTTTACCAGAATCATATGAAGAATATGATGTTATTTCAGAAGTATTACTTAGTATATAAGCATTTCCTCCATTTGGCTGTAACAATGCTAATTTACTTATTGCATCTTTATTTAATTCGTATGTTAAATATACATTGGCTATTTTTCCAGGTTCTATATACATATCAACTTCGCCAGATTCCCATATATTACGTTTTGAATCTCCTGTCTTTCCTACATTCTTCCATGTAACCTTTTTATCTGTATTAGTTCCATCTTCTATATAAGAATCTATAAAATTAAGTTGTGTATCCGCATAATTTCTTACAGATTTTGCCTTTACATAAGCAACTGTACTTTCATTTTTTATAGCAATTCTATATGTAACATATACCTTTAATCGTGCTTCATCATTTAAATTATCTTTTGTATATGCTATATATGCATCATATATTCCTCTTGAATATGTTTTATCTCTATAATCCCCTGCATTATTTTTTATTGAAGTATTAAATCCATCTAACAAAGCACTATATCCTGGGTTCAATGCAACATCTGGTAAACCTGCCTTTATATAATTTGATCTTATATTTCCCATATATCTATGATCATATCCATTTATATTCATATCGATATTACTCATATCTGTACTTATTGCCAAATCTGGTTGTTCTCTTTCATATAATCCTAAATTAACATTAGCTATTTCTGTAACACCTTTATCCCATTTGTCTAATGAATAGTTTGCAGCTCTTGTACTTGCAGTAATAAATACTCCTTGTGCACTTACATAATTTGCTGCACTTGATACTGTATAACCCGTATTTTGTACAAGTGATGAACTATATGTTCCATTTTTGTACATTAGATCATATTTTGTATTTCCACTATTATCAACTGTATATCCTTTAGTATTACTACTATTTTTTGAATTTCCACCTTTTATCGTTGCATATGAATTATTAAAACCTGTTCTATCATCTGATTTCTCTATTGCCTTTGAACCATTTTCTTTATCGAAATTTGCTTTTACATTTGTATATTTTAGTCCATTATATTCAAATTCGACATAATAATTTGGTAATTCCTTAATTTTTACTCTTTTGAATCTATATTCTCCATTTGAGTTTGTTTTTTGAGTTGAAATAATGTTACCATCTTTATCTTTTAAGTTAACTGTTACACCTTCTACTCTTGTTTCTGGTGATTCATAAAGATCATTTCTTAATGTTCCTTTATTATTATTTGCAACATCATCCCATACATAACCTGTTATCTGTAAATATTTTTGAGGGTTATTTATCACTATCGAATAATTTTTATTACTTAATAATTCTATTGAATCAATATCCTTTTTTATATCATAAAATTCCTTTAAATTTTCTGGTAAAGAATATTCTTCAATATAATATTTTATTTTATTTTTTCCATAGTATACTGGTAAATTTTTAACTGTAAATTTTGCATCAGAACCAGTAACAAAAGTTTTTGCAGTATCTTTTTTATTCTCATTTATATTAAAGTCATCATAACAATATTTATCTACTGTATCATCTTTAAGATCAATATTTCTTAAGTATTTTTTTTCTTTTCCTTTCATTATGAACACTTTAAATCCTATACCCGAAAGCTTTTCTCCACCAAGTGAAGATACTGTTGTATCTTTATCATGTTTTATTACATTAAAAGAGCCATATTGTCTATTATACAATGTTCCGGTAGTTGTTTTTCCAGCAGTAACTTCTACTGTTATTTTTTTGTCTTCATCATCTTGTAATTTTAAATTATAATTTTCTATAGTTTCTGTTTCTTCTACTGTATATTTTCCTGGTACAAGACCAGTTAAGTTAATTTCACCTTTATCATCTGTATATAAATTTTCTTTTTTATATTTGTTTGGTCCAGTTACAGTAAACTTAACACCTTTTAGTAAATTTCCTGTATCTTTATCAGCCTTTTTTATATTTAATTTGCCTCTTATATCAATGTTAAGTTCTAACTGAGCATCAGCATAAGTTGTATTCGTATTTACTTTTTTACAAGCTTCTGGTGCATCTTTGTCTCCATAATGCAATTCTATATTATTTTTTAATATTTGCGCATTATAGTGAGATAGTTGTTCTACCCATCTTTCATGTCTCATTACTGAATATTTATTTGTCGTTGTAACATCAGAATAAACACCAACTTGTATAGCTGTAACCCTTTGTATATTTTCACTATTTGGTATTTTTAAATAAAAATCAGTGTTATTACTTGGATATAAAAGATTTCCATCAATATCACTATAATGTGAGTTAACTATTCTTGTCGTTTTCCCAGAGGAGTCAATTCCCCATGCCGCACATCCATGTTTTGTTGTATCATTATAAAAAGTTTTCGTATTATAAACACCAACAATTTGAGTTCTAAATGGTCCTACCAAAACATAATCTGAACCAATAATAACTTTAGTTTTTCCTTCTTCCTTTTCCCCTACAGTGCAACTTGCTTCATTTCCAACTTGTTCTGTATCTTCAAATATTGGCTTGTCATCTTCTATGGCTTCTCTTTCATACGTCCAACTTTTATGCCAAGATTCACATTTATTCTTCTTACCACTATATACATACTTCTCAGCATCTGAATCCCACACTCTAGAAGCAGTAAAACAGTATTTGTCGTCATCACTTCTTGCCATCTTTCCACCTTCAGAACAATACAAGTTTATTTGGCCTGTTAGTTTTTTATTAGCCTCTGGTTCATGATGATGATAATTGTACGTACCAAACGAAGATCCGCCGCTTTCAAATATAGACCAAGCACCATCCGGACTACTTTCAGTAGGACCTTCTTTAAACCAACATTCTTGTGCAAATGTAGTAGTAGATAATATTATTGTTAAAGTAAATACAAATAAAGAACTAAATTTAATACCTTTCATTTTATCAATCTTTATGTTTTTAGTCTTTATAAAAGCAATTATTCCTGCAATTAGCAACAACATTCCTAATATAATAAATGCATATAATACAATACCTGTTTTTACAGATATAATAAATTGAGCTTCTGAATAATCATCTTCATTTTTATCTTTATTACCTTCCGTAGAGTCTATATCCTTCAAGTCAAATAAATTTGAGCTCTTTAATATTTCTGCAGAATTTGTAAAGTTTCCCATTGTATCTTTTGAAAGAGTTTTGGTTAAATATAAAACAACACTTTTTGTTTCACCTGGTTTCAGTTTACTTCCCATTACAGCATTATTTGTTAATATATTATTATCAATGTTCCAATCTTGATTTAAACTCCTATCAAAGTCTAAACCATCAGGTTTATAATCCGCTATTGATTCTACAATAGCATCTACATCTCCTTCATTTTTAACTTCAATTTTATATTCAATAGTTATTTTTGCATTATCAACTTTTTTGGCAGGTATTTCAACCTTTGCAAGTTTTGAATTATCATAATCATAATTTTCAGTTTGCGAATCATATGCCACTTTTACATTGGTAATATACTTATCTAATCTCAAATCATATGTACCATTTTCTATAAGTCCCATATCCATATGCACAACATTTTGATTTGATATATTTATTATATCTGTTATTCCAACTTCTTTTTCAGTTCCATCGATATTTACAGTTTTGTTAATTGCATCTGAATTTGTTGATTCTGAAGCATTATTATTCTTATACGACGTTAATTTATATTTATTTGTATCATATTCAAATAAAACAATATAATTTCCTTTTTCAATATCAGAAAATGTATATTCACCATTTTGATTCGTTGTTATTATCTGTTTATTATTATTTTTAACAACAATCTCATTTGTGCTTGTATTAAATAATTTTACTGTTATTCCTGATAGTAACTTTTCTGATTTTTCTCTTATACCATTTTGATTTTCATCTCCCCATACCACTCCAGATATACTATATTTATTATAACTTGGATTGTCAGGATCTGGGGTGTCTGGATTATCCGGATCTGGATTATCTGGGTCTGGTTTGTCTGGCTCCGGATTATCCGGGTCTGGTTTATCTGGATCTGGTTCTTCATAATCATATGGCAATATAGTATTTTTAATAGTATTCGATTTTATTGTAAATTTTGTATCATTATAATCAAAAGCCAAAACCCCATAATTGGTTGTTTCTTCTTCTTGTCCAAATACCATTCTTGGCGTGGCCTTTATTTTAATTGTTATACTTTCTCCAGCGGGTATATATAACTCAAATTTTCCAGTTACATCTTCATCCTCATTTTCATATTTAACATTTAAATTAACATTACAATTTTTCTTTTCATATTCTCCCTGATTTACTATATAATTTTCATATTCAGCAGAAATCGGCTTCATATTACTATCTAAATAGTCTCTAAGTACTAGTGGAAAATCCCATGCTAGCCAAGTTTTATTTTCAATTGTGTATATATATTCTACGGTTTCTCCATATTTTAATTTTTCGCCCTCTTTATCTGATGTTTGAACTATTTTATAATTAGGATTTTTTATAAATTGACTATTAGGATTTGAATAATATATATTACCATTTACACTTGCACTAGCTAACATATCAACTGCATCATTTTCTCCTAATGATGATTTAGCATTTAAATATATTACTCTATCTTCTGTTTCTCCTGGTTCTATGCTAGCAATATTTAACTTCCATTTTCCTTCTTCTTCTACCACTTTCCAATCTGTCTCTTTCACCGAAAAAGTAAATTTATCATTTTTATATATATCTACCTCTACATTATTTAGCGTTTCATTTGTATTATTTGTTACTGTAACAACAAATCTCCAAATATTTACATCTCTTAACGTTTCCCAACCACTTAAATTAACCATTATTTCAGCTTTGTTTATAGCATTTTTTAATGTTTTAAATTCTTTTTCATTTTCACCTGATTTCGCCTTAATAACTGAAGTTATTTCTTCTGTTGTTTTATTTGCTCTTACATAGAAAAATATTTCCTTTTCCTCATCCTTACTCAAATTAATATCTACAGAGTATTCTTTCTGCTCTGTAATTTCAGTTAGTGTACATTCATCATATTTTTCTGTTTTTTTCTCTTCATCGGTTAGTGGCTTTGTTACAACAGTAACATATGTAGTTCCTTCTGGCACACTAGCAATGACATTGAGATTTTCTATATCATCCCCTGTATTATTTTTAACTTTAGCAACATATTTAATATACTCGTTTTCATGAACACTAGCCCCTTCAGCTAGTTCTTCATTTCCAAGCATAGCCTTATATTCTATTGATATTTTATCCAAGTCAATATTTTTTGTTTGAACTACAGGCTTAGAAGTATCATGAGACTCTTGTATAGTAATATTCGTGTTCTCATCCTTTTCCTCATCAGAATTTTCATTATTACTAATAATTGAAGTAACATTTATCATAAGCTCTGAATTATTTGTTTCAGATGATTTTGTTTTATTATAATTAGTACAAGAATATTCAACTTTTTCTTCCATTGAAGTAATATCTTTTTTTAAAATAATACTTGCTGGAATTATAACATTTACCCCATTTACAACATCATTTTGAATATATGAATTTTGTTTTCCATTAATTTTTACTCTTATTACCTTAAAATCTTTATTATCAATAACATCTACATTTTCAAGTTTTATACTATTATCATATAAAATATAAGATTCTCCCAAAATCACTTTTTCGACTTCCTGTGGTAATTTTATTTGAATTACAGGGTTGCTAAACAATTCATATTCTGGACCATTAGTTACTAAAGTTGCTGTAAAAATAACATCATTTTGAACATTATTAGTCCAATTAGCATTATCAACAGACAATTCAATATCTGATTTAGCATCTTTAATATCTGTTAAATTGCTATTTTCAAAATTATAAAATTCTACTTGTTTTACTGTTTCAACATCTTTTGATTCCCCAGTACTTTCGTCAACAACCTTTTCAGTCTTTTTAACATTATTTATGCAAGAAATCTGATTTTTTGTTTCAACTTTTGAAACATCAGTATCTTTCATTGACTCTTTGATTTGTTTAACATTTTGAACATTAATTTCACCAATTTTTTCAGGTTTGCTCATTTTAAGTGTTACCTCTGTTAATTCATTTTCATAATTAACTGTAACATATCCATTTTCATCAGCTTCAGAATCTTTATTTATTTCTGCTAAACAATTACCATCTCTATCTAAAAATTGTAAATTTCCTTCTTCACCAAGTTCATTTAAAATTTCATCTTTATTAATTTTTGAACTTTTATACACTATATCTTCTGTCTCTATTTCTTTATCTTTATTATTTACAAAAAGATTTTTTGTATTTATTTTAACTTCGTCAGCAATTTCTTTGTAACTAATTTGAATATTTAAATTTTCAGTATATTCAGTTCTATATGTTGTATCATTTTTTGCATTTGAATGTATATATCCATTATAAATATCGCTTGTTGTAACATTCGTTGAAATTAACCCTGATACATTTTCTGTAACTTCAAGTTTTTGTGAAATATCTTGGCTTTTAATTATCTCACTATCATCTTTCTTTAAAGCAACATTTAATTTTCCAGAAAATTCTAATTCACGTTTTTCATTTTTATCATTATAACAATTTGAACCATAGTACAAATTAACTTGATATTCATCTCTTGCATCAGCAACATTTTCAGAATATATATTTCCATTTTCATCTGCTTTATTTTCTGTAATTAATTTAATTTCCCCATTATCTTTGTTATATGCATAATTAAAATCCTTACCATTTTCATCTCCATTTGTTGCTTTTGTAGACTTTGCCACAATTTCAACTCTTTCTGGATATTCTTCATTAACCTTAGGAGTATTTAAAATAACATTTGTTGCTTCTATCGGCACATATTCTTGTCCATCTTGATATTCAATTCCAGTTTTCAAATTAGCTTGAACCATTAATCCAGGAGTATCCCCAACTTTGTAATTAACATACTTCTCTAAATTTAATTCATATATTGCATTAATTTTTGACTCATCTATAATACTTTGTACTGCATCAATTGCTGTAGATATTACAAGCATTAATGAGCTGTTAATTAACATTAGCATTAGAGCTAAAATTGAAATTATTTTTGCAACTAGATTTTTCATATAAATCTCATTCCCTCCTAAGGCTTTTATTTACTTATTTCGATATTTTACCTTATTATAATTGTAAAAAAATTTTTTTCTTTATTCAATAGTCATTTTTGGAGGTTTTGCTTATATTACAAAAATGTGCTTCTACCTTACTAGGGAAGCACATTTTCACTGTTTTTATTTTGTTATTTTAAATTTTTATTACATTTTTGTTACAATACAATTTTAAGACTTAAATTATATATCCTCAAACCTAAATCTTATTTCCAGTCTGGCAAATTTCTCTTTATTGCTCCAAATAAATTTGCTCTAATCATAGGAATTTCCTTTTGAAGAGAAAAAATCATTTGTTTCATATCCTCTCTTTTAGAAGTTCCATCCATTGGACAAACCTTAGGCATAACCTTTAAATTATTTTTTTTCACAAATCTTCTTGTTTCTTTTTCTGGAGTATATATTAAAGGTCTTATTAAAGTTATTCCTGTTCTATCCATATAACTAACTGGAGAAAATGTTCCAATACTTCCTGTATAAAACAAATTAAGTAGAAAGGTTTCTAAAACATCATCTTCGTTATGCCCTAATGCAATCTTATTACATCCCTCGCGCACAGCAATTGAATTTATTACTCCTCTGCGCAAATTAGCACATAAAGAACATGGATTTTTTTCTTTTCTTATTTCAAATACAATTTCTTGTGCATGACTATTTTCTATAAATAATGGTATTTCCAATTTGTCGCACATTTCTTGTAATAAGTTTGTATCAAAAAATTCAAACCCAGGATTTATACTTATCGCTATTATATCAAATTTTTTTGGATAAAATCTCTGTAATGCTTTAAATGCATGTAACATTGTTATTGAATCTTTTCCACCTGATAGGCATATTGCTATTTTGTCATTTTCTTCTATCATATTGTAATCTTCAATCGCTTTTCTCATATGGCTTAATATTCTTTGCATAATTTTCCCTCCTAAAAATGTACATTTTTAAAATCGGGATTTTTGTGGGTACCACTAAATCCCGATTCTTTATTTTTTTACTTTTTAATTTCCTTTAACTAATTTTACCATTGCATCTTTTAAATTATCCAAACTATTTGTTGCATCTTCTTCATCTTTACCTTTAACACCAAAATACAATTTAATTTTTGGCTCTGTTCCAGATGGACGAACACAACACCATGCATTATTTTCCAATTGATAATATAAAACATTTGATTTAGGTAATCCTGTTTTACTTTCTGCACCTGTAGCCATATCTTTTATGTAATCTTTTTCAACATCTTTAAATGTTAAAACTTTGTAGTCTCCAATATTTTCAACATCTCTATTTCTCATTTCTGTCATCATTTCTTTTATTTTTTCGGCACCCTCAGCACCCTCTAAAACAATTGAAACTTGGTCTTCTTTGTAGAATCCATATTTTTTATAAATGTTGTTCATTTGATCCCATAATGTTTCGTTATTTGATTTGTAGTAACATGCAGCTTCACATAGTGCCATTACGGCAGCAATACCATCTTTGTCTCTTGCATAGTCACCAATTAAGCAACCATAACTTTCTTCAAATCCAAATACATATTTATCACCATCTGTTTTTTCTTCTTCTCTTTTCATGATAGCACCAATATTTTTAAATCCTGTTAAAACTTCAAAACATTCTAATTCGTAGTTTGAAGCAATTGCTTTAGCTAAATCTGAAGAAACTATTGTTGTAATAAACATTCCTTTTTCAGGTAAAATTCCTTTTTCTTTCATTTGAGAAATTCTATATTCTGCAATTAGCAATGCAGACATATTTCCTGTATATGTCATATATTCACCAGTTTTTGTGTCTTTAGCATAAATTCCTAATCTATCTGCATCAGGGTCTGTTGCTAAAACTACATCTGCATCTACTTTCTTAGCCAATTCAAGTGCTAATTTAAATGCTTTTTTATCTTCTGGATTTGGATAATCAACAGTTGGAAAATTACCATCTGGTTCTTTTTGTTCTGGAACAACATATAAATTTTGTATTCCTATTTCTTTTAAAAGTCTTTCTGCAACTGTATTTCCTGTTCCATGTAATGGTGTATAAACAACTTTTAAATCCTTACCTTGTTCTTTTACAATTTCAGGATTTAATATTAAAGATTTTAAAGTATTAATATATTTGTCATCCATTTCTGTTCCAACAATATTAAATAAACCTTTTTCAGTTGCTTCTTCTTTTGAAATTTCTTTAATTTCACTATATTCTTCAACTGCTCTTACTCTTGCAATTATATCTTTGTCTCTTGGAGCAACTATTTGTGCACCATCATCCCAGTAAACTTTGTATCCGTTATATTTTGGAGGATTATGACTTGCTGTAATCATAACACCTGCTGTACATTTTAATTCTCTAACTGCAAATGATAATTCTGGTACTGGTCTTAAATTTTCAAATAAATATGTTTTTATTCCATTAGCATTTAAAATTAATGCTGTTTGTAAACTGAATTCCTTTGACATTCTTCTTGAATCATAGCTTATAGCAACACCTTTATCTTGTGTTCCTTGTTCTATTATGTAATTTGCAAGTCCTTGTGTTGCTTTTCCAACTGTATATTTATTCATTCTATTTGTTCCAGCTCCAATTACACCTCTTAATCCTGCTGTTCCAAATTCTAGTTCTTTGTAAAATCTGTCTTCTATTTCTTTTTCATCATCTTTTATTCCTAATAATTCTTTTTTTGTTTCTTCATCAAAATCTGGGCTTTCGCACCATTTTTTGTATTCATCTAAATAATTTTTCATTTTATCAATCCTTTCTTTTCTGTCATTAGGGACGCCCCTTTTTGACAACTTTTTTGATATGCTTATAATAACACTATTTTCAAAATAAATAAAGAGTTTTTAGAAAAATATTTTACGAGTAAAAAAAATAGAGCAAGTCATTTACTAACCTACTCTTTTATTTTATCTCAAATGATGAAAATCCTCATATAATTTTCTAGCAGTACTTGGACAATCAACTCCAGCACTATCAGCATTTTTAACAGGCGCAAATTCTTCTTCTCTCTTAACTCTAAGAATTGCCATATCGTCAACCTCACCAAAAGCATCAAATAAGAAAGCCTCAAATTTATATGCATTTGGAGAATCAGGAACTACCAAATTTCCATCTTTATCAATATATTTAGCTTTTTTAAAAGCACTATGGTATGGTAATGGTGTTTGACCCATTCTTTCTACTGCATCAATACTAAATAAGTTACAAAGAATATGTGATTCACCATATAAAAGTTCACCATTTTCATCTGTTGCTTCAGCCATATCATCAGTAATTTCTGAGTATTCTATAACACCTGGTTTTCCATTTCTTTTGCAGAAAACACCAACTTTTTCATGTGGGTTTGCTTTAACAATTGATTTACAAGCGACTGTAACACCTTTATCAATAGCAATTCCCATAAGTACTGGGTCTACCATTTTAACAAGGCAGTTATCAACACCACCTATAAATACCCATTCTACACCAAGTTGTCTCATTTTTTCTGTCATTCCACATTTTACTAATGATTCATAAATTCCACCATGTCCATCAGCAGCTTGTTTTATTAAACCATCTTCACCAATTAATATTTTTCCTTCTGTATCTACCATTGGTAATTCACCTTGAATAAAGAAAAATATATTTTTATCTTTTTGATATCCAAAGAATTTATTTTTTTCAAAGAAGTTAACTGTCTCTTCATTATTTTCTCTACTTGTCATTATAAACCATGGTATAGTAACATCATATTTTTTTCCTGCTTCTTTTAAACCATCACTTAATAATTCAAACAATGACTTATGTGAGTCTAAACCAATATCATAAGTACCTTTTGGTCCATTGTGTCCAAGTCTTGTACCTTGTCCACCAGCCATAGTAACTGCTGCAAGTTTTCCTTCTTGAATAGCATGTTTTCCAATATTCTCATAATATTTATAATTATCATATAATTTGTTTTTATCCAAATATTCCATTGGTTCAATTACATCACTATTTTCTGAATCGCCTTTTGTTGTATTATCATAAAGGCTTTTTATTAATTCAAAATCAATGTTCAAAATTTGTTCTAATAATTGCTCTTTCTTTTTTTCTTCTAAATTATCATAACCATTTAATAAATGTTCTTGATTATATTTTTTTAATATAGCTTTTGCTTCTTCTAATGCATTTTCCATAACTTTTCTTCCTTTCAATAGCACTATTAATATTACAATTTATTCTGTAATCTATACTTTATACTATTTAAATAAATTAATCAAGTATTTTTTAAAATTTTATATCATTTTTTCCACTCCAGAAGAAAATAAAACATTATCATATTGTTTTGCTATTTCTCCAGCATTATTTTGTACTTCATTAATATCATAGCAATCAACTATTTCTACATTTTTTAAATTTGTCCAATTCTCAATATTTTTATTCATATTATTTATATAATTTTCTCTTCCTTTTACAAATATTAATAACTCTTTTCCATCTTTGTCAGCATTTTTTACTTCTTTAAATTTATTTAACTCGTCATTTTTCCAGTCTATTTTATTTAATCTGTTTTTTTCTTCTTCATTTAAATTTATACTTGATATTACTTTATTCACACTATTTCCTAAATCATTTTCTGTCATTATTACTACATCTTTATTTTTCTTTAAGCTTTCATTAATATAAGGTAAACTTATCATTTCAAAATGATAATCACTTGCAAAAAACAAGCATATTTTTTCTTCTCTTTTGTTTTCTTTCATCATAAGAATATCAACCCTTTCATTTCTATAAAGATTTTTTCTTTAGAGTAATCCCACTTCTGGGTACTGGTAAATTTTACCATTTATTTTTTTAGATGTCAATAATATTTCAAAAATATTTCAAAAATATTTCAAAAATATTTCAAAATTTGCATTTCAAATATAATTAAATTTAATAGTAAATTTTTTTAATTAATACTAAAATATTTAAATTTTCAAAAAATGTATAAATTTATCTAAAATGTAAACAATTAAATTAAAGAATATTTTACAAAAAAAGTTTATTGGAGGTAACATATGAAAAAATTTTTAAACAATATCAAAAATTCCAAAATTGGAATCTCAATTACATTAATATTGCTTTTATTTCTATATACAACAATAAATGCTATCTCATATGTAGAAGCAGTATCAACAGACATAAGCGATAGTGTTTTCAGATTACATGTAATTGCAAATAGTGATAGTAACGAAGACCAATCTTTAAAATATAAAGTAAGAGATAACCTATTAAAATATATGAATAATATTTGTAGCGATTGTTCTTCAAAACAAGAAGCTATAGACCTAGTAACAGAACATCAAGAAGAATTCAAACAAGTTGCATTAGATACTATTAAAAAAGAAGGATATTATTATAATGTAAAAATAAATATAGGAAATTTCGAATTTCCCACAAAGCAATATGGTGATATATCACTTCCTGCTGGTTATTATGATGCTTTAAGAGTAGAAATTGGAGAAGCAAAAGGTAGAAATTGGTGGTGTGTAATGTTCCCTTCATTATGTTTCATAGATGTTTCTTCAGGAATTGTTCCAGAAGAGTCTAAAGAAGAATTGCAAAATATTTTATCAGATGAAGAATATTCTATAATATCAGATAATTCTGACAATGGAATTAAGTTGAAATTTAAATTAATTGAATTCTTTGCAAATAATGGCTTACTTACAGCTAAAAATTAAACTAATATTCTCATTATAAAATATTGATTTATCTGTACAAATATTATTCTAATACTTGCAATACTTTGCTCTTTATGTTATATTTTAAGCATACAAAATATATTCATATTCAGGGGGAATTAATTTGGAAAAATTAGTAATAACAGGACCAACACCTTTAAAAGGTGAAGTAGAAATAAGTGGAGCAAAGAATGCAGCAGTAGCAATATTACCAGCTACTTTATTAATAGATGGAATTTGTACTATAAACAATGTTCCAAATATAAGTGATGTCCAAATTTTATGCAAAATTCTTGAAGAAATGGGAGCAAAAATTAATTGGACAGATAAAAATGAATTAACAATTGATACAAGAAATATAACTACAACACAAGCACCTTTAGATTTAACTAGCAAATTTAGAGCTTCTTATTATTTAATAGGAGCAATGCTTGGTAGAACTGGAGATATCAAAGTAGGTATGCCAGGTGGTTGTAATTTAGGAGCAAGACCTATAGACCAACATATAAAAGGTTTCGAATTATTAGGAGCAAATGTTGAAGTTGGAAAAGGTACAATTACAGCAAAAGCAAAATGTCTAAATGGTTCACATATTTATATGGATGTTGTTTCAGTTGGAGCAACTATAAATATAATGTTAGCAAGTGTTCTAGCAAATGGAACTACAACTATAGATAATGCTGCAAAAGAGCCTCATATAGTTGATGTTGCAAACTTCTTAAACACTATGGGTGCAGACATAAGAGGTGCGGGAACAGATGTAATAAAAATAAATGGTGTAGAAAAGTTACATGGAGACGCAACATACTCTGTTGTTCCAGACCAAATAGAAGCTGGTACATTTATGTTAGCAGCAATGGCTTCAAAAGGAGATTTACTTATAAAAAATTGTATAACAAAACATTTAGAGCCATTAACGGCAAAAATTTTAGAAATTGGTGGAAATGTTGAAGATAATGGAGATAGCATCAGAGTTTGGTACAGTAAAAGACCAAACAAAGCAACTATAAAAACATTACCTTACCCAGGATTTCCAACAGATTTACAACCTCAAATGGGCGTTGTTTTATCAACAGCAAATGGTACAAGTATTATAAATGAAAGTATCTGGGAGTCAAGATTCCAATATACAGCTGAATTAAATAAAATGGGAGCAAAAATAACAGCTCAAGGCAAAACAGCTATCTTCGAAGGTGTTGATGAATTGTTTGGAGCTCCAGTATATTCAACAGATTTAAGAGCCGGAGCAGCATTAATAATTGCTGGCATATCTGCAAATGGTATAACAGAAGTTTATAACTTAAAACATATCGATAGAGGATATGAAAACATAGAAGAAAAATTCAGAAAAATTGGTGCAAATATCCAAAGAGTAAATGAATAATTTTTAAAAAATATTGATTTGTTATAAATGTTGATATATTAATATATCAACATTTATAATATATTATTTAAAAGCAAAAGAAATAGAAAGAAGAATACATTATGTTTAATTTTTGTAGCCTATATAGTGGAAGCAGTGGAAATAGCTTATTTGTAGAAACAGAAAATACAAAATTATTAATAGACGCTGGAGTTAGTAGCAAAAAAATAGAAACAGCACTAACAAACCTTGAAGTTGACCCATCAACTATTGATGGAATATTAATTACTCACGAACATTCTGACCATATTCAAGGTTTAGGAACATTTGCAAAAAAATTTGATTTACCTGTATATGTAAATCAAAAAACATTAGATGCAATGCCTAAACAAAAAGAGAAAATTGCTGAAAAAAATATTAAAAATATAAAAATTGAAGAGAAATTTGAAATTGGAGATATACAAATAAAACCATTTGCTATACCACATGATGCAGCCAATCCTTGCGGTTTTAATCTATTCAAAGATAACCAAAAAATTAGTATTGCAACAGATATTGGACATATGACAAATGGAATATTAAAAAATCTAGAAGATAGTATTTTTGTACTTCTTGAATCAAATTATGACCCAGAAGTTCTTAAATTTTCCAGATATCCATACATACTAAAATCAAGAATAGCAGGCCCAAATGGACATTTACCAAACGAAATGGCTGGAAAAACAATAGCACATCTATTACAGTCAGGCCTTAAACAGGCTATGCTTGGTCACTTAAGCAAAGAAAGCAATTTTCCAGAACTTGCTTATAAAACAGTAATTGACGAAATTATATCAAATAGCAATTATAATGAAAACTCTTTAAAATTAAGTGTTGCAAGCCGTGATATACCTGGATCCAAAATGTCATTTTAGGAAGAAATTATCTACTCGAGCAAAGTGATTTACAGATAACTTAAGTTATAGCTCTGTTCTGTTTGAGGCATCAATTCCAAATGAGACATTAATCATAAAAATGAAAGAGGAAAAAATGTTAACAATAAATATAATATGTGTAGGAAAACTAAAAGAAAAATTTTTTAAAGATGCAATAGATGAATATTCAAAAAGATTATCTAAATATTGCAAATTAAATATTATAGAACTTCCAGACGAAAAAATACCAGAAAAAACAAATCCAAATATAGAAAGTGAAATCAAAACAAAAGAATGTAATAATATTATAAATCATATAAAAAAAGATTCTTATGTTATTAGTCTTGATTTAACTGGAAAACAACTTTCATCTGAAGAATTCTCAAAAAATATTGAAAATATATCTATGCAGTCTAGCCAAATTACATTTATAATTGGTGGTTCATTAGGTTTAACAGATAAAGTTTTAAGTATGTCTAATCAAAAAATCTGCTTTTCTAAAATGACATTTCCACATCAATTAATTCGAGTATTTTTATTAGAGCAAATTTTTAGAGCATTTAAAATATCAAATGGCGAAACCTATCATAGATAATTAATTTTTATACATAACTGTAGGGAAAATATACGTAATAACTTTGGAAGGAAATTATGTGGGACAACAATAAAAAAACTTTCAAAATTATGCCAAAAATATATATGGGGGAATATGATTGAAGTGATATCTTCCCTACAAGATTAAAAACTATTTATAATTTACTGATTTATTTTTTTTAGAATTATGATTGCTAATATTTTAGTAACCATTTTTTTGACTATAAAAAAAATCGATATAAATAAAATTAATTTAAAAATAATAAGACCTCCTAAAAAACATTTTGATTAAAATAAATTTAAATTAATTAAAGTTTTTGGTGAAATTCAAAAAAACATTTTGATTAAAATCTTTTGCAAAATTATTCTACAACAGTTTTCATAAAAAGTCAACAAGAAAATTACGACAAAAATCGACAAAAGCGGTTCAACACCGCTATTTAAAGCCTATTTTTATTATCTAAAAGATTCATTTTAATATTAAAAAATATATTTACACACAATTACACTTGTTATTATCCCAACAAAATCAGCAATTAATGCTGCCCACAAAACAAATCTTGTTTTTTTTATTCCAACACTACTTGTATATACAGCAATAGTATATACTGTTGTTTCAGTAGAACCCATTATAACAGAAGCAACAAGACCTATATTAGAATCAACACCAAAATTTTTCATTATATCTGTTGCAACAGCTATTGAACTACTACCAGAAATTGGTCTTATTAGCGCTAAAGGCAATATTTCAGTTGGAAAATTTATAAAATTCAAAAATGGAGTTAAAAAATTAACTGTTAAATCTATAATTCCAGAACTTCTTAAAGCCCCTATGGCAACAAATAAACCTACTAATGTAGGAAAAATATTAAAAACAACACCTATCCCCTCTTTGGCACCATCCAAAAAAATATCAAAAACTTTTTTTCTTTCTACAACACCATATAAAACAATAATAATTATCATTAACGGCATAGCAATATTAGAAAAAAACTCTATAAATTTCACTTTTATACCAGCCTCCATAAATCCAAAATCTTATTTTTAATAATTTATTTACAACAATTCTTTTATTTTGAGATTACAATATTATTTTCCCATTTTTATAAAAATTTTTGTTGCAGTAATTCCAGCAATTGCAGCACAAATAGTTGCTATCCAAACAGGGACTATTATAGCTGTAGGATTTATTGATCCCATAGAATTTCTTATAGCAATAACAGTAGTTGGTATAATTTGTATTGAAGCAGTATTTAATACAATAAATGTAGCCATTTCATTTGTCAAAATTTTCTTATCGCTATTTTTCTCTTGCATGGATTTCATTGCTTTTATTCCGCAACGGTGTAGCAGCATTACCTAATCCCAAAATATTTGCAACCATATTCATAGAAATTTCTTCGTAAACATTAGAATCATTTTTTATATTTGGAAATAATAATTTCATAATTGGCTTTAAAAAATTTGTAAATTTTTTCATTACAGATGTTTTGCTTGCAATTTGCATTATTCCATTCCACAAACACATTGTCCCCAATAAAGTAATACACAAACTGACTGCTAATTCAGTACTTTCAAATATTGAACTATTTAATTCTTTAATATTTCCTGATAAAATAGCAAAAATAACAGATACTATAATAAACGTAGGCCATAATATATTCAACATAAAAATCACCTAATCAATTTTATTATTAAATTAAAATATTTATTACTTTTTACTTTTTTGTCGTTTTTTAATTGACCTCCTACACGATTTATGTTATATTAATGTAAAAGAACAAAAGCGACATTAATGACATTTAAAATATTTAATTCATTTAAGAAATAAGCTTAGTTTATGTATAAAATTTACCTTTGCAAATTTTAAACAAAATGTTTTTATTATACAAAGTTAAAACTTTACTATAATATAACCATGGGAATTGTAAAAAGTAACATTAAGGAGGGTTAACATGAAAGCTACTGGAATTATAAGAAGAGTTGATGAATTAGGAAGAGTTGTTATTCCTATTGAAATTAGAAATCAATTTAATATTGTCGAAAAAGATCCAATTGAAATCTATGTAAACGATTCTTCAATCATATTAAAAAAATATGAACCAAATTGTATTTTTTGCGGAACTACAGAAGATTTAGCAGAATATAAAGATAAATTAGTTTGTAAAAATTGTTCTAAAGAACTAAATATTTTACATGAAAAAGAATAAATAGAAAAAGATGTGTCAAAAGTCTTACCAACTTTTAATACATCTTTTTTATTTATAAACAAAAATAAAATATTGATTAAATAAATTTTTGATATACATCATTTTTATTCATATTTCTATCTTTGGCGATCTTTTTTATAATATCTTTTTTACTAAAACCTTGATTTTCATAAAATTTATAATGTTCTTCCATAGTAAGATTATTTAAAGAATTTTCCTCTTCTATTTCATTATTTCCTTCTATTATTAAAACGATCTCCCCTTTTAAATTTTCAGATTTTTGCAATATTTCATCTATATTTCCCCTAATAAATTCTTCATGTATTTTTGTTATTTCTCTAGCTAAAGTAATATTTCTATTTTTTGATAATATTTTTTGTAAATCTTTTAAAGTTGTATCTAATTTATGTGGTGCTTCATAAATTATTATAGTTTTATTCGATTTTTCAATTTCTTCTAATTTCTTTTTTCTTAATTTTTTATTTAATGGCAAAAAACCTAAAAAAGTAAATTCTTTTGTATCAATTCCTGAACAAATTAAAGAATTTATCATTGCACAAGCTCCTGGAATTGGAACAATATTTATTCCCAATTCTATGCATTTTTTTATAATTTCTTCCCCCGGATCGCATATCCCTGGTGTTCCAGCATCTGATACTAAAGCTATATTTTGTCCTTCTTGCAATTTTTCAATTAATACATCTGATTTTGTTTCTTCATTGTGTCTATGATAACTTATCATTGGTTTTGATATTTCCAAATGATTTAATAATTTTAATGTATGTCTTGTGTCTTCTGCTGCTATCAAATCTGCATCCTGCAACGTTTTTATTGCTCTTAATGTTATATCTTCCAAATTTCCTATTGGTGTTGCTACAATATATAAAATTCCTTTTTCCATTATTTTTTCCTTTCTTTTATTATTTCTTTTATTTAAATTTTTTATTTATTTATTTTTTTATTTATTTTTTTATTTATTTTTTTATTTATTTATTTTCTATTTAATTTTTTTATTATATATTTTATAAATTTCCTCTGTATAATTTCCATCTTTTTTATAAATATATAAATCTTCCTTAACTTTCAAAAAAGGCTTTGCATTTTTTACACCTTTAATTAGCACCAATTTAGGTGATTCATTTATATGTGAACATACAAATCTTATTTCTTTTGGTTCAATTTTATATTGTCTCATATGTGAAATAATATCAACCAATCTTTCTGGCCTGTGAACCATATAAAATTCCCCTTTATCTTTTAACAATTTATTAGATACTTTTATATAATCTTCTAACTTTGCTAATACCTCATGTCTTGAAATTAACTTTTTTTCATCTTCGTTTACTATTCCTGTATTTTCTTTTTTATATGGTGGATTTGTAACTATAACATCAAAAGAATTTCTTTCATATATTTTATCCAAATTAATAATATTTTCATTTATTATTTCAAATTTATTTTCTAAATTATTTAATTTTGAACTTCTTTTTGCCATATCTGCAACTTCTTTTTGAACCTCTACACCTATAATTTTTTCTAAATTTGTTTTTCCACATAATAAAATTGATATTATTCCTGTACCTGTTCCTAAATCTAATACTTTTGCATTTTTCTTTATATTTTTTGAAAAGTCTGATAACAATACTGCATCAATTCCAAAACAAAAGCCTTTTGTATTTTGTATTATTTTTAAACCTTTAAATTCCAAGTCATCTATTCTTTCATTCTCTTTTAATTCTATTTCCATATTTTTCTCTTTCTTTTTTATTTTATATTAAAATGTTACAACAATTTTAGATAAAAAACAAGTATTTATTATAATTTTATTTTTACAAATTAGTATATATTTATTTACTATTGACAATAAATGAATTTTATATTAATATTAAATCGCTGACTTGCTTAGTGGCAGGAAGGAGGTTATCTTTTGAAACCATTCATAAAATTGCTAGCATTATATATAGTTTACTTAATTGTAAAACATTTTGATGATTAGCATAAAAAAAGACTAGGATTTTTTTAGCGACACCTAGTCTTTTTTAGTTATCTTTGAAACCATTTATTGCAATTGCTAAATACATATTAGCACATAATTTATTATATGTCAAATTTTTCAATTTATTCACCCAACTACATATTCACAATTTTCACATCAATTTAATACTATATTATAAATATTTAATAAAAGAAAGAAGTGTTTCTATGCCAACTTTATATAGATGTGAAAAAAGTAAAAATAATTGCAAATGCCCTCTGCCTCCTCCTCCACCCAAAAATTTAGCACCACCACCTCTTCCAAAACCAAAGCCACCATCAAAAAAGCCTTCTCCTCCTAAAAAGAAAAATCTTAATTTTAAAATTTGCAAAAAAAATACAATTAATTCTTTAAATGAAGTTGAACATTTTCTAAATGATTTTCAAGGTTTTTGGGATTATGTTAAATTATATAAAAATGTTTCAAATATTTTTAATAGAAAAAAATATTAAAATATTTACAGATAAGTATATATTAATTGACTATTAACAATAATTAAATTTTATATTAATATTAAATCGCCGACTTGCTTAGTGGCAGGAAGGAGGTTGCAAAATTGCACGATTTAATAAAATTGCTTAAGCTTATATTAATTTACTACATAGTAAAACATTTAAGTGATTAGCATAAGAAAAGACTAGGATTGCTTTGGTAGACTCCTAGTCTTTTAAGTTGCTTTTTTACACGATTAATTTTTAATTGCTAAATATATATTAACACATACTTTACCATATGTCAAATTTTTCAAACTATTTTCTCACATAGTATAATTCATTTGTGATAATGTCTTAATAAATCATTTGAGAAAATGTCTTAATTA
>CAMBEE010000013.1 GCA_945865665.1 uncultured Clostridium sp. | reverse complement strand
AATTTCAGTATTTTATATTTAATAAAATATTTTTTTCTTTTTTTTACTATTTAATTCTAATTTATTCTAATTTTTTTGAATTTTTAAATAATTTATTTTATTTTCCTCTTTTTATGTATTTTTCAAATTATTTTTCCACATTTTATAAACTATTTTTTCTATTTTTTTCTAATTTATTCTATTTTTTTCTAATTTATTCTATTTTTTTCTATTTTTTTAAATTTATTATATTTTATAATTTTAAATAAATAATAATAATTTTTTATAACTTTTCCACAATCAATTAATAATTTGTGGAAAACTTTTTTATTTTGGTTACAACATATTATAAATAAATTTTCTGTGCAATGTAATTTTATATATTAGAAAAGTTGCATAACTTTCTTAATATATAAAAAAAATATTAAAAAGTAAGAAAATATCTTACTTTTCAATTTACTCTATTAATCTTCTTTAAGTCTAATTGGTAAAATCATATAAACGTAATCTTTATTTTCAGTTGATTTTATTAGACAAGGAGAAATACTTGTTCCAAATTCAACATAAACGTTTTCATCATCTATAGCCTTTAGGCTATCAAGAAAATATTTTGGGTTAAATCCTGCTTCAAGATTTTTTCCTTCTGTAGAAACAAATAATTCCTCTTTTGCATCTCCTGTTTGGTTTGTACAAGAAATTACAACTTTTCCTATATCAACATTTATTTTTACAGGATATTTTTTCTCCTTTTCTACAGATGATGCAGAAATTAAGCTAATTCTTTCAAAACTATTTTGTAAATTATTTTTATTTACTTCAATTCTTGTTTCCCAGTTTTCTGGAATAACACTTTTATAATTTAAAAATTCTCCATCAAGAATTCTTGTTACGATTTTACAATTATCCATTTCAAATAATGCTTGATTCTTTGAAACTCCTATTTTAACAGGTTCAAAAGAATCTAATAAAATTTTATTGACTTCATTTAGTGTTTTTCCTGGTATTACTGCATTAAAGTCATTTGTTTGTTTATTTAAAAATATACTTCTTAAAGCTAATCTAAATCCGTCTACTGCAACGATATTTAGTTTATTTTGTTTTACTTCGAATAGACATCCTGTGAAAATTGGTCTATTTTCTTCAGAGCTTACAGCAAATATTGTTTTTCTAATCATATTTTTTAAAGTATTTTGTTCTACTTCTATTGAATTTTCGACTTCTATTTTTGGAAGTTCAGGAAATTCTTCTGGATTCATAGTAGCTAATTTATATAAAGATCCTTCACATTCAATTTCTAATAAATTTTTGTCATTTAATGTTAAGTTAATTTCTGTATCTGGTAGTTTTCTAATTATTTCACTAAACATTATTGCATTTACTACTGTACTACCTTGTTCTTTTACATCACATTCCATCACATATTCTATACCGATTTCTAAATCGTAAGTTGTTAATTTTATTTCATTGTCATTTGTTTGAATTAAGATACCTTCTAGTATAGGCATTGTTGTTTTAGAAGCTACTCCTTTAACTACGGAATTGATAGCTTTTAAGATTTTGTCTTTGTAACATACTATTTTCATTTTTTCGTCCTCCCTATAATTATATATTATTATAATAAATATTTTTAGTAGTATTAGTATTAGGTCTTGTGGAAACTGTGGAAAACTATGTTGAAAGTTTATATCCCTAGTAAAAAGCCTGTGCATAATTTGGTGGATAAAGTCAAAATTTATCCACAGCATATAAAATTATTTGTTGATAAAACATTATCCACAGTTTTATCAACACGTTTTACACAGGTACCTGTGGATATCAAATGTATTGCTTCCGTAAGAAGAATTTGGAATTTGTTTGCACAAACAATTATTTTTACAAACACAGATTTCAAAATACTACCTTTTTTGTTGAAATATACTATTTTTTTTCATCCGTAATTATGTTTTTCACACTTTCCACAATTAGCTTAGTATTATTTTTTTCTTTTATTTCTTTTGCAATTTTATTGTAACCATGCATTACTGTTGAATGGTCTCTATTACCAAACTCTACACCTATTTGTGGAAAAGACATATTAGCAATTTCTCTGCATAAATACATAGCAATTTGTCTTGGAAAAGCTATATCATTTGATCTTTTACTTCCAGCTAAATCATCTTTATCTATGCTAAAATATTTTGATACTTTTTCTTTTATAAAGTCACATGATATTACTTTTTGACTTTCGTATTTAAATTCATTTATTATATTTTCTGCAAGTTCAATTGTTATTGGACTATGTGTTAATGATGCTCTTGCAACTATTTTATTAAATACACCTTCTAGTTCCCTGATATTTGAATCAATTTTTGTAGCAATATCTGATAAAATAGAATCATCTATTACAATGTTTTCATCTTGAGCTTTTTTTCTTAATATTGCTAAACGTGTTTCATAATCTGGACAAGAAATATCAGCTAATAGTCCCCATTCAAATCTTGATTTTAATCTATCTTCTAGAAATTCAATATCTCTAGGTGGTTTATCACTAGATAATATAATTTGTTTTCCATTTTCCCTTAAAGTATTGAATGTATGGAAGAATTCTTCTTGTATTCTGTCTTTACCGGCTATAAATTGTATATCATCGATTAGTAAAACATCAATATTTCTGTACTTATTTCTAAAAATTTCTGTTTTACTGTCTTTGATGGCATTTATAAGTTGATTTGTAAATTTTTCTGAAGTAACATATAAAACATTAGATTTTGGATTATCCTCTAATATTCTGTTACCAATAGCTTGCATTAAGTGAGTTTTTCCTAAACCAACGCCACCATATAAAAATAAAGGATTATATGATTTTCCAGGTTCTTTTCCTACTGCTAATGCTGCTGCGTGTGCAAATCTGTTATTATTACCAACAACGAAAGTTTCAAAAGTATATTTTGGATTTAGTGTTTGATGATTATTTTCTAGTTCGGTATCTGATACATTTGAATTCTTATTTGTAATTATAGATGCGTCTGATGATTCTTTACTAGAAATATCAATTACAGAAAAAGTCCATTCTCTATTTGTGATATATCTTAAGGTGTTAAAAATAAGACTATTAAATTTGTTTTCGATAAAATCTTTTTGAAAATCAGATGTAGCTGTAAAAACTATATTATCATCATTTATACTGTCAATACCAAGAGGAGCAATCCAAGTATCATAAGATATTGTTGAAACTTCATCTTTTAGTAATTCTTTTAATTTGCCTAAAAGTTCATCTTTGTCTACAGTCATTTTATTCATCCTTTCTAACAAAACTTATCCACATAGTTATCCACAACTGTTGATAAGTTTGTAATATTTTAGTAAAAAAACACAAAAAAATACGAACAATATTTTTGTTGATGTTTCAGTAAAAAAGCTTGTTTTTTTGTAATTCATATAATAACAAAAAAAATATAAATAAGTCAATAGAATTGTGGAAAAAAATTTTTAATTGTGGAAAATCTGTTAAAAAATTGTGGATAATTCAATTATGTTACAAAAATATTACAAAAAATTTGATAAAAAAGCTATAAAAGTTTACATAGTTCTTTTTTTACTTTTTTTAAAAAACCCTTGACAAAACATAAATTAGTACTGTATAATCGATATACTTGATATTTTGTATAAATTTCCAGAAATGGAATTTGATAATAACAAAGCTAATTAGGAGGTGCTATAAATGAAAAGAACATTTCAACCAAAAACAAGACAAGAAAAGAAAGAACACGGATTTATGAAAAGAATGAAAACAAGAGCAGGAAGAAACGTTTTAAAAGCAAGAAGAGCTAAAGGTAGAAAAAAATTAAGTGCTTAAATATTATATTGTTACTAGATTATAAAGTGATTTATATACTTAGTGGGGCAAGTTTATTAAAAATTATTCTTGCCTTTTAAATATAATAAAAAAACTTAAAATGATTTTTTTTCATTGAATTCTACCAGTAGAAGGGAAGAAAAATAATGAAAAAAACAAAAATGTTAAAAAAAAATTATGAATTTAGAAAAATTTTGTCAAAGGGAAAATATTTTTCAGGTAGAAATATTGAGGCTTTTATAAAAGAAAATAACAAAAATTATAATTTTTTAGGACTAGCTATAAGTGTTAAAACTGCAAAAGCAGTTAAAAGAAATCACATAAAAAGGTTAATTAGAGAAAATTATAAGATTTTAGAGCCAGAAATTAAAAATGGAAAAAGTATAGTTTTTTTGTGGAAAAAAGGTGTAGATGTTAGAAATGCAACTTTTGAAAATGTAAAAAATGATATGAATTTTATTTTTGACAAAGCAGATATAAAGAATAAAGGGATATAAGAATGAAAAAAATTTTATTGAAATTAATAGATTTTTATAAAAAAAATATTTCTTTATGGTTAGAAAGTAAAAATATAAAGTGTAAATTTTATCCTACATGCTCTGAATACACAAGGCAAGCGATTGAGAAATATGGAGCTTTAAAAGGTTTAATTTTAGGCATATATAGAGTTTTAAGATGTAATCCTTTTTCAAAAGGAGGATATGATCCACTGAAATGAGTAGGAGGAATATAAATGTTTCAATTTTTTGCAAACATTTTTGGATATTTATTAAATATTATTAATGATTTTGTTGGAAATTATGGTTTAGCAATTATATTATTTACTGTAATTATAAAAATTTTAATGTTGCCATTGTCTATAAAACAGCAAAAAACAATGAAGAAAAGTGCAAAAATTCAAGAACAAGTGAAAATTTTGCAATTTAAATATAAAAATGATCCAGAAAAATTAAATAGAGAAATGATGGATTTATATAAAAAAGAAAATATGAGTCCATTTAGTGGTTGTTTAAGTACTATAGTTCAATTTATTTTGTTAATTTCAATTTTCTATATGGTTAGATTTCCATTAACATATATGGAAAAAATTGATAAAAATCAATTAGATACTTATGTACAACAAATGAAAGATGATGGAATGGCAGTAAGCCAAGCATATTCTGAAATTGATATAGTTAGAGAAATTAATTATTTAAAAGATAAATTCCCAGAGGATGAGAATTTAAACAAAATTAATTTAAATATGCAATTTTTCGGTTTAGATTTAGGTAAAATACCACAACAAAACTTAGGGGATTGGACTGTTTATATTATACCAATTTTATATATAATTTCAACATTTATATCAATGAGAATTACTACGGCAATGCAAGATAAGACAAAATCAAAAGATGATGTTATAGATATTACAGAAAAGAAAGAAGAAGAAAAAAATGAAATGGAAGATGCAATGGCACAGTCTAATAAAATGATGTCATGGATGATGCCAATTATGTCTGTTTCAATATCTCTTGTAGCTCCTTTAGGACTTGCTTTATATTGGTTAGTAAATAACATTTTAATGATTGGTGAGAGATTAATTTTAAACAAAATGATAAAAGATTAGTAAAATAAAAAATTACAAACCGAAAGGAATGTTAAAAATGGAAAAAAGTATTATTTCAGAGGGTAAAACTACAAATGAAGCAATAGAAAAAGGTTTGGAACAATTAAAAGTTTCAAAAAATATGGTAGATATAAAAGTACTAGAAAATTCTGAAAAAAGAAGTTTTTTTAGTATCTTATCTCCAAGAGTTGTAAAGGTTCAATTAACAATAAAAGAAGAAAAAGATCACAATGAACATATTAAAAAAGAAAAAAAAGAGGCTGAACTAAGCGATAAAGAAGAGAAAATTGTAATTGATAACATTAGTAAATTTATGACTGAATTTTTAGAAAAAACAGAGGAAAATGCAAAATTTAATGTTAAAATTTCAAAATCTACTGTATATGTGGATATAGAAAGTCAAGAAATTGGGTTTTTAATAGGATATAGGGGAGAAACATTGTATGCGTTTCAAAATATATTGTCAGCTGTTGCTAATAAAGGAATTGAGCAAAAAGTTAGAGTTATTCTTGATATAGAGGGATATAAGGCAAAAAGAGAAAAAGCACTAGAAGAATTAGCTGAAAAGATAGAAAAAACAGTTATAAAAACTAGAAAATCAGTAACATTAGAACCAATGCAAGCATATGAAAGAAAAATAATTCATACAAAACTACAAAATAGTGAAAAGGTAGAGACAAGAAGCATAGGTGAAGAACCACGAAGAAGAATTGTCGTTGAATTAAAAAGAAAATAAATATTTTAATAAATAAAATCAGAGGTCAAAGGTCAGATTTTACTTTTTATAATAAAAAAGTATTATTTTATCTTTGATTTTTTTTGGATTTTATTAAAAAAAGCTTTTAAAAAGTAACATAATGTGGTAGAATGGTGTAGAAAAATGTAAAAAATAAGGAGAAAAAGAAATGAGTGTAATAGCGTCAATATCTACGGCTCCGCGGAGTTGGTGGAATTGGTATTGTTAGAATGAGTGGAAAAGAGTGTTTTAATGTTTTAGAAAAAATATTTAAGCCAAAAAAACAAGAAAAAATAGAAGATATAAAAGGATATACTTTAAAATATGGAAATATTGTTGAAAATGAAGAGATAGTAGACGAAGTTTTAGTTTCATATTTTAAAGCCCCTAGAAGCTATACAACAGAAAATATGTGTGAAATAAACACACATGGTGGAAATATAGTAGTTAAAAAAATATTAGAATTATGCTTAAAAAATGGGGCAAATCTTGCGGAACCAGGGGAATTTACAAAAAGAGCTTTTTTAAATGGAAGGATAGATTTATTACAAGCAGAATCTGTTATTGATGTAATAAATAGCAAGTCAGAAAGAGAGCTAAAGACTGGAATTAAACAACTTGAAGGGATTTTATCAAAAAAAATAAAAGAAATCAAGCAAGAAATCATGGATGTAATGGTAAATGTCGATGTAAGTATTGATTATCCAGAGTATGATGTTGAAGAAGTTACGGATAATCAAGTTTTAAATATGCTTAATAGTGTTCAAGAGAAACTTGAAAAATTAGAAAAAAGCTTTGATAATGGAAAAATAATAAAAGAAGGTATAAAAACAGCAATAATTGGTAAACCAAATGCAGGAAAATCGTCATTATTAAATGCAATATTAAAGGAAGATAGAGCTATTGTTACTGAATATGAGGGAACTACAAGGGATACTATTGAGGAGTTTGTTAATATAGAAGGTGTACCTTTAAAATTGGTAGATACTGCTGGAATAAGGGATGCAAAAGATGAGGTTGAAAAAATTGGAATTGCAAAATCTAAAGAAATAGCTAAAGAAGCAGATTTGATTATAGCAATTTTTGATAGTTCAAAGGAATTAACAGCAGAAGATAAAGAAATATTGGATATTATAAAAAATAAAAAATCAATTATTTTATTAAATAAATCAGATTTAAATTGTATTTTAAAAGAAAATGATGAAAGATTTACAAATATTTCAGATAATGTTTTAAAAATTTCTGCTTTAGAGGGGAATGGATTAGAAGAATTATACGAATTAATTGCAAAAATGTTTAGTTTAAATGAAATTAATTTGGATAATGATGTAATAATTACAAATATAAGACATAAAAACTTAATTTCTAAAGCAATAGAAAATGTGAAAGAGGCAAGAAAAACAATAGAAGAAAATATGCCTGTAGATATTGTTGCTATATTTATAAAAAATATTTTGGAAGATTTAGGAAATATAACAGGTGAATTTGTAACAGATGATATTATAAATGAAATTTTTTCTAAATTCTGTTTAGGTAAATAGTATGAAAAATTGACACGAAAATCCAAAATGAAATGATTTTTATATATTAAATATGTAATTTTATACATAAAGGACTAAAAATGATTAAAAACGAAAATAATCGCAAATAAATTTTAAAAAATAATTTTATATATAAAATTATACTGCACGGAAAATTTATAAAATAAATTTTTATGTATGAACCAATTTACTGAAAAATAAAATATTTTTTAAATTTGTTTTTTATTATTAAAAAATTGTATAAAAATTTTTACATAAATTTTCTGTGCTAACGAATTCTAATTGTTTCACAAAATTTTTGGGGCGAACAAAAGAACAAAGTAAACATAACTATTTAAGATGAAAAACAACAAATTGATTTTAAGGTAAATATATACTAAAATAAACAAAATATATGAAACATAGGCGTTTTAAAACTTGAAATCACAATACACTTTTACTGTAATGTAAATGTTATTTTTAAAAGTAAAAAAACACTGATTTCTGTTTCATAAGGAAAGGGTATTAAAATGAGTTATTACGCAGGAGACTACGATGTAGCAGTTATTGGAGCAGGTCATGCAGGTTGCGAAGCAGGACTTGCTGCAGCAAGATTAGGAATGAAAACTTTAGTGTTTTCTATAAGTTTAGAGGCAGTTGCAAATATGCCTTGTAATCCACATATAGGAGGAAGCTCAAAAGGACATTTAGTAAGAGAAATAGATGCACTTGGGGGTGAAATGGGGAAAAACATAGACAAAACTATGATTCAAATTAAAATGTTAAATACATCTAAAGGACCAGCTGTTCATTCTTTGAGAGCACAGGCAGATAGAAAAAAATATCATGCAGAAATGAAACATACTTTAGAGAAACAAGAGAATCTGTTTTTAAAACAGGGAGAAATTGTGGATATTAAAGTTGAAAATGGCAAGGTTGTGGGGATAGAAACAGCGGTTGGGGCTATATATGGTGTAAAAGCCGTTATAGTT
Organism: uncultured Clostridium sp.; assembly: GCA_945865665.1. Classification (GTDB taxonomy): domain Bacteria; phylum Bacillota; class Clostridia; order TANB77; family CAG-508; genus CAG-269. The sequence continues at coordinate 31,156 of CAMBEE010000013.1, read as the reverse complement.
GCTACAGGTACTTACCTTAGAGGTAAAATATTTATGGGCGAATTTTCACAAGAAAGCGGACCTGACGGTGTAGCTGCAGCAAATAAGCTATCTGAATCACTAAAACATATAGGTGTTGATTTAGTAAGGTTTAAGACAGGTACACCTGCCAGAATTAATAAAAGAAGTATTGATTTTAGTAAAATGGAAGTTCAAAAAGGTGATGAAAATATAGTTCCATTTTCTTTTGAAGACGAAATAAAGGATTTAAAACAGGTGGATTGCTATTTAACATATACAAATGAAAAAACACATCAAATAATCAGAGATAATTTACATAGATCGCCATTATATGCTGGTGAAATAAAGGGAACAGGTCCAAGATACTGTCCATCTATAGAAGATAAAGTCGTTAGATTTAGTGATAAACCTAGACATCAAGCTTTTGTAGAGCCAGTTGGAATGGATACAGATGAGATGTATATACAAGGTTTAAGTTCTTCTTTACCAGAAGATGTTCAAATAGCTTTATATCACACAATAGCTGGGCTAGAAAATGCGGAATTTACAAGGTCTGCATATGCTATTGAATATGACTGTATAGACCCATCAAATTTAAAACTTTCACTAGAATATAAAGGAATTGAAGGCCTATTCATGGCTGGACAAACTAATGGTACATCTGGATATGAAGAAGCTGCGTGTCAAGGTCTAATTGCTGGAATAAATGCTGCACAAAAAATAAAAGGTAAAGAACCTGTAATATTAGACAGAACACAAGGTTATATAGGTGTTTTAATTGATGATATTGTTACTAAAGGAACTAATGAACCATATAGAATGATGACTTCTAGAGCTGAATATAGGCTACTTTTAAGACAAGATAATGCTGATTTAAGATTAACAGAGATAGGACATGAAGTTGGTTTAATTTCTGAAGAAAGATATCAAAAGTTTTTAACAAAAAAAGCAAATATCGAGAAAGAAATTGCAAGATTAAAGAGTACAATTGTAAAACCAACTCAAGAAGTGAATGAATTGTTGATAAATTGTGGAACATCACCACTTACAACTGGCACAAAAATGAATGAACTTTTAAAAAGAACGGAACTTGATTATAATAAATTAGCTTCAATTGATCCGGATAGACCAGAATTGAGTTTACAGGAAAAAGAGGAAGTTGAAATTCAGGTTAAATATGAGGGATATATTAAAATGCAAGAGGAACAAGTTGAAAAGTTTAAAAAGATGGAGACTAAATTATTACCGGAAGATATTGATTATAGCTCTATTAATGGTTTGTGCTTGGAAGCTAGACAAAAACTTGATAAGTTTAGACCTCGTTCTATTGGACAGGCTTCTAGAATTTCAGGGGTTTCACCTGCTGATATTTCTGTGCTTTTGATTTATTTGCAAGTTAATAAGAATGCTAATAAATAATTTGTAATTAATTAATTTAAAATTTTTATAATATATTGTTTTTTAATACCTTGGTGTCGCAATCTTCATATTAAAGATACTAGTATGTAGATTGCTCCAGTTCACATTCACATTTGTTCGTTTGATCGCTTACGCGGTATTTTAAAAACAATATATTATAAAAATAAAAGGAGAATGTATGAATATTGAGGATTTTAAAAGATTAATGAGTCTTTACGGTAATGAAATTGGATTAGAGTTTACTGAGGAACAATTAGATAAATTTTTTAAATACATGAATTTATTATTAGAATGGAATGAAAAGATTAATTTAACAGCAATTACAGAACCAGAAGATGTAATTTTAAAACATTTTATAGATTCATTAACAATAAGTAAATATATAGATAATAATAAGACACTAGCAGATGTAGGTACTGGAGCTGGTTTTCCTGGAATTGCCTTAAAGATATATAGAAATGATTTAAAAATTACTTTAGTGGATTCTTTGAATAAAAGAATTAACTTCTTGAATGAAGTTATAAAAGAATTGAACTTAAAAGAAATTAAGACTGTACATAGTAGAATAGAGGATTTTGGAAAAAATAAGGAATATAGAGAAAAATTTGATTATACTACAGCAAGAGCAGTTGCAAATTTATCTGTTTTATCAGAATATTTGATTCCTATTGCAAAAGTTGATGGACATTGTATTTGCATGAAAGGAAGTAATGTAAAAGAAGAAGTGGACACATCAAAAAATGCAATAAAAATTTTAGGGGGAAAAATTAAAAAAATAGAAGAATTTAATTTGCCAAAATCAGATATAACAAGAAATGTAATCATAATAAAAAAATTTAAAAATACACCAGATAAATATCCTAGAAAGGCTGGAATACCAGCAAAAGAGCCGTTAAAATAACGACTCTTTTTTTGGAAATAAAAAAGAAAAAAATATAATAAAAATATCAAAAAAATATTGACTTTTTGTAAATAATTGTATATCATAAATATAGAAATAAAACAAATCAATAAGTAAATGTTTACGATAATGAATGGAGGCAATAAAGTGGGAAAAGTAATATCAGTAGCAAACCAAAAAGGTGGAGTAGGAAAAACAACAACAACAATAAACCTAAGTACAATGCTTGCAAAAAAAGGAAAAAAAGTATTATTAATAGATGCAGATCCACAAGGAAATGCGACTAGTGGAGTTGGAGCAGAAAAAGATGTAGAATTATCAACATACGACATATTAGTTGCAGACACAGAAATAGAAGAAACACTTGAAAAAACAGTGATAAAAAATCTATTAGTATGTCCATCAAATATAAATTTGGCAGGAGCTGAGGTAGAATTGGTGTCTATGATGTCAAGAGAACAAAGACTTAAGGAAAAACTTGAAAATATAAAAAACGAATTTGACTATATTTTTATTGACTGTCCACCATCATTAGGATTAATTACACTAAATGCCTTTACAGCATCAGACAGTGTTTTAATACCAGTACAATGCGAATACTATGCATTGGAAGGATTAGGACAACTTATAAACACAATAAATTTGGTAAAAAAACATCTAAATAAAACATTAGAAATAGAAGGAGCACTTCTTACAATGTACGATGCAAGAACAAATTTATCAAATCAAGTAGTAAAAGAAGTAAAAAAATATTTTAATGATAAAGTGTATAAGACAGTAATACCAAGAAATGTAAGACTTAGTGAAGCACCAAGTTATGGAATGCCAATAACAGAATATGATCCAAAATCAAAAGGTGCAAAAATGTATGAAAAACTTGCAAAAGAATTTTTAAAAATAAACGAAACAGAAAGAAAAGGAAAACACAGTTTATAATAAAAAGAAGGGAAAGTGATACAAATGCCTAAAAAAACAGGATTAGGGAAAGGGTTAGACGCATTATTTGGACCTGCACCTGAAGAAGAACAAATAAAAGAAACAGATGTATTAAAAAACTTAAAAATAACAGAAGTAGAACCAAATAGAAACCAACCAAGAAAAAACTTTAATCAAGAAGCTTTAGAAGAACTTGCAGAATCAATAAAAGAATATGGATTAATACAACCAATAATAGTAACAGAAAAAGATGGATATTATTGCATAATAGCTGGTGAAAGAAGATGGAGAGCTTGTAAATTAGCAGGTTTAGAGGAAATACCAGCAATTGTTAGAGAAGATGACGACAAGAAAAATAACGAAATAGCCTTAATAGAAAATATACAAAGAGAAGATTTAAACCCATATGAAAAAGCATTAGGAATAAAAAACTTAATAGATACATATGGTCTAACACAAGAAGAAGTATCAAAAAAATTAGGAAAAAGCAGAAGTACAATAGCAAATACGGTAAGAATTTTAAATTTAGACCCAAGAGTTATTGAATTTGCTAAACAAGGTAAATTAACAGAAGGACATTGCAGAGGATTGCTTGCTATTACAGACCCTGAAAAGCAGTATATGACTGCGGTTGATATGATAGAAAGAGGTTCAACTGTTAGAGAAATAGAACAAAGAAATAAAAAAATAAATCAAAAAGAAGTGTCAAAAGAAGAACTAAAAAGAGTAAGCATTTTATATAAAGACATAGAAAATACATTCCAAGGATTTTTTGGAACAAAAGTTAAATTAAATCCAGGAAAGAAAAAAGGAAAAATCGTTATAGAATATGCATCAAATGATGATTTAGAGAGAATATTAAATTTGATGAAATAGAAAGGTTTGATTAAATGCAAGAAATGATTGAATTTTTAAGAACAGATAGTTGCTTAATAATATTAGCAACTATGATTATAATATTATTTGTGGGATTTATCATTTTATTGGTAAATAATGTAAAAATGAATAATAAATACAAAAATTTTATGAAAAAATTAGGTAATGGTAAAAATATAGAAGAAGACCTAGAAAACATTATGTATAAAGTAGATAGAGTTGAAAAACAAAATGCTGAAATAATGAATTTTTGCAAAGGTTTAGATGAGGATTTATCTAAATGTATTCAAAAAGTTGGAATAGTAAGATATAGTGCTTTTAAAGATACTGGTAGTGATTTGAGCTTTGCTGTTGCATTACTAGACGAAAATAATGATGGTGTTGTATTTAATGGTATTTATTCTAGAGAAATGTCTAATATTTATGCAAAACCAGTAGAAAAGGGAAATTCTAAATATACATTATCAAATGAAGAATTACAAGCTATAGATAGAGCGATTAATTCTAATAATTTATATAAAATTAGATAAAATGGTTAGAAGAAATTATAAATTTGATTTTATTAAATTTTAATTTCTTCTAACCAATCTTATATTTTGAGAAGGATTTATAGAGTATGGAACATAAAATGGAAAAATTAAAAAAAAATGTTATAAAATATGATGAACCATTTTTTATATTGTTATTTTTTATTATTATTTTTGGAATAAATATGTATTTAAAGACAGAACCAACAGATGAAGTTTGGAATTTTCAAAATATATATAAAATGTATAATGGATATAGAATATATGTAGATGCAAATGTTATAACTACTCCATTATTTCATTGTATAGGAGTGATTTTTTTAAAATTATTTGGGGCAAACTTTTTTGTGTTTAAATTATATGGTGTAATAATTAATACAATGATAATATTTGGAATTTATAAAATACAAAAGAGTTTAGGTATTTCTAAAATATTATCACTATTTTTTTCTATAATATTATTTTTGGCACAAATAAATATATATCATAATACAGTAAATTATAATAATTTGTGTCTAATGTTTGCTACATATGGACTATTGGTGATTATAAACAGAAATCAAATTTCAAATAATAAATTTGTATTAATTGAGGCTATAATTACATACTTAATAATTTTAACAAAACAAAATGTAGGAATGATTTATTTAAGTTTTATTATAATTTACAATTTATTATTTGACAAAAAAGATAAGTGGAAGAACATTTTTAAAATATTAAGTATTGAAGTTACTTTAATTTTAATTTTTGTAATTATTTTATATAAAAGTGATATTTTAAATGGATTTATTAGTTATACTATTTTGGGGATTAAAGAATTTGCAGAAAAGAATTTTGCTGTTGATGGCCCTGTAATTAAATTAATTTCAATATTTATTATAAATATTGCATTTGTGTGTGTAATTAATAAAAATAAATTATTTAAAGAAAAAATAATTAAAAATATCGATACAATATCAATATTAGCTTTCTTACAATTAATGGTTGCATACCCCATATTTAATGTGTCACATGTAGATTTTGCATTGTTTTATATGTATTTGTTATTGGTATATATATTATATAATTTATTTTACGAGCTATTATGTGATAAAAAATTGATATATAAAGTTACAAAGACATTAATAATACTGTTGATAGGTATCTCTGTAATACGAATTGGAATTTATTTTAGTAAAGTAATAAATAGTTATGAATATAGTAATTTATATTTTGGTTCATTATTAAATGATGATTTAAAAGAAAAAATTAAAGAAGTAACAGAATATATTAACAATAGTGATGAAAATGTAATTGTATATTCTACAGAGGCGGCATTATATATGATGCCATTAAATAGAAGTAATGGTTATTTGGATGAACCTTTAATAGGAAATTTTGGAAAAGATGGAGAAGATGGTGTTATAAAAGAAATTTCTGAAATGGAAAATACACAAATTATTATAAATAAAGATAAAAAAGTATATCAGGAATCTGATAAAGTAATAAATTATATAAAAGAAAACATGAATTATGTTGGAAATATAAGAGATTTGTTAATTTATCAAACAATAAAATGATTTAAAAAATAAAATGACTAGTAAAGAATGAAAATGGTGTGTCTCATGATATTAGAGTAAAATATTACAATTCAGAAAATAAAAAAATATTAAAAAATGTATTGACAAATGGTTTTAAAAATGCTAAGATAAATACTGTCATTAGGCAATTTTAAAAATTTTTGTCTACTATATGGAGAGGTGGTCGAGTTGGTTTATGGCACCAGTCTTGAAAATTGGCGTAGGTTAATAGCCTACCGTGGGTTCGAATCCCACCCTCTCCGCCAATGTTAATAAGGATATAAGACCATAAAATTATAATCATTATATTTTATAGTTATATATCTTTATTTTTATATGGAGATGTACCCAAGTGGTGAAGGGGACTGTTTGCTAAACAGTTAGGTCGGTAACACGGCGCGGAGGTTCGAACCCTCTCATCTCCGCCAAAAAAGTAGCATTAGTTTTTCTAATGCTACTTTTTGCAATAAAATCAAAAGCTAATTATTTTTGTAAAAATGCAAAAAAATGTGGAAAAAAGTTGAAAAATAAAAAAAAATAATGTATAATTTATTATATATGGAAAGATGGTGAGAAAGTGAGCAAACTAAAAAAAATAAATATATTGATTTTAACAATTTTTATAATTGCTAATATGTTTTCTTTTTTTAAAACGACAAGTAATGCTGCAAATACTACCAGTGGAAAGGGATTATCAATAAATGTAAGCGATTATAAACCATCACCTATATCAGAAGATACAGATACAATTAGCTTTGCAAATAAAGTAATAGGTATTTTTCAAGCTGTAGGAAGTATTGTTTCTGTACTGGCATTAGTTTTAATTGGAATTAAATATATGACAGGTAGTATAGAAGAAAAGGCAGAATATAAAGAGACTATGATGTATTATATAGTAGGTGCAATATTAGTTTTTGCTATAAGCAATATTTCAGCAATGATTTATAATTTTGCACAAACTTTAAATAATTAAGAGGGTTGATATTATGAAAAAAAAAATAGTAACAATTTTTATAACATTTATACTATTGATTTTTTCCTTAAATGTTACAAATACATATGCTGGTGACCTTGGAGACGTTATTTCAGGAGGGAAGAGCTTTGTTGATAGTAGTAAGGGTGATGTTGGAATTGATTCAACAAAGTTATCAAAAACATCAAGTAGTGTTTATAATATTTTATTGATGGTTTCATTTGTGGTTGTTGCAGTTGTTGGAATAATATTAGGAATGAAATTTATGATGGCAGGAGTAGACGAAAAGGCAAAGGCAAAGGAATCTCTAGTAATATTTTTTATTGGATGTATTGTTGTATACGGAGCTTTTGGAATATGGAAAGTACTAGTAACAGCATTAAGTTCTTTGTAAAGTTATTAATATTTCTTATTATAAATAAGAATATGATATAAATAAATATAAAAAAAAGGAGGAAAAAATATGAAAAAATTAGTTAAATTAATACCTGTAATGATAGCAATTATAATGATATTATCAGTATTAACACCAGTTTTTGCAGTAACAAATCCATCTTCATTAAAGGGAACAGAAACAACATCTTTTGATAATATTGGTAAAAGAATAATTGGTATGGTTCAAGCTATTGGATCAATTGTATCAGTTCTTGTATTAGTAATATTAGGTGTTAAATATATGATGGGTAGTGCAGAAGAAAAAGCTGAATACAAAAAGACTATGATACCATATTTAGTAGGTGCAATTTTAATTTTTGCTGCTTCAAACTTAGCTTCAATGATTTATGGATTTGCATCAACACTTACAAATTAATAGATAAAAAAATAAAAACCTTTACATCCGTAAAGGTTTTTTATTTTTTGTGTAAATATTGATATTACAAAATTGTTACAAATATATTAAATTTCCACTTTTTTTGATAAAAACTATACAATTATCCACAGGTTTATGATATAATATATATTGTAAAATTATATTATTAAAATACGGAGGAAGAAATATGCAGAACTATGAAATACCAAGAAATTATAAAGGAGAAGGAAGAATATTATATATATTTTCAACTAAAGGACTAATATATACGTGTGTTGGAGCTGGGATTGGTTTAATTTTTTACTTAATTTTCAAGATTTTAGGTTTTAGTATGATAGGACTTTTAATTACTATAATATTTGCGTCAATCGGTTTTGCAATAGGAACACTTAAAGTTCCAGAGACAGCTAATTTAGAGATAACTAAAAAAACAGGTGGAGAAAACATAGATGATGTAATAATGAGATGGATTAAATTTAAAAAGAATGGCAAAAAAATATATGTTTATAAACCAGAGGAGGAAACAAAAGATGGAAAATAACCAATTAATTAATTTATTAACAATATTATTAGGAATAATGATAGGCGTTTTATGTATACTAACTGTAATTTTTTTGGTATTAAAATTAAAGAGCAGAGAACACAAAGAAAAAAAGGTTGTGAAACAACAAGAAGAAAATTCTAAAATAAAATCAAAAACATTAACGACTCAAAATTATACAAAAGAATCAATATTTAAATTTATGGAGTTTGACAAAATAGATGACAATATGATTTTACAAAAAGGTGGAAAAAGATTCTTAATGGTTATAGAATGTCAAGGTGTAAATTATGACTTAATGTCTGGTTTAGAAAAAAATAGTGTTGAACAGGGATTTTTGCAATTTTTAAATACATTAAGATATCCAATTCAAATTTATGTACAAACAAGAACTGTAAATTTAGGAAGCAGTATAAATACATATAAAGAGAGAGTTGATAATATTTCTAAGCAATATGTAACAAAGCAAATGGAATATAATCAAAAAGTTCGTTCTGGACAATATACAGAGGGTGAGCTAAGTAAAGAAAAATATGAATTAATAAGGCAAAGAAATTTATATGAATATGGTGTTGATATAATTAATAATACTGAAAGAATGAGCTTAAATAAAAATATATTAAGTAAACATTATTATATAATAATTCCATATTATCCAGAAGAAGCTTCGAATGGATCGTATCAACAAGATGAAATAACTAGCCTAGCATTTTCTGAGCTATATACAAAATCTCAGTCAATTATAAGTTCACTTGCAGTTTGTGGAATAAATAGTAAAATATTAGATTCAACTGAACTTGCTGAATTATTATATGTTGCATATAACAGAGATGAATCTGAGATGTTTAACTTAAGAAAAGCATTTAATGCTGGTTACGAAGATTTATATTCTACAGCACCAAATGTTTTAGATAAGAGAATGAAGGAACTTGACATAAAAATAGAACAAGATGCAATAAAAAAAGCAAATGAAACAATATATGATGTAATTGAAGAAAGTGAAAAACAAAGAAAAGTAAAACAAAAAGAAGATGAATTAGACAGGTTAATTGATCAAATGGCTAAAGCGTTAATAGAAGAAAATAAAAGATCTGTAGGAGCTGATGTTGCAGAGGCAGCTATAGAAAAAATAGATAAAGATAGTAAAAAGAGAACTAAAGAAAAAGAAGGAGGAGAAGAAGATGGCAAAAAAACAAAAACAACAAGAAGAAAGTCTACAAGAACAGTTTAGAGAATATAGAGAAGAAGATGTTGCAATATTAAAGAAAAAATCAATAAAAGAATTGATTGCACCATCAGGAATTGATGCATCAAATATAGATCATTTAGAGATAATATCTAACACAAAAAGATATGCTCGTAGTTTTTTTGTATCATCTCTTCCTAGAATGTGTTCATTTCCAGAATTGTTTAGAGATTTGTATATGTTTGGAGATACAAATACGTCAATATATATAAATCCTATAAAAGAGGATAAATCTCAAAATGATTTAAATAGAGTTATAAATGAATTAGAGACAGAAAGAATTGTGGCAGCAGATAAAGGTAATATAAACAGAGAAAGTACAATATCTCAAAAGAGATTTGAAGCTGAACAATTAAGAGATGAAATTGCAGCAGGTTTTAATAAGTTATATGAAGCTTCAATAATTTCTACACTTTTTGCATATAGTCTGGAAGACTTGGATAGATATACTAAATTGTTGTCTTCTGAAATGTCAAAAACATTAGTTGGAATTAAAACTGCATGGGGAATGCAAGAAGATGCATTCAAATCGAATTTACCTTTTATGAATGATAAGATAAATAAAACACATACATTTGATAGAAATTCAATGGGAACAGTATTTCCATTTACAACATCAGAGGTTGGACATCCTACAGGAGTACCATTAGGGTTTAACAAACAAACAGGGACTCCAATATTGTTTGATAATTTTCACTCATCACTTACGAACTATAATATGGTTATATTTGCCAAGTCTGGAGCTGGTAAATCAGTAACAATGAAAACATTGATTTCAAGGTCGTCTGTTTTAATGGGAATAGAGAGTTTAGCACTTGATGCTGAAGGCGAATATACAATTGTGGCTGAAAGCTTGGGTGGAATTAATGTTGTAATAAGTCCAACATCAAAAACAATTATCAATTTATTTGATGTTGAAACTGAGACTATAAAAGATGAAATAACAGGTAAAGAAAGAGTAACTTTAAATATAGAAAATAAGGTAGAGGATGTTACTCAGGCTTTACTTACCATGGCTAGAGGTAGTACTCGTTCTGATGAAGTAAATGAATTGACAAAGCAAATAATTGCAGAGTCTGTTGCTGAGGAATATGCGGCTTTAGGTATTAATAGTAATCCAGAAAGTTTGTATAAACAGTCTGCGGGAGTTATGAGAGGTAATATTTTCTCTAGGGAGAAAAAAGATATGCCTACAATTGGCTCTTGGTATAGAAGAATTCAAGGAAAGGCTAGGGAAAATACTAATTCAGACTATCAATATCATTACAGTTATTTATTAAAAGTTATGAAACAATACATAAGAGAATATGATGGACAAATGGCTTATTTTGATGGACAATCAACTTTTGAGTTGTTAGAGGGTGCTCCATTTATAAACTTGGATATTTCTCAGTTGGAAGAAAGATTTGCAAGACCACTTGCACAACAAATTTTGCTTTCTTGGATTTGGGAAAAATTCGTTAAGAAAAATAGTGAAGACAGAAAAAAAGCTACACAAAAGAGAGTTTTAGTTGATGAGGCTTGGATGTTATTGCCATATCCTGAGGCTGTTGATTTCTTAAATAAAATGGCTAGACGTGCAAGAAAAAGAAATGTTTCCTTGGCTATTGTTTCTCAAAGATTTCAAGATTTCTATGATAAGCCAGAGGCTCAAGCTGTTCTTACTTCTTCAGATACAAAACTATTTTTAGCACAAGATAAATCTGAAATACAATACTTAAAAGAGGTGTTTAAACTTTCAGAAGGTGAAGCTAACTTTTTAGTTACTTGCCAAAAGGGTGAGGGATTACTTAAAGTTGGTGCTGATTCGGCTATTTTAAAGATTATGCCGACTAAGAAAGAGTTTGAGTTTGTTGAGACAAACTTGAATCAAATTGCAAAGAGAAATAATGCGTAAAGTATGTCAGGAGGTTTAAACTTTATGAAGATTTTTCAAAATAAAAGTTTGTTTAAAAAGTTAATGATTATATTTTTGATAATTATGATTTTTAGTTTTTGTGTGCCAAAGCAAACAAAAGCTGTTTCTATAGGGGGCAAATTATTACAACCAATTGTAGATTTGATATTATCATTAACTGATGGGGTATATGGAATTGCACACAAGATTATTTTACAACAGGACACAACATTAATACATATAGATTTTTCTGAAAGTGTTTGGGAGAAAGTAGCTACAGCATTTGTATTTATAGTAGTTGCAGTAGCTACCGTTGCAGCGATTATTGCTACAGCAGGAGCTGTTGCAGCATTAATTCCTGCATTGGCAAGTATTGTTTCTATTGGATTGGGAACAACATTAGTTATTAGTACAGCTACAGGTGCAATGGCAGCATATGTTTTTAATTCAAAAGCATTTCCGGAAGACGAATTGATTTTACCGTTATATTCAATATCTCCTGAAGAAATATTTTCAAATGATTTAGTTATCTTTGATGTTGACTATTTTAATCCAGAACAAAAAAAGGTACTTACAGATGAAAATGGGGAAATATTAAAAGATGATAATGGAAATGAAATTGAATTGGAATCTACATCAAGACAATTAAGGTCAACAGTATCAAATTGGTATAATGTTTTGAGGGATATATCTTTGGTTACATTATTATCAGTTTTGGTATATATAGGTATAAGAATAATAATTTCAAGTACATCTGGTGATAAAGCAAAATATAAACAGATGTTAATGGATTGGGTTGTTGCTATATGTTTATTGTTTACAATGCAATATATTATGTCTTTTTCAAATTTATTGGTAGAAAAAATTACAGATGTTTTAAAAAATATTAATTATAGTAATAATAGTATTCAAATTATACCAGATAAAGATGACAAGGTTAGTAAAAAATTAAAAGATGATTATGGGTATACAGATGATCAGATTGAATTTGTTGAGGATGAATCTGGAAATAAAGTTACTAATAGTGAAGGGGAGAATTTAATATATTGGCATACAAATTTAATGGGTATTGCCAGATTAAATGCACAGATGGGTAAAGCGGAATCAAGCAATTATGCTGGATATACAGTAATGTTTATGGTTTTAGTATTTTTTACATTGTTCTTTATATTTACATATTTAAAAAGGGTAATATATATGGCTTTCCTTACTTTAATTGCACCACTTGTTGCAATGACATATCCACTTGATAAAATAAATGATGGTAAAGCACAAGCTTTTAATATGTGGTTTAAAGAATATATATTTAATCTTTTAATACAACCAATGCATTTAATATTATATACAATATTAGTTACATCAGCATTTGAATTGGCATCTAAAAATATGATATATAGTTTAGTTGCTTTAGGATTCATGATTCCGGCTGAAAAATTATTACGTAAATTCTTTGGATTTGAAAAAGCTCAAACACCAGGATTATTGGCAGGACCTGCAGGGGCTGCAGCTACAATGGGAATTATGAATAAATTACTTTCTAAAGGTGGAAGTAAAGGAGGTAAATCTTCATCAGGAAATGGCGGCAAAGTTTCTGGAAATAATGAAGAAAAGTTTAATATTAAAATGAAAGATGATTTACCAGAAGATAATGGAAAGCAACTTGAGAGTAAGAATCCGGTCCAAGAGGTGGATGATAAAGAAAATATTGAAAGTAATAAGATTCTTAATTCAGAAGGTAATTCATCGAATGATTCATCAAGTAATCCAACAAGTAGTTTATCTACAGATCAAACGGGATTACAGGATAATCCAAGATATATAGAAGATAGTATAAGAAATTTTGGTGCAAATGCTATTAATAATACACAATTAGGTATGGGAGCAAAGAGTTTATTATATAATACAATGGGATATGCTGGAAAAGCAGGTACAGCATTAAAAAATTCAAAACCTATATCTTGGGCATCAAGAAAAATAAAAAATAGACCAAGAAGTAGAATTGTTACGGCTGGAGCAAATGCTTTTAGATACTATGCAAGGGGAATGAAAAATAAATTAACAAATAAAATAAAGAATGGACATCCTGTTAAAGCTGCTATCAGAACAGTAGGGGGAATGGCTACTGGAGCAGTAGCTGCGTCACTTGGCTTAGCGACAGGAATAGTTTCAGGGGATCTAACCAAAACTGCACAATATACTACGGCAGCAGCGTTAGGTGGATCTAAGTTAGGTGAAACAACTTTAGATACAGCAACTAATGCATTAAGTGTTGAAGGAACAAAGGAAGAATTTGAAAATAGTTTTTATGGTAAAGAAGGAAATAAAGAAAGACAAATACAAAAAAATATAAAAGAGGCTCAAAGAAATTTTGAAATTCAAAATGCATTAGAAAATAATTTTGGAAAAGAAAAAGCAAAAGAGTTAAAGAAAACTGTTTTACCAGATTGTGTAAGATATGGAATAGAGGAACCAAAGGATATTGTTACAGTTGCTAAGTTATGTGATGAAGGTGTTGACAAGATGGATGCTATTAGAGCGGCTGATGGCGCAAAGAAACACGGTGATACTTATAAGCTTGATGCAGAGAAAAGTGATAACTTGGATAAAACTTTGTTAAGGAAAGCTAGAAAAAATAAAAATGTTAAAAATGAGGAACAAGCTAGGAGATTAGCTACTGATTCAAGAAATATGATGGATAGGTTCACAAAAATAAGAAGTAAAATTTAATAAATTATAAGAGGGGGATATAATTATGAATAATTTAATACGATTTTATAATCAAAACAGAAGGAAAATTTTTAAAATTATTATAATTATAATCTTTCTCTTTTTGCTATTACAATTATTTAATTTTTTTGCAAAAGATAATGATAAAGTAGTTACTAAAAATGCTAGTAAAGATAGTATTGAAATAGAGAAAAAATCAAATAATGCTATATTATCTGATCAATCTTTAACATCTGGAAAACAATTGTCAGAGGAAAGGCTAAAAAATGATTCGGAAATTATTAATAAATTTTTAAATTATTGCAATGAGGGGAACTTAAACGAGGCATATAATATTTTAACAGATGAATGTAAAGATGAAATGTATCCAACAATAGATGATTTTAAAAAAATATATTATGACAATACATTTGGAGGAAAAAAGAAATCATATACAATTGAAAATTGGATGGAAGATACATATCAAGTAAATATAACGGAAGATAGTTTGGCAACTGGAAGATTAGATAAAAATGAAACAAAACAGGATTATATTACAGTAATAGAAAAAGATAAAACATATAAGATAAATATAAATAACTATATTGGAAGAAAGTCTGTAAATAAAGTTACAGAAACTGAAAATATTAAATTTACAATCCAAAGCATAGATACATATATGGATTATCAAACTTATAACATACAGATTGAAAATAATACAGATAATACTGTATTACTTGATATAGGTGACAGTACAAAATCTGTGTATTTATTGGATAGTAAAAAGATGAAATATTATTTTTATAATAATGAAGTAATAAAGGAAAAATTAAAGGTACAAAGTGGATATAAAAATACCATAAGAATAAAATTTGGTAATTCATATTCTTCAAGTAGAACAATAAAGAAAATTGTTTTTTCAAATGTAATACTTAATTATGAAGATTACAGTAAAATGGAAGATAGGTCACAATATAATGATATTGAAAAACTTGAAATTAATGTTTAATATAAAAGGAAAATAATAAATGGATAATTTAAAGAAAATATTTGAAACACTTAAACTTAAAAGAATTTTAGTTATAATTCTTATTATAGTCATTTTATTAATAATATTATTACCTTCAAGCGTTTATTATATTACTATAGACGATGGAACATATAAAGAAGATGATTGGGAAAGTACACCATTTGTAGCATCTACTTATACAAGTGGAATTAGTGTCGGTGAAAATGGCATTACAACAGATAGTAGTGCACAAGATCTTTGGGATGAAATGATAAAGAAAAATAATAATATAAAAAATTATTTAGATAAACCTGAGGAATTGGAAAAATTAATGAATGCAGAAATTGTAACACAATATCCTAAAGTTGGAAACGAAGATGCCAAACTAGATGGAATTATAAAATTTGAAAGAAATAAAAAAGATGGAACATCTGAATTTTTGACGTATATAAATTATGATACATTTTCTGGTTATGTACAAAATAATAATACGAATGCTGTTGATTATTTTTCATTGGATGGTGATGGCAATGTCGTGATTGCAACAGTAAATACAACTACGGATACTGTTACATCAAATGATAATGAATTTAGTGTTGGTGAGATAACAGATGAATTAAATGAAGATGATAAAAATGGAGATGGAAGCTATAAAAAGGTTACAGAAATTGTGTCTGAACAAAAAATAAATTATAAAAATTTTGTTCAAAAATATACAATGCCATTTCAATATTTATGGTCTTTATTGGTAGTAGGGGAAGATAAAAACTTTGTCTTAGAGTTAGCGGATTTAGTACAAAACAGTGAAATAGTAATATCAGTTTATGATAATATTACAACTACAACTAACGTTGATGAATACACTTATAATAAAGAAATAAGAACAGATACATATGCAGAGGTATCAATTTCAAATACTAATGGATTAAAAAATATTCCTAGAAAGGGATATTGGATGCCTCCAGAAAGAATTGAAGAATTAAAACCTGAAAGTTATAATTTAAAAGGGAATGCAGATTATTCAACTGATGAAACAGAATATAAAATTACTCATACAATAGTATATGAGACTAATACTCCTATGGTTGATATGACGAAAGCTAATGTTTGGATTACAGATTACAGTAAAGAATATTCATATCAAAGCGCAGAAACAACTGTTGATGAAAGTAATTCTAAAGATTTAGAAGATACGGAATTTGTAAAAGATGATGAATCTTCTGGAAGTTCAGATGATAATTCAGCGTTGCTAAATAACGAACATGCAAGTGAACTTGCTAGAAAAGCAAGAGAATATATTGAAAAAAATAAACCAAAAGATACAATTGGTAGTGGTAGTAGTTCTACAAATTTTACTAGCGGTGGTTCTGTTTTTGACAGTGCAGTAAATGAAGCATCGAAAAAAGGATCTGGATTATTAAAATATTCATCAACAAATGGTTCAACAGAGAGTACGGATTCTACAGTCGAAGAATTGCTTGTTGTTAAGGCATCTTTTGTGGAGTGTAATAAATATAAACATATAATAAATAGAAAAGAAACAACAACTAATACTGTTAAGGAACAAAAATATGTAGCACAAACGCCAACAAGCAATTATAAAGTTGAAAAAGGTGATGGAGAACTTAATTTTGTTAGCATTTTGTGTGATGGAGATCACGGTAATGCAAAATATATGTTAACTTCTGAAATCTCAAGCTGGTTATTTGAATTATTAGAAATAAATCCAGATACTAAAAATATGGTGGAATTAACAAAATTTTTATTTAATAAAGTGACAGAAACTAATAAATATGGAAAATTTGAAGATAATTTTTTAGATAGTTTGTATGGTGCTAGTTCTGCATCTGGAGGTTCTTGGAGTAGCTTTGTAACTGGAGATATTAATGTAAATGATGAAAGTAATTTTATAAAGGATGTTGAAACATTAAAGAAAGCTTTTAGTGGATATTCAAACTCTTCTAAGTTAGTAGAACATGCACAAGAGTTTTTAGATATGCAGAATAAATATAAAGTAAATGCTCTTTTTGCAGCAGCAGTTTCAATAACAGAAACTGGTGCAGGAACAGCTGGAAATGCTATAAAAACAGCAACTTCTTCAAATTCTGTTGGAGCGACTATTGGAACTTGTTGGAATAACTGGTTTAATATAAAGGCTGGAAAGGACTCTGTATATGGATTAGTATATAATGGAGAAGGTACAAGTCATTATAAAATTTATAGCTCAGTAGGGGCATCTGTTGACAATTTTGGTAGCAATATAGCTAATGGTAGTTATTATTTTACTCAAGGAAAGTATACTGTTTCAGACATTGGACATGTTTATTGTCCTAATAGTCCAGCGTATCCTACTCAAGGTGATGATTGGGTAAAGAATACATTATCATATATAAATAATTTTTATAATGCTGCTGGAATTACTGTAAGTTCATTAACTTCGGGTTCATTTGTACAATATTATCAAGGTGATTATGCTGACGTACCATATGGTTCTAGTAATTTGGCTAAATGTGGATGTGGACCAACATCTTTTGCAATGATTGCGTCTACATTAACAGGAAAAACTATAACACCTGCGGATGCTGTTGCATGGTGTGGAAATAGTTATTATGTAAGTGGTAGTGGTACTAGCTGGAGTTATTTTGCAGCTGCTGCATCACATTTTGGACTAGGTGTTACAGTAAATCAAACAAGTAGTATAAATGATGCAATTACTGCTTTACAACAGGGCAAATATGTAATCTCTTCTCAGGCACCTGGATTATTTACTTCAGGAGGACATTATATTGTTTTGTCTGGAATAGATTCGAGTGGTAATATTACTGTAAAAGATCCAAATAAAAATAATGCTGTAACTAAAGGATATAACAATAGAACTTTTACATCATCAGAGATTAATCAAGCTGCAAAGAATTATTGGATTTTTAATTAAGAGGAAAGGAAGTCAATTAATTAGAAATTTTAATATTTCTAATTAATTGATTATAAGAGATGGTTATGAACAATAAAATTTTATATACATTATTAGCAATTATATTAATTATTGTTATTGTAGCATTAATAATATTTAGTATTAAAAGTGAAAAACAAAAAAATGAAGTAACTGATATTTCAAGTGTATCAGAAGGAGGTGAAGAATTTAATTCTGATCACTTGAGTAATTTTAATTTTAGTATTGTAAATATGAATGAAGAAGTTATTAATAATATTAAAGATATTTCTAAATTTAAGAATAGTATGAAAGAATTTTTATATAAAAATGGAAATGTAGATTGTAGTGAAGCTAGGTATATAAGTTATGAATTAGACGATAATATAATTACTATTAAATTTAAATTGAATGATTCAAGGGAATCTAGATTAATAGCTAAAGTAAATTTACAAACTGAAGTATGTGAGTTTATTGTGTATTAAAAAGGAGAATATTCATGAATAATGATTTTATAAAAGGAGTTAGGTTATTATTAATTTTAATAATGATAATTATTATTATCATTATATCTATTTTATTTTTGGTTAGTAAGGGGAAAAATAAAACTACGAATGTAAATATGTCTATGAATAATAATGATTCTGAAGAAAACAACACAGATGAAATTTTAAAAGTAACTGATAACGAAAAATTTTTTACTGTTGCTGGATGTATTTTTGAATCAATAGGAGATAATAATTATTTTGTTCCATTAAAAATGAATTGGAAAGAAGGCACAGATTTAGATTTGTATTCTGTATATGGCATTGTAATGGATAAAAATTATGAAAATTGTCAATATGTTTATTATTTAGTTAAATTAGATTCATTTAATAAAATATATTCAGTAAAATTATTAGATGGGAAATATGATAGTCTAGATGATATAGAACTAGTAGATGATAAAGAAAAATTAGAACCAAACAATAAATATTCATATTTAAGTGTAAATGACGAATATATTATTAGAACATATATGGACTATTACAAAAAAATAGCTTTATCAAATCCTGAGTTATTTTATAATAATTATTTAGATGAAGATTATAAGAATAAAAAATTTGCAGATATCAATAGTTTTAAAGAATATATAAATAATAATAGAAATAATATTATTAATTTAAATGCGACAAAGTATTCTATTGATAATTTATCTGAATATAAGCAGTATACAATTGAGGATAACAATAATAATTATTATATAATTAAGGAAAAAGGAATTATGGATTTTTCAATGTTATTAGATAATTATACTATTAATTCAGAAGAGTTTAATGAAAAATATAATAGTTCATCTGATAAGATAAAAATCACAACAAATGTTGATAAATTGTTTAAAATGTTAAACAATAAAGAATATAAAGATATATATGATAATTATTTAAATAGTGAATTTAAAAATAATTATTTTAGTAATTATACTGATTTTGAAAAATTTATTAATGAAAGATTTTTTGATTATAATTATGTAGGAAATATAACTTCAGAAAATAAAGGAACATTTTATTTAGTTAATGTTAATTATAAAGAGGGACTTAGTTCTGCTGGAGAATTAAGAAATATTAATTTAATTATGAAATTGAATGATAATGCAGATTTTGAAATATCATTTGAAATGGAATAATGAATATTAATTTAGTTATAGTTAAAATGTTATATATAAAAATTTTTTTAGTAAAAATGCAATAAATTATATGATTTATTGTATTTTTATTTTTGCTATGTTAGAATATGAATAAGGAGTGATGCCAATGATAGAAATAAAAAACATATCAAAAAAATACAAGAAAAATAAAAAAGTAATAAACGATGTTAATTTAGAAATAAAAGACGGGGAAATATTTGGATTTCTAGGACCAAATGGAGCCGGAAAAACTACCACAATAAAAATGATAACAGGAATATTAGAAATAGACGAAGGAGACATTTTGATAGACGGCAAAAGCATAAAAAAAGAGCCAATAGAGGCTAAAAAACAAATAGGATTTGTACCAGATAATCCAGATGTATTTTTAAAACTAAAAGGCATTGAATACTTAAATTTTATGGCAGACATATATGAAGTATCAACACAAGATAGAGTTAAAAGAATAAAAGAATTATCGGAAAAATTTGAAATAAATAATGTATTAAATAACAAAATAGAAAGTTATTCTCATGGAATGAGACAAAAATTAATAATAATTGGAGTATTATTGCATAATCCTAAAAACTGGATATTGGATGAACCAATGACCGGACTTGATCCAAAATCTTCATTTGAACTAAAAAATATGATGAGAGAACATGCGAATCAAAAGAATACAGTATTTTTCTCAACGCATATTTTGGACGTGGCAGAAAGATTATGTGATAGAATAGGTATTATAGATAAAGGAAAATTATTATTTGTAGGAACATATGAAGATTTGAAAAAAGAATTAAAAGAAAATAAATCATTGGAAGAATTATTTATGGAGATTGTAGAAAATGAGTAAAATAAAAAATATATTTAATTTAACAAAAATTCTTTTTTTAAATTCTTTTCAAAATCCATATATAATCGATCCAAAAACAAATAAAATTAATAAAAAATCAATTTTTATTTGGTTTTTGGTAATTGTTATGGTAGCATTATCGTATTTGAGTTATATGATAGTGGATGAATTAGTAAAAATTGGACAACCTACATTATTTTTAAACTTTTTCTTTTTAATAATAATGATAATAATGATTTTCCAAGTAATATTGGCAAGTACAAATGTATATTTTTTTTCACGAGATTTAGAATTTTTACTGCCTTTGCCAATAAAAACTGAAGAATTATTAATTTCAAAATTTAATACATTAGTAATTAATTTATATTTTTCGGAAATTATTTTTGTGCTGTTTCCATTAATTATTTATGGAATTTTTACATATGCTGGAATAATATATTATTTATATTTAGTTTTAATTTTATTAATTTTTCCAATTTTGCCAGCATTATTTGTAAGTATAATAACAATGTTATTTATGAAATTATCTAAATTAATAAAAAATAAGGATATTTTCCAAATAATAATTACAATAATATTTATTGCATTTGTATTTTGGGTAGAATTTAAAATTGGTAGTGTTTTTATTAATAAAACACAAAATAATGAAAATTTAAGTCAGGAAGAATTAGTACAAATATTTAGTGGATTTTATGATAAATTAAAAAATATTTATAATTATTTTTTGGAATTAAATCCAACAATTAATTTTTTAAATAATTATAATAAATTAAATTCAATTTTTAATTTATTAAAAATTATTTTTATTGATTTTTTATTTTTTATTTTATTTATTTTTGTTGGGAAAAAATATTATTTAAAAAATATTTTAAAAAATAATAATAATTATTATTTAAATAAAAATAAAAAAAATATAATAGAAAAAAAATCAAAAAAATTAAATATTAAAAAATCATATATTAAAAAAGAATTTAAATTATTATTTAAAAATCCAATATTTTTTATGCAATGTATTTTGCCTATTTATATTTTGATAATTTCTCTTACAATTATAGTAATAACTACATTGCCTAATTTACAATTAATTTTAAATTCTAATTTAATTGGAGAAAAAATTGAATTTTCGGTTGATTTAAGTGTGGTATGTGTGGTAATTGCGGTTATTCAGTTAATATTTTCAATATCAAATATTTCTATAACTGCAATATCTAGAGAAGGGAAAAATGCTAATTATTTAAAATTTATACCAGTGGATTTTTATAAACAATTTATTTATAAAAGTGTGCCACAAATAATTATTAATAATATTTTAATTTTATTTATTTTAATTTTAATAAAAATTATTTTACCTAAATTTGATTTAATTTATTTATTTTTAATTTTTATTATTTCTAATTTATTTAATATTATTAATAGTGAATTAATGGTTTTAGTTGATTTATGGCGCCCTAATTTAAATTGGAAGTCAGATTATGAGGCTACGAAGAGTAATAATAAAATTTTTCAATATGGTTTTAGTGTTATTAGTATTCTAATTTTGGTGTATTTTTATAAGGTATTAAATGATATTAAATTAATTTATTCTTGTTTATTAATTATTTTAATTTTATTTATTTTTATTTTATTATTTAATAAAATTATTAAAATTAATATTAATAAATTTTTTAAGAAAATAAATAATTAATTTTGTGATTTTTAAAAATATAAATAATATTATATATTAGAAAATATATTAATTTTTTGTATATAATATTATTTATTTATTTTAAATAAAAAAACAAATAAAAAAACAAATAAAAAAACTTAAAAAATCTATTGCATAAATTAACTTTTTATGTTAATATAATTACATTATATTTCAAACAAAATTTTATTAATTCAAATTAAGGCAAATCTGCCGAAGTTTCAAAAAAATTTAATAAATAAAGAAAGAAGGAATGCAACATAGTAAAATTATTAAACCCCAAAAATGACTATGTATTCAAAAGAATATTTGGGCAAATAGGAAATGAGGATATAACTGCTTCATTAATAAGCTCAATAGTCGGAAAAGAAATAACAAATGTAGAATTAGATAATAATACGATACTTGAAAAAGATTTATTTGACGATAAAGTAGGAATTTTAGATATCAAAGCAAAAATAGACAGTAATATTAATTGTGATATAGAGATGCAAGTAGTAGATAAAAACGACATAGAGAGAAGATTATTATTTTACTGGAGTAGATTATTTAGTAAAAGTATAAAAGTAGGAAAAGATTATTCAAAATTAGAAAAAACAATAGCAATACTAATAACAGATTATGAATTAGAATCATTAAAACAAATTCCCAAATATCAAACAAAATGGCAAATAAGGGAGGAAGAATACCGCCAAGTTATATTGACAGATGTCATGGAATTGTATATAATTGAGTTACCAAAGTTCATAAAATACAAAGAAAATAAAAAGAAACAAGTGGACTCATGGTTAAAATTTATAGAAAATCCAGAGGTGGTAAATATGGATGAAAATGCAGCAATAAAAAAAGCACAAAAAGAATTAGAAAAAATAAGTAGTGATGAGCATGAAAGATATTTAGCAGAATTAAGAGAAAAATATATAATGGACCAAAAAGCAACAGAAGATGCAGGGTATTATAAAGGAATAAAAGAGGGAAGAGAAGAAGGAATTAAAGAAGGAGAAATTAAACGGAAGAGAAAAAGGAAAAAAAGAAGAGAAAGAAAATGTAGCAAGAAAATTATTACAAAAAAAAATAGATATTAATGTGATAATTCATGCAACAGGTCTAACAAAAGAAGAAATAGAAAAATTATAAAATTATAAAATTGTTTGAAATATAAAAATATTATATATTTGAAAAAGTAAAAATTTTCTAATATATAATATTTTTATTTTATAAAGTTTTTTATGATTATTTTTTAAATAATTATTTAATTTATTTTAATGACCAAAAAATAAATTAATAAAAAATTGTAAAATACTATTTTCATTATATAATTTAATTAAATAATTTCTAGTAAATGGAATATGCCATAAAATAAAGAAAATAAAAATAAAAATTAAAATAGTAATTATTAATGCTAATAAATCTTTTAATCTTTTTTTAAAATTAAATAAATTATTTAATTTTAAATTATTATAATTATTATAATTATTTTTTATATTTTTATAATAATTTTCATTATTTTTATTTGAATTTAAATTATTATTTAAAAAGTTTTCTGAATTATTTTCTAAGTTATTATAATTTAAATTATTTATTTCATAATTATTTTGAATATTATTTAAATAATTTAATTTTTCTTTTAATATATTTAAATTATTTTTTAAATTAATATTTTCTTGATATAATGAATTATAATCATTAATTGAAATTTCCGTATTCTTTAAATTTAAATCATATTTTTTTCTTTTTTCTGGATCCGATAAAATATCATAGGCTTCATTTATTTTTTTTATTTTTTCTTCATATTTATTTTTATTTTCATCTTGTTGTAAATCTGGATGATATTTTTTAACTAATGTTTTATATGCTTTTTCAATTATTTCTGGTGATGCATTTTTACTTACTTCTAATATATCATAATAATTTTGTTCCAATTAAATCAACCCTTTCTTTATTAATATAACATAAAAATAAAAAAATAAAAATAATTATTGCAAATTTATTTTTATTTCATAAAATAATATAAGGTGATAATTATGAACTTGGGATTAGCTTTATCTGGAGGTGGAGCAAAGGGAGCTGCACATATTGGAGTATTAAAAGCATTTGAAGAAGAAAAAATAAAAATAAATTATATAGGTGGGACATCGTCAGGAAGTATAGTAGCAACTTTATATGCAGCAGGATATAAAGCTGATGATATTTATTATATTTTTAAAAAATATTGTAAAAAAATAAAATATGTAGAATTGAAAAATATATTTAAATTATTTTTTGGAATTACTTTAACAGGGACAATAATAATTGATGGTTTAAATTCTGGAAAATCAATAAAAAAATTAATTAATAAAATATGTGGTGAAAAAAATATTAATAATATTACTGATATAAAAATGCCACTTGTAATTCCAAGTGTTGATATGAATACAGGTGATGTAATTTGTTTTACGTCTTCTAAAATTAGAGCTTTTTCTGATAATACAATTTTTGTAAATGATGCTAATATTGGAAATTGTGTTCAGGCTAGTTGCAGTTTTCCATCTGTTTTTTCTCCTTGTAGTTTTAATAATAGAAAATTAGTTGATGGTGGTATTAGGGAAAATGTTCCTTGGAGAGAACTTAAATTTTTAGGTGCTGATAAGGTTATAAGTGTGGTTTTTGAAAATGAAGTTGATGATAGTTGTTGTAAAAACTTAGTTGATGTTGCTGTTCGTTCTTTTGCATTAATGGGAAAGGAACTTTCAAAACATGAGCTTAGTGGTGCTGATTATTTAATTAAAATAAAAAGTAAAAAGATTTCTCTTTTGGATATGAGTAAAATGGATTATTTTTATAAGTTGGGGTATAGGGAAGCAAAAAAATTTATTTCAAAAAATTTAAAAAATTATTGTAATAAGTAAATATTTATTATATAATTGCTTTGCCTTCAAAAAGGAGGTGAAGTGAATGAAGGAATTGAAAAACATGTTGAAGATCATTTTAATATTAAAACTTTTAGAGTTTTTGGAAAGTGATTGAAATTTAAAAAGAACAGGACTGGCATCCTGTTCTTTTATAAGTTCATGAAAGAACTGAAAAACATTTTTGTTAGTTGCTTAAGCTACTTGTAGTATACTACATATTTTATTATATGTCAATATTTACGAAAAAATTCATAATATCTAAAATTTTATAAAAAAGTATTGATTTAGGCTTTTTCAGTAGTTTCAATATTTTCTTCTACATCTTTATTTTCAATCTCCAGAGCCTTTTTCTCATTTTCTTGACGTTGCAAATTATCCTTAGCAACTGTCATCAATAATTTAATTCTATTAGCCTGGTTAGTCTCACTAGCACCTGGGTCATAATCAACAGGAGAAATATTAGCTTCTGGATATTTTTCTCTAATAGTCTTAATAACACCTTTACCAACAACATGGTTTGGTAGACAAGCAAAAGGTTGAACACATATGATATTTGGAATATCATGTTCCATATATTCAATCATTTCTGCAGTTAAGAACCAACCTTCACCAGTTTGATTTCCGATAGATAAAACGTCTTTTACTTTATCTTCTAAGTGCCAAATATCACATGGTTGTAAATATCCTTTTTTAGAATTTGCTAATGCAATCTTTTCATCTTTTTCTAATATATCAATTAATTTTATTGCTATTTTACTTATTTTTGCAGATGTTTTATTTATATTTAATAAACTATTAAATGTAATTTTATGTGTTGCCATAAATTTAACAAATCCCATAAAGTCTGGTAAAATAACTTCTGCTCCTTCTTTTTCAAGCATTTCTGCTGCGTAGTTATTTCCAAATGGATGGTATTTAATTAATACTTCTCCAACGATTCCTACTTTAGGTTTTTTAACAGATGTATCTAATTCAATTTTTTCAAAATCATTTACAATATCATAAATGCTTTGTTTAAATTGTTTATTTGTTGACTTTTTAACCATTTGTTTACATTTAGCCATCCATTCGTCATATAGTTTTTGAGTTTCGCCTTTGTTTACTTCGTATGCTCTGTTTTTTGTAAGCATTTTTTGTAATAAATCACCATAAACGACAGATTTTATTAATCCTTCAATTAATTTTGGTGTTATTTTAAATCCTGGCATTTTTTCCATACCAACAACATTGAACGATATTACTGGTACATTGCTAAATCCTGCGTCTTTAAGAGCTTTTCTTATAAATCCTATATAGTTTGTTGCTCTACATCCACCACCTGTTTGTGACATGATTAAGGCAGTTTTATTTAAATCATATTTTCCAGATTCAAGTGCTTCAATCATTTGTCCTGTTACTAAAATTGATGGATAACAAGCATCGTTATTTACATATTTTAATCCTGTTTCTACTGTATGTTGAGTACATTCTCTTAGTAATACTGCGTTGTAACCTGCGGCTTGTACGGCAGACTCTAATAAATCAAAATGTACTGGTGCCATTTGTGGAATTAAAATTGTGTAATCTTTTCTCATTTCTTTTGTAAAGATTTTTTTCTTTAATCCGTAGTCACCATCGTTTTTTTCTTCTTGTTTTTTTGCTATACGTTTATTCATACTTGCTAAAAGTGAACGAATACGTATTCTTACAGCTCCTAGGTTATTAACTTCATCTATTTTGATTAATGTGTACATTTTATCATAACTTGATAAAATTTCTTCAACTTGGTCTGTTGTTACTGCGTCAACACCACATCCAAATGAATTTAATTGTACTAGTTCTAGGTTATCGTGTTTACCAACGAAGTCTGCTGCTGCGTAAAGTCTTGCGTGAAATACCCATTGGTCTACAACTCTTATTGGACGCTTTGCCTCTGTTTTATCAGACACACTGTCTTCTGTTAGAACACATAGTCCTAATGATGTAATTAAAGTATCTATACCATGGTTTATTTCTGGGTCGATGTGATAAGGTCTTCCTGCTAAAACAATTCCTCTTAGGTTGTTTTCTTCAATATATCTTACGGTTTCTGCACCTTTATCTCTTATATCTTTTTTACATTTTTGATATTCTGCTTCTGCTTTTTCTGCAGCTTCTAGTAATTCTTTTTTGGTAAAGTTATATTCTTTAAATTCATCTAATTCCATTATTTTTTTAACTAGATTTTTAGTTTCAAATGGTAAGAATGGGTTCATAAATTTTATATTATGTGTTTTTAAATCTTCAACATTATTTTTTAGTACTTCTGAATATGAAATTACTATTGGACAATTGTAGTGGTTGTCTGCTTTTTCATATTCTTTTCTTGAATAAGGCATACAAGGGTAGAAAATAGTTTTTATTCCTTTTTCAATTAAATTTTCAATATGTCCATGAGAGATTTTTGCTGGATAACATACTGATTCAGAAGGCATTGATTCCATACCTTTTTCATATGTTTTTCTTGTACTTTTATCTGATATAATTACCCTAAAGCCTAGGCTTGTAAGGAATGTGAACCAGAATGGATAATCTTCATACATATTTAAAACTCTTGGAATTCCTATAGTTCCTCTTGTTGCATATTGTTCTTCAAGTGGTTTATAATCAAATATTCTTTGATATTTGTATTGTACTAAGTTTGGTAAATTCTTTTTATTTGTTGTAATACCTGCACCTTTTTCACAACGGTTACCAGAAACATGTATTGCACCATTGCTAAATTTATTTATTGTTAATTTACAATGATTTTCACAATTGTTACATCTTGCATGAGTTACTTTAATTTCTAATTTATCTAATTCATCTGTTTTTAAAATAGTTGATGTGTATTCCATATCTAGGTTTGATTCATATTGTTCTTTAGAAAGTAAAGCCATACCATATGCACCCATTAAACCTGCAATGTCTGGTCTTACAACATCTTTTCCAACTATTTTTTCAAATGCTCTTAAAACTGCATCATTGTAGAATGTCCCACCTTGAACTACAATGTGGTCTCCCAAAGTGGCCGTATCCCTAACTTTCATAACTTTTTGAATAGCATTTTTGATAACTGAATATGAAAGTCCGCTTGAAATATCTCCTACTGTATAGCCTTCTTTTTGAGCTTGTTTTATTTTAGAGTTCATAAATACTGTACATCTTGAACCTAAATCAACTGGTCTTTTTGCTTCAATTGCTTCTTTAACAAATTGTGAAATTTCTAATTTTAGGCTCTTTGCAAATGTTTCTATAAATGAACCACATCCTGATGAACAAGCTTCATTTAGCATGATATTGTCTATTGCTCCATTTTTCATTTTGATGTATTTCATATCTTGTCCACCAATATCGATTATTGCAGTTACATCAGGTTCAAATTGTTTTGCTGCTGTGTAATGTGCAATTGTTTCTATTTCATTTAAATCAACATTTAGTGCTGTTTGAATTAATTTCTCACCATATCCTGTAACACCGCTATACCTAAGGATTGCTTTCTCTGGTAGGACTTCATATAATTTTTTAAGCATATTCATAACACTTTTTAGAGGGTTACCTTCATTGCTACCATATAATGAATATAGCAAGTTTCCATCTTTATCAATTAATACTAATTTTGTAGTTGTTGAACCTGCGTCAATTCCAATGTAACAGTCGCCTTCATATGTAGAAAGTTCAGTTCTTGCAACTTTTGCTTTGTCATGTCTTTCTTTAAATTTTTCGTAATCTTCTTTATTTTTGAATAAAGGTTCAATTGGATGTGTTGTATTATCTTGTGAATTTCTTAAATTTTCTATTTTTTGTTTCAATTCTTCAACAGTTATAGATTTTGTATTTAGGGAATCAAGGGCTGCCCCTTTAGCTACTAATAAATGAGCTTCTTCAGGCACAATTACTTCTTCAGGTGTTAAATTAAGTGTTTCTATAAATCTTTTTCTTAGTTCTGGTAAGTAACTTAATGGGCCACCTAAAAATGCTACATTCCCTCTAATTGGTCTTCCGCAGGCTAGTCCGCTAATTGTTTGATTAACAACTGCTTGGAAAATTGATGCCGCAATGTCTTCTTTTGCTGCACCTTCATTTATTAAAGGTTGTATATCTGTTTTTGCGAAAACGCCGCATCTAGATGCAATTGGGTATATTGTTTTGTAGTCTTTTGCTAATTCATTTAAACCTGCAGTATCTGTGTGTAAAAGTGATGCCATTTGATCTAAGAACGCGCCAGTTCCACCGGCACAAGTTCCGTTCATTCTTTGTTCAATTGATTTTCCAAAATATATGATTTTTGCATCTTCTCCACCAAGTTCGATTACTACATCAGTTTGTGGAATATATTTTTCAACAGACCTTTTGCATGATACAACTTCTTGTATGAATTCTACGCCTAAGAACTTGCTTGCAGACATTGCTCCAGACCCTGTTAGTGCTATTGTAAATGTATTTTCTGGATACATTTTTGCTAAGTTTTCTAGTACATTACATACTGTGTTTTTCGTGTCTGAAAAGTGTCTTTGATAGTCTTTATATATTGTGTTTTGATTTTCATCCATTACTATTATTTTTACGGTTGTTGAGCCTACGTCTAATCCTACATGTAAAACTTTTTCCATAATTAATTTCTCCTCTCGCTCGTTTAAACATCCTATGTATAAATTACTGTTTTTTTGTTAGGGCTATGAGGTTTTTTAAATAATTTATACACCCTAATTTTATACGGAAAATGACCATTTGTCAAATGTAAAAAAATGGAAAAGATTATAAAATTTTTTATTTGACATATAATAAAATATGAGTTATAATGTATTCAGACGTCAATAAGTAATTCTGAAATGAAGAACTAAAAAAAGACTAGGAAGTCACTGAAAAATTTTCCTAGTCTTTTTGTTTTGTCTAATCCTTTAAGTTTTTTACAATTAAGTAAATTAAATAAAGTTTCAACACTTTAAGTAATTCTTTCACAAAGAACCTCCTTCCTGCCCACTTGAGCAAGTCGGCAGTAATATAGTATAATGTTTATTTGTAAAAGTCAACTATGTAATAAATATTTATCTTTATTTTTTGGCATATTTAGTTTTGGTATATTTAGGACAAACAAATCATACTATTTACTATAAAAAGGAGGGCGCTATGAAAAATAAAAAAATTTTAATTTTATTTATAATTTCAGTAATTTTAATTGTAGTTATAGGAGATTTTGCAATTAAATTTGTCAAACAAAAGAAGAGTAATGAAATTCAAAACGAATATGTTCCACAAGAGGAAATATCGGATGAGCAGTCAAGAGAAACAATTGTAAGTTTATATTTTGCAGATAAAGAAAACGGTCTTTTAAAGCCAGAGGCAAGACTTGTAAATGTAAAAGATTTAATAAAATCACCGTATAATACTTTGGTTGAACTTTTAATTTCTGGTCCTAAAAACGATAAATTAAAAGTTGTTATTCCTGAAAATACTAAACTTTTAAATGCTTCATTAGATAAAGAATGTTTAACTTTGGATTTTTCTTCTGAGATTTTGAATTATAATAAAGATGATAGTATGCTTAAAAATAATTTAATTTATTCAATTGTTAATACTGTTACTGAGTTAAATGAGGTTAATAAGGTTAAATTCTTAGTTAATGGTCAGGCATCAAGTGATTTTGAGGAGTTCTATGTGAGAAAATAGTTTGAAAAATTGTCAATCATTTTTGAAAATGTCTTAAAATTTTTTATTTATTAGCACTAAATTTT
>CAMBEE010000012.1 GCA_945865665.1 uncultured Clostridium sp. | reverse complement strand
CTTCGCTCGACGTGAACGCTTTCCATAAATTTATTTAAGAAATTCTAATATTGCTTCAATTACACTCGAAAAGTTTAAAATCATATACATATATACATCCTTGTCTGAGTGAGAGAGGCTCAGTTTGGTATTTTAGATTTTCTTTTTAAACGTAATGAACAGGATACAATATCAAATATATATAACCCTTAAGGTGGCAACTCGCACACAAAAATTTTTAAAAGCTGAGAATTGTAACCATTGGTGATATTTATTTTACACTTATATTAGCTCCCAGATTTTGCAATTTATAATCCAATTTTTCATACCCTCTTAAAATATATTCAATATTATCAATTTGTGTTTTTCCTTTAGCAATTAAACCTGCTAATACAAGCGCTGCACCACCTCTTAAATCTGTTGCTTTAACATCAGCTCCATACAATTTTCTTGTTCCTCGTATTACTGCACTTTTTCCCTCAACAGTAATTTTTGCACCCATTTTATTAAGTTCTTGTGTATATTTGTATCTATTTTCAAATATATTTTCTACTATTATAGATGTTCCTTTTGCTGTTGTAAGCATTGAAGCAAACACTGATTGCATATCTGTTGGAAATCCTGGATATGGCATTGTTTTTATATCTATTGCCTTCAATTTTTTAGGTGCTACAATTTCTATTTTATTTTTATTTACTTCAATTTTGCAATCCGCTTCTTCTAATTTATTTATTATTGGAGTAATATGTGTTGCATTTACATTCTCTAATATTATATTTCCTTTTGTTGCAGCTGCAAAACATAAAAATGAACCTGTTTCTATTCTGTCTGGCATTATATTATAACTAATTTCATTTAATCTTTTTACACCATCAATTTGTATTTCATCGGTTCCTGCGCCTACAACTTTTGCACCCATTTTATTTAAAAAAATCTGCAAATCTATTATTTCTGGTTCTCTTGCTGCATTTGTTATAATTGTTGTTCCACTTGCCAATACACTTGCAAGTATCGCATTTTCTGTCGCCCCTACACTTGGAAAATCTAAGTCAATTTTCTCTCCCTGAATTTTCTCAGCATTACATTCTATATTTCCATGATTTTGATTTACTTGTATTCCCAATTTTTCAAAACTTTTTAAATGTAAATCTATTGGTCTTGAACCAATATCACACCCTCCTGGATATGAAAATATTGCTTTTTTGTATCGTCCTAACAATGCTCCCGCTAGTATTACTGATGAACGCATCTTGTGCATTAATTCTGGTGGTATTTCATATTTTTCTATTTTTGATGTATCTATTTTTATTTTTCCATTTTTCTTTTCTATTTTTGCTCCTAGTGTTTCTAGTATTTTGTACATCATCTGCGTATCTTGTATGTTTGGTACATTATATAATGTAGTTTTTCCGGCATTTAATATTGTTGCTGCTATTATTGGTAATGCTGAATTTTTTGAGCCTGATATTTTTACTGTGCCTTCTAGTTTTTTTCCGCCCCTCTATTATGTAACTTGACATTTTTCTTCCTCCTTTTTACGTTTTTGCTATATTTTATGAATTGTTTACGTAAAAAGTGAATTATCCTGTTACAACTGCTTTTATTTTTTACCTTTTTGCATATATTCGTGAAGTCTTTGATTTGAACTGTCAAGAATTTCTTAACAGTTCTCCATCTTTATTTTTTATATTTTTTTCATTTATCTTTATTTGCTTTTTTGCCCCTTCTTCTATTTGTTTTACACTTTTACTTGGTGTTGGTAAATCCTCAGGCATTGTACCACCAATTCTTTTTATTGTTTGTCTAACTGCCTGTCCAACCTTATGATGTGTTATACATGCATCATTTTCATTATTAATGTTTTTATTTTTTAATACTTCATCTGTTTGTGTTATTCTAAATAAATTTGCAGCCAATTCCGTACTACTCATATAATCTAATATATCTTCTTTTTCTGATATACCTTTTCTATTTGCAATATCTTTAGCTGTCTCTCCATTATATAATCCTCTATATCCATAATTATTAAATTTTCCGTAATTTTTAACTCCAGCTGATTTAGCTGTATTAAATAAATATTTATTTTTATTTTTTACATTTTGTCTTGTATATAATCTTTTTTCGTCTTCACTTAGTTGTTCATATTCTTGTCTTGTTATTTCTTGTTTTCTGGTTTGTACAGCAAAATATGT
Source organism: uncultured Clostridium sp. (assembly GCA_945865665.1). Lineage (GTDB taxonomy): Bacteria > Bacillota > Clostridia > TANB77 > CAG-508 > CAG-269. The sequence goes on along the minus strand of CAMBEE010000012.1, from coordinate 45,421 downwards.
TTGAGCAAGTGCTATTGCCTTTTTTCTACTATCTCCATTCTGTGCTATTAAATAACATGCATATCTTGTTAGTTTTATATCTTCTACTTCCATTTCAGCATTATTTCCTACTTTTAACACCCTCCCGACGTCGGCAAAGTGTTCCTCTTCTGTAATATCACTACCTTTGCAAGCTTCTTTGGCTTTTGTTATTACATTCTTAAAATTCCCCCACTTACTATACTCCAACATTCCCATTAGCTCTCTAGCATACCAAAATTCAACTCCATTTCCATCAATATGCTTAATACTTTCAAAATCTTTTTCTGTTTTGTTTACTAAACCACTTCCCATATTATGTACTCCTTTCTTTTCCAATTTATGCTAGCCATAATTTAAATGACTAAACTTTTTTAGTTCGTTTTATTACTACATTTAATATTCCATTTTTTATTATATTTCAAACTTTTGTTTGATTATACTATGTTGATTTTTATTTGTCAATAGCATTCGTAAATTTTTACTTAATTGTGTAAAAAGAAAAAAATCCCATGAATTAATCATGAGATTATATTATTAGTTTTTAGCTTTTCTTTTAAATTTTCCAAAGCTTTCTTTCTTGCACTAATTTGATTTTTCTCTTCTGCTGAAATTTCAGCCAATGTTCTTCCATCCTCTAATTCAAAAATTTCGTCAAATCCAAATCCATTTTCTCCTCTTGGAGCTTCTGCAACATAACCTTGAATCTCTCCTACTGCCATAATAGTTTTTTCACCATCAGATAATGCCATTGCTGTAACAAATTTTATCTTTCTTTTTTCATGTGGTACACCATTTAGTTTTTCTATTAAAGCTTCATTTCTTTCTCTATCTGTTCCTTTATGCCATCTTTTTGTAAATACACCCGGAAATCCATCTAAATATTCAATTTGAATTCCTGAATCGTCTGCTAAACACATTTTTCCATTCAATGTTTTTGCTATTGTTTCTGCTTTTTTTCTTGCATTTCCTTCAAATGTATCTCGATCTTCTTCTACATCTATATCAATACCAATTTCCTTCATTGGTATTATTTCATAATCTTGTAATATTTCTTGTGCTTCTTTAATTTTTCCTTTATTTCCAGAAGCCATTATAATTTGTTTTTGCATCTTAAACTCCTTCTTTTATTTGTGTTCTTTTATAATATCTTTTATTTTTTCAACAACTTGGTCAATTGTAAGATTTGTTGAATCTACAACAATTGCATCATCTGCTTTTTTCAAAGCTCCAACTTTTTTGTGCATGTCATTGTAATCTCTCATTTTAACATTTTCTAAAACCTCTTCATATGTTGTATCTATTCCATTTTGTTTATTTTCTTCATATCTTCTTTTAGCTCTTATTTCTTCACTTGCATCTAAATAAATTTTTATATCAGCATTTGGAAATACAACAGTACCAATATCTCTGCCCTCTACAATAACATTTTTTCCATTTGCAAGTTTTCTTTGCACTTCTACCATCTTTTCTCTTACCGGAATTATTGAAGAAACTTGAGAAACTATTGATGTTACCTCTTTTGTTCTTATCTCTTTACTAACATCTTCTCCATTTAATAAAATGATGTCTTTATCCCCTGTATTATTTATTTTGATATCTATATCATTTGCTATTTTTATTATTTCTTCTTCATCTTTTAAACTAACATTTTCTCTTAAAACCTGCAAAGCTACACATCTATATGTTGCTCCTGTGTCTAAATTTAAAAATCCTAATTCTTTTTCGATTCTTTTTGTTACTGTTCCTTTACCACTTCCTGCTGGTCCATCAACTGCTATTATCATTTTTTACACCCTTTCCTTTTAATTTATTTTTTTAAAAGCTTTTTTATTTATTGACATTTCTTTGGGAATAATTACTTTACCATGTACTACATTTCGGGGCTTTTCTATTTCATATATTTTATTTAATAATTCATTTTCTTTTTTAAAAAATATTGCAAATAAATTTTTTCTTATTCTAAAAAATATATCTTCTTTTACAATTATTAAACCTGTTTCTATTTTTTTACCCATATTATTCCCTCTTTTTCCTCATTATATATTTTTTTTATTTTTTTAGCAATACTATTTTTTTACTATTTTTAATTTTTAATATATAACAGTTACAGTTCAGTAAGGGAAATCCCTTAAATACCTGTGAATGATATTTTTCCAACTGAACTGTAACTTTAAAACACTAATACAATAATAATAGGTAATTAATGTGGCATATTCAGAAAGAGAGCTATTTGTCTAAAAACAACTTGAATTTTGATGTATAATGATGTATAATTCTACCATAATAAAAAGAAGATACTTGTTTAAACTTTCCAATTAAATCTGTATCTTAGGAAGGGAATGAAATAAAAAATGGAAAAATTAGTTATAAAAGAATTATACAAAAATACAGAAAATTACATTAACAAAGAAGTAACTTTAGAAGGATGGGTTAGAACAGTAAGAGATTCAAAAACATTTGGATTTATTGAAATAAATGACGGAACATTTTTCAAAAATGTACAAATCGTCTTTACAGATAAATTATCAAACTTTAATGAAATTTGTAAACTTACAATAAGTTCTTCAATTAAAGTTAATGGAACACTTGTAAAAACAGAAAATGCTAAACAACCTTTTGAAATTCAAGCCACAAACGTAGAAATAGAAAGTTTATCAGATAGCACATATCCACTTCAAAAGAAAAAACATTCATTTGAATATTTAAGAACAATCGCACATCTTCGTCCAAGAGCAAATACTTTTAATGCAGTATTTAGAGTTAGAAGTAGCCTAGCATATGCAATACACCAATTCTTCCAAGAAAGAGGTTTTGTATATGTAAACACACCTTTAATTACAGGAAGTGACGCTGAAGGTGCTGGTGAAATGTTCAATGTTAATTCTTTTGATTTAACAAACATACCTAAAACAGATGGTGGAAAAATCGATTTTTCAAAAGATTTCTTTGGTAAACCAGCTCATTTAACAGTTAGCGGTCAATTAAATGGTGAAACATTTGCAGAAGCATTTAGAAATATATACACATTTGGACCTACTTTTAGAGCTGAAAATTCAAACACAGTAAAACATGCTGCTGAATTTTGGATGGTTGAACCAGAAATATGTTTTGCAGATTTAGCTGATGATATGGATTTAGCAGAAGATATGATTAAATATATTTTCAAATATGTTTTAGATAATTGCCCAGAAGAAATGGAATTTTTCAATAACTTTATAGACAAAGGTTTATTAGAAAGATTAAATCATGTAATCAATTCTGATTTTGTTAGAATTTCTTACACAGATGCAGTTAAAGAATTAGAAAAACATAATGATGAATTTGAATATAAAGTTAGTTGGGGTATTGATTTACAAACAGAACATGAAAGATATTTGTGTGAACAAATATTTAAGAAACCTGTTTTTGTTACAGATTATCCAATGGATATAAAAGCTTTCTATATGAAGCAAAATCCAGATGGAAAAACTGTTGCAGCTGCTGACCTTTTAGTTCCTGGTATTGGAGAAATTATTGGTGGTAGCCAAAGAGAAGAAAATTATGATAAGTTATTAAATAGAATGAAAGAATTGAATATGCCTATCGAAAATTATGAATGGTATTTAGATTTAAGAAAATATGGTAGTTGTGTTCATTCTGGATTTGGTCTAGGTTTTGAAAGAGCTATTATGTACTTAACTGGTATGCAAAATATTCGTGATGTTATTCCATTTCCTAGAACACCAAAGAATTGTGAATTTTAAAAAAACGGGATTTAGGGACGTTCCTTAAATTCCCTTTTTTGAAATTGAAGATCTGTCCATCAAGCCAAAATTTATTTTTTTGCTTTTTTTATACTATTATGATATAATTAAAGTATAACAAAATTGTTCATTTTGAATGGAGGATATCATTATGAAAAAAATAAGTAACCAAGAATTATTATCACAATTATTTTTTGAACAAAAAGAAGAAGCAAAAGAAAAGAAATCCAACAACCACTTAGACAGAAAAACATCCGGTACTCCTATGTACTTGAAAGCTTGGCGCAAAAAGCATCCGAACGCATACCGAGATGGAAGAATCTACGTTTTTAATGAGTATTAACTCCAAACCCCAGTCTAACTATTAGACTGGGGCTTTTCTTTTTTCATATCATTAATTATTACAATAATTAATTATTTTGCTAATTTATTAATTAATTTCTCAATTGTATATACATCCTTGTCACCTGTTTTTGAAGTCTCTAATTCATATTTTCCATCTTCAAACTTTTTACCCATAACTAGCATATAAGGAGTACCTAAAGCATAAACATCATTAATTCTATTACCCATATTCAAATTTTCTCTATCATCAATAATAGCATTAACACCATTATCTTGAAGTTTATTGTATAATTCAAATGCCTTTTCTTTATTTTCGTCACTATATATAATTTGAACTTTATATGGAGCAATATTTTCTGGTATTGCAAAACCTTTAACTCTATCATTTTTTATAATTATATTGTTTTCAATTGTAGTTGCAATTATTCTACCTAAACCAATTCCATAACATCCCATATAATAAGGTTTGCTTTGACCATTTTCATCTTGATATGTTAATCCCATTGCTTCTGAATATTTTGTTCCTAATTCAAAATTATTTCCTAGTTCAACAGAATTATATTCTTTCATATCTTCTAGACTTAGTCCTTGTAATCTATCAATAAATGTTTCTTTATCTTCAAAATCTAGGACTTCTTTATTAATTCCAACATTCTTTTCTTCATTATATAAAATGATATCTTCACCTAATTTTGTAATAGCTTGGAATTCTTCTGAAACTCTTCCACCCATTGTTCCACCATCACTTACAACTGGAATAATATTAATTCCAATCCTTTTGAAAATATTCATATATACGTCATGCATTTTTTCAAAGTTTTTATGCATATCTTCTTGTGTTTTGTCAAATGAATATGCATCCATCATTACAAATGTACGAGGTCTAAATAAATATCCTCTTGCTCTAATTTCTTTTCTAAATTTTTCTCCAATTTGATAGTATGTTGCCGGTAGATTTTTATATGATAATAATCTGTTTGATCCGAATATTGTTGCACATTCTTCTGCTGTTGGTGCTAAACCATAATCACCTAAATTGTTGCTCATATTGAACATTATATCTGCTTCTTTTGTATAAACATCCCATCTTCCAGATTGCTCCCAAATTTTTCTTGGTTGTAATTTTGGAAATTCTGCTTGAATACAGTCTGCTTTGTCCAATTCGTCAATAATTATATTTTCAACTATTCTTTCCATTTTTGTCCATATGTTTCCATATCCAAAAATTCCACTTTCAAATTGATATAATTCTCCTAATTTCATCAATATATCTTGTCCTGAATAATTTTTATCTACATCATTAAAGTTTATTTTCTTTGGGTTTAATTTACTTAACTTCATCTTAATCCTTCTTTCTATTTTGTCCTTTTGGGGACTGTTCTGTTTGAGACATCGGTTCCTTTTGGGACATTTTCATTTCTTTATTTATTTGTTTCTTCTTCCCTTTCGGGCTCTGGAACCTCTTGTTCTTTTGTATTTTCAGTACTATTCTCAACTAAATCATCAATTACTATTTGTTGATTTTCATCTAATTTATATCTTGGAAGTTCAGGCAACTCATTTAAAGAGGTATAACCAAACATCTTCAAAAATTCATTTGAAGTTACATATGTCATTGGTTTACCTGGTAAATCTGATTTTCCAGCCTCTTTTATTAATCCATATTCCAATAATTTATAAATACAAGCATCTGCACTGACTCCTCTTATAGATTCAATTTCTGCCCTTGTCACTCTTGGATTATATGCAATTATTGCAAGAGTTTCTAATGCTGCATTTGATAAATTTGGTTTTGCCCTTTTATCTAATATTGGATATAAATATTCGTATAATTCTTTCTTTGTACATAGTTGATAGCTATCCTCTAATTTTATAATTTCTATTCCTCTATTTTGTATTTTATAATCTTCTTGCATTGAAACAATAATATTTTCTAAATCTTCTTTGGGAATTTCTAAAGAAATCATTAACTCCTTTATTGATACCTGTCTTCCTGCTGCAAAAAGTATTGCTTCAATTATAGATTTTATTCTATCTATTTCCATATTTATCATTCCTATCTATATTTTTAAACCAATTTAGAATACAAAATTTTGAATTATTTTTTTATGCATTCCTTTATACTTTTAAAATCACCTCTATATTATCACATTATTTGGGCATTATGTCAATATTTGTAATTTATTTTTTTGTTTTTTATTGCCAATTTAGATATTTTATGATAATATTTGTTTATAAGAAATCGGAGGTAATTCGTATGAATAAAGAAAAAAAGAGAATTGAAATAGTTGATGGTGATGGTTCAAATTTAGATATTTCAGATGTATATGATCATCTTAATTCTGGAAAACCTAAATCAAGCGATGATAAGCCTAAAAATATTGTAATACCAGAAGAACATAAAAAAATAAGAAAAGATAACACAGAAAAATAATTTGTATTTTATGTAAAATTATGTTATAATTATATCAGTAAGATTTTTAATTACCTATACTGAAAGGAGATACATATATATGATAACAACAGAACAAGCAAAATTAGATCTTCAAACCCTAGATGGTTTAATAGATGCACTAATTGCAACAAGGTTTGAAAACCACTTTAAACACCGGATAAATGATATCTCTAAGAAAATTTATTTATCATTACAAAAAGGCGAAATCGATAAAAATGACCTCACTTATGAGGAAAAAACAACATTAGCCTGTGCAATTATAATAGCATGCTTTAGGTAATACCAGGAAAGGAATATTCTCCTTTCCTTTTTTTAAATAAAAATTTTCTGTAAATCACTTGCCAAAATAAAAAATATATGATAAAATAGTCAATGTTATAATGAAAATAGACTAAGAGGAGGTGCAAAACACATGCCAAATATTAAATCAGCAAAAAAAAGAGTTAAAGTAATTGAAAAGAAAACTTTAAGAAATAATATGATAAAATCTGCTTACAAAACAGCAATTAAAAAATTCGAACAAGCTATTGAAGCTGGAAACATGGAAGAAGCAAAAACATTATTCTCAGAAGCAACAAAAAAAATCGATCAAGCTTGTACAAAAGGTGTTATTGTTAAAAACACAGCAGCTAGAAAAAAATCTAGTTTATCAAAAAAATTAAATGCAGCTAATGCTTAGGCAAAAAATGAAAATTATGCATAGTTTTTGTTTTAAAAAGAATTTCTTTTTTATATAGAAATTCTTTTTCTTTTTATTCTTCAAAAACAAAAACATTTTTCACATTTTCAAAATTCTTCGTAAAATTTCTCATAAAAAAATATCTAAATTTCATCTTCAATTGGTACAAATTTCCATTGATGTTCACATCTATAGATGCTATTATTTATATAGGTGATGATTATGTTTAAAAAAATTTTTAATAGTTTTAAAAACTTAGATAAATTAACAAAATTAATTATGAACTATGGTTTAAAATTCTGCTTTTTAATTTGCATAATTTCTTTTGCAATTCTTCTTACATATAATTTTTCATTTACAATACCAGTACTTTTCACTATTGGATTTATACTATTTAAATTAAGTTTAATCTGGGGAATTGAATTTGTCATTTGCGGATTTGTTGTTGATGGAATAAAAAAACAAATTATATAAAAGAACCAATAGGGACGTTGTGAAACAATGGGGACGTTGTTAAATTGGTTGAAATTACTAATTATATTTTGATTTTATATCGTTAATAAAATTTCAACCAATTTAACAACGTCTCCATTGGCTCACAACGTCCCTATTGGTTCTTTTATTTATTCAATTCAGCTAAGAACATTTCATTTAACATTTTTGGATTTGCTTTTCCTTTTGTTTCTTTCATTGCTTGACCAACCAAAAATCCTAACGCTCTGTCTTTTCCTGCTTTATAATCTGCAATTGATTGTGGATTTGCTTCTAATATTTTAGAAACAACCTCTTTAATTGCACCCTCATCAGAAATTTGAATCCATCCTTTTTCCTTTATTATATCTTCTGGATCTCTTGGATTTTCAAATAATTCTGTTAAAACTTTTTTACCAATACTTGAACTAATTGTACCTTTATCAATTAAAATAACTAATTTTCCTAATTGATTTCCATCAAATGGTATAGCAATTGGTTCTGTTTCAGTTTCATTTAAAATTCTTGATATATCTGATATAATCCAGTTATTAACTGCTTTTGGATTATTACATACTTTTATTGCACTTTCAAATAAGTCTGATAAATATTTTGATGCAGTTATAATATTTGCATCTTTTTCAGATAATTCATATTCTTTTAAATATCTTTCTTTTCTAGTCTCTGGTAATTCTGGTAAAGTTTTCTTGATATTTTCAATATATTCTTCTGAAAGTTTTATTGCAACTAAATCTGGGTCTGGGAAATATCTATAATCTTGTGCATCTTCTTTATCTCTCATTGAAAATGTTTTTCCAGATACATCATCCCATCTTAATGTTTCCTGTTCTACTTTTCCGCCATCTTCTAGCACATCAATTTGTCTATCAATTTCATATTCGATAGCTCTTGTAATACTTCTAAATGAGTTCATATTTTTCATTTCAGTACGTGTTCCAAATGGTGTTCCAGGTTTATGAACAGATACATTGACATCCGCTCTTAATGAACCTTCTTGCATTTTACAGTCTGAAACTTCAATATATTCTAGTATTGATTTTAATTTTCTTAAATATGCCTCAACCTCTTCTGCGCTTCTTAAATCTGGTTCAGAAACCATTTCTATTAAAGGAACTCCCGCTCTGTTTAAATCAACTAGGCTTCCTCCTCCAAAGTCGTCATGGTTTAGTTTTCCAGCATCTTCTTCTATGTGAATTCTTAATAATCTAATTTTCTTTTTACCTTCTGATGTTTCAATTTCAATATATCCATGTTCACATAGTGGTTTATCAAATTGTGATATTTGATAAGATTTTGGTAAATCTGGATAATAGTAATTTTTTCTATCATTTTTACTATCTCTTGATATTTCACAGTTTGTAGCCAAACCTGCTTTTACTGCATATTCAACAACTTTTTCGTTTAATACTGGTAGTGTTCCTGGCATTGCCATACAAACTGGACATACATGTGTATTAGGTGCTGCACCAAATTCTGTTGGACATGAGCAGAATATTTTTGTTTTTGTTGAAAGTTCTGCATGAACTTCTAGTCCTATTACAACTTCATAATCACTTCTTGACATCTATTTTCTCCTCCTTTTGAGACACTTGGGACAGTCCAAAAATGTCTCACTTGTCTCATTTTTTAAATTCTGGTTTATGATTTTCTCTAAATTTAATTTCTTGTTCTAGTGTGTATGCCGCATTTAAAATAGTTTCTTCTTGGAATCTATTTCCTATTAATTGCATACCAATTGGCATTCCCTCTTTGTCAACTCCTACTGGTATTGATATTCCTGGAAGTCCTGCAATATTTACAGATACTGTACAAATATCTGCTAAATACATTTCTAATGGATTATTTGACCTTGAGCCAATGTCAAATGCTACTGTTGGAGATGTTGGTGTTAATATAACATCATATTTTTCAAATCCTTTGTTAAATTCATTCATAACTAATGTTCTAACTTGTTGTGCTTTTTTGTAGTATGCATCATAATATCCTGATGATAATACATATGTTCCAAGGATTATTCTTCTTTTTACTTCTTCTCCAAATCCTTCACTTCTTGATTTTTTATATAATTCTTTTAAGTTACTAAATTCTGGTGTTCTGTATCCATAACGTATTCCATCAAATCTTCCTAGGTTTGAACTTGCTTCCGCACATGCAATTATATAATATGTTGCTAATGAATATTGAGCAATGTCTAATGAAAATTCTTCAACTTCTGCTCCAAGTTCTTTATATTTTTCTATTGCTTTTTGTAGAGTTTCTTTTACCTCTTCATTTATACCCTCACCAAAGAATTCTTTTGGAACTCCTATTTTTAAGCCTTTTACATCGTTTTTCAATGCTTTTCTATAATCTTTTTTAGTCATTTCTGCTGATGTTGTATCTCTTTCATCATGTCCTGCTATTAGATTTAAAAGCATTGCACTATCTCTTACATCTTTTGTAATTGGACCGATTTGGTCAAGTGATGATGCAAACGCTACTAGTCCATATCTTGAAACTAGTCCATATGTTGGTTTTAGTCCTACAACTCCACAGAAACTTGCAGGTTGTCTTATTGAACCACCTGTATCTGAGCCAAGTGCCCATGGAACTAAGTTTGCTGCAACTGCTGCTGCAGAGCCACCTGAAGAACCTCCTGGTACTTTGTTTAAGTTCCAAGGATTTCTTGTTTTCTTAAAATATGAATATTCTGTTGAACCACCCATAGCAAATTCATCCATGTTTAGTTTTCCTAAGTCTATCATATTTTCTGCATTTAATTTTTCAACAACTGTTGCATCATATGGTGAAACAAAGTTTTCTAACATTTTAGAACTACATGTTGTTTTTACACCTTTTGTACACATATTGTCTTTTATTCCTATTGGAATTCCTGCAAAATCTCCTGTAATTTCTCCATTATCTATTTTTTCTTGTACATCTTTTGCTTGTTCTAATGCTTCATCTGTTAGTGTTGTAACAAATGCTTGTACATCTTTTTCTTTATCATTTATTCTGTCTACATATGCTTTTGTTATTTCCGTTACTGTAAGTTCTTTGTTTTTTAGTTTTTCTTGCAATTCATGTACTGTTAATTCTGTTATATCCATTAAACTTCCTCCTATTTCAATATTTTTCTAATTTTTAAAAGAATAGTTATATTGCTAGGCACACAAACTTGAAATTTATGAGGCGTACTAGTGCACGTTGATTAAATTTCAAGTGAAATGTAACGACGCAAGATGGCTATTATTTTAAAATTTAATTTATAACTTTTGGTATCTTAAACATATGTTGTTCCTCTGATGGTGCATTTTGTAATAATGCTTCATTATCTTCGAATACCTTAATCTCATCTTTTCTAAAAACATTTTTCTTTTCATTTGCACCAACTGTAACATCAAGTCCATCAACAGGTGCATTGTTTACTACTTCTGCAAAATCTAATATGTCTTGTAAATTAAGTGCATATTTTTCAATTTCTTCGTCTTTAATTTCCAAATCCGCTAATTTAGCAATGTGTATTATTTCTTCTTTACTAACTTTCACCTTATCTCTCCTCCTCAAAAATCTATTTTATTATATACTCAAATGCATAAAATTACAATAATAAAATGTTCTATTTTTTTATAATTTCAATGTGCACATCTCTTAATTGGTCTCTTCTTACATTACCAGGAGCCCCCATCATCAAATCTTGTGCCTTACTATTTAGTGGGAATGCAATAACTTCTCTAATAGTATCTGAATTTGATAAAAGCATCAACATTCTATCAATACCAGGTGCAATTCCTGCATGAGGTGGAGCACCAAATTGGAATGCAGTATATAAAGCACCAAATTTTGTTTTAACTTCTTCCTCTGTGTAACCAGCCATTTCAAATGCTTTCAACATTATTTGAATATCGTGGTTTCTAACTGCACCAGAAGAAAGTTCAATACCGTTACAAACTATATCATATTGATATGCAAGTATTTCTAATGGATTTTGATTTTCTAATGCATCCAAACCACCTTGTGGCATTGAAAATGGATTGTGGCTAAATGCTAATTTATCATGGTCATCTAACTCAAACATTGGGAAATCAATTATCCAACAAAATTGGAATACATCTTCATCTATTAAGTTTAATCTATTTCCTAATTCAGTTCTAATTTGTCCTGCAAGTTCTGTTGCTCTCTTCTCATTATCAGCAATAAAAAATATTGTATCATTTTGTTTTAAATCTGCTAATTCTATTAAAGTTTTCTTTAAGTCATCTGGTATAAATTTATCAATTGGACCTTTAAAACTCATATCTTCTTGAACCTCTAAATATCCAAGTCCTTGCATTCCAATTGACATAGCATATGCTAACATCTTTTCATGGAATCCTTTTGACATATGACCTTCAACTTTTATAGCTCTTACAGTTCTATCAATAAATGGCTTAAATGTACATTTTTTGAAGAAATCTGATAAATCTATAATGTATAATGGGTTTCTTAAATCTGGCTTATCTGAACCATATTTAAGCATTGCATCTTTATATGTTATTCTTGGGAATGGATATTCTGCAATTTTCTTATCAGAGAATTTTTTAAATGTATTATACATTACTGGTTCCATTACTTGGAAAACATCTTCTTGTGTTGCAAAACTCATTTCCATATCTAATTGATAAAATTCGCCTGGAGCTCTGTCTGCTCTAGCATCTTCATCTCTAAAACAAGGTGCAATTTGAAAATATTTATCAATTCCAGAAACCATTAACAATTGTTTAAATTGTTGGGGTGCTTGTGGCAATGCATAGAATTTTCCTGGATGTAATCTACTTGGTACTAAATAATCCCTTGCTCCCTCTGGTGAAGAACTTGTAAGTATTGGTGTTTGAACCTCCAAAAAGCCTTGTTCTTGCATTTGATTTCTTAAAAATTGTAAAACTTGTGCACGAAGTTTCAAATTATTTTGTAATCTTTCATTTCTTAAATCTAAATATCTATATTGTAATCTTAAATCTTCTCTTATTTCTTGGTTTGTGTTAATTTCAAAAGGAATATTTTTTGTTCTTTTACCTAAAACTTTTATCTCTTCAATTTTAATTTCAACAAGACCTGTTTTTAATTTTGGATTTACAGTCTCTTCATCCCTCTTTTTTACAGTTCCATAGACTGTAACTGTTGACTCTATTGGAATATGTGATGCAAAATCAACATCTTTTGTCTCTCCTGATGTTACAACTTGTGTTATTCCATACATATCTCTAATATCTAGGAATACCAACCCTCCTAAATCACGGATAGTCTGCACCCATCCAGCAATTCTAACTTTTTTTCCAACGTCTTCTAGACTGATTTCGTTACAAGTATGTGTTTTGTATTCGTTCATTTTTAATACCTCCTATTATTTCCTTTTGTCAAAATTCGACCAATGGGGACGTTGTTAAATTGGTTGAAATATTCCAAATTTTTATATTGTTAATTAATTTTCAACCAATTTAACAACGTCCCCATTGGTCGAATTTTTGCAATGAACAACAAAAAACGCCCACTGCAAAATGCAGGGACGAAATAATTCCGCGGTACCACCCAGCTTGAAAGTATTTGCTTTGCAAATATTTTCCACTTTATAAAAATTGCTCCAATGTGTTTCACAATTTAGGTTGACCTTAAAGGGCTTTCAGCCGGTGACCCTTTTTCTCTAATAGTGACTTCTAATTGCTTTGTATTGTTCTAACGCAATGTGTTTTTATTATTATGTTACTTATTTTAGCACCTTATACACTTATTTGTCAATAAAATTTTTAAAATTTTTACATTTTACATAATGTAATACTCTTATCTATTACATCTTGCTTTTGTTAAAATACATTATCAAATTTTCAATTGTTTCTTTATCTTTTTTAGAAAGCTTATCAAAACCTGCTAACGAATACTCCATACTTTTATTTTCTTTTGTATTTATATACTCACTAAAAATCTGATCTAAACTTACTTGAAAAGCATTACAGATTTTTATTAAATTTTCATATGATGGTTTTGATTTATCTTGTTCAATATCACTTATATATCTAACAGATACTTCAACTGCTTCTGCTAACTTTTCTTGAGTATATCCATTACTCTTTCTTATTTTTTGAATATTTTTTCCAATTTTTATCACACTTTTCTTCTTCATTTATACCACCTAACTCTTTTTGTTTATATTATCAAAATTTTCAAATTGTATAAATGAATTATATTTGTATAATGTCTGTTTTTATTTCTATTTGAATTTTTTTAGATATTCATTTAATAATTTGTCTAAATCTTTTCTTTTGCTTTCAATTTCTTTATATTCTTTATTTTTTATTAATTTTTCTATTTCATTTAAAATGTCAGAAATTTGATTTTCTAAATATTCCACTTATACCACCTCGTCTTTTGTATATTATTTGTTTTCTATTTTTATTTTATACATTATTTACCAATATATCAATATTTATTCTTTTAATTTCATTTTTTTACCAAATCTTTTCAGGAATTATTTTCGTATTTTATATTGACTTATTTCATTTTTATTTATAAAATTATATTAGATTAAATTATAAATATTTATATAGAAGGAGCGAAAACAAATGAAAAAACAATCAAAAGGTATTACGCTAATAGCACTTGTAATTACAATAATAATTCTACTGATTCTGGCTGGTATATCTATTGTAACTCTAACAAATACAGGATTATTCGGAAAAGCTAAGGAAGCAAAAGACAAAAGTAAAAATGCACAAATCGAAGAAAATATTTATTTGGCAGATTACGAAAATGAAATAAATAAATATATTAATGGAAGCAGACAAAACAATACTGACTATTCTCAATATAACGACATACTAAAATTATTATATTCAAATGCAGGAGAATATCAACTACCATCAACAATTGAAAGTTTAATAAATACACCTGATATTTTTAATTGGGTATTAAACTCTCAAAAAAATGCTGATTATATAATATCAAACCCAGATATATTTATGAATAATATTATAAATAATCCCAATGCAATGGAATGTTTCGGTAAAAATGAATATATAAGCAAACTAGCCATAAAAAATAAAACATGGAGAACAGCAATATTATCATCCAAATATTTAGAAAAATTTAATTTAGGAGCAACAACCGTTCCAACTATGACTAGCAATACTTCTCCAGAAGGTGAAGCATTTGCTTCAAAATATGAAACAGCATCTTCTCCATATCAATGTTTTGACGGAAATGATGCTACAGTGGGCTCTATAGCTAGACCATATACATTAAATGGCTATATTGGGTATAAGTTCACCAAAAAGGTAATTCCATATTACGTTTCCATACTAAATTATACAGATTATAATAACTATTTTTCAAACATAAAAATACAAGCGTCAAATGACAACAATACATGGACAGATTTAACAGATGTATTAGATATCCCTCAATCTGGATGGATATATATAAAACTAGAAAAAAATGAATCATATAATGAATATCAATATATTAGAATATTTCAAACAACAGATAAAGGAGCTCCATATTATGCAGGAGCCTATACCATTCAATTTTATTGTAAATAATCTTTTAATTAGGTAAAACAAATATAATATTAACAAATCTTTTTGAATAAATTTTTACAATTTATATTCAAGAAGATTTGTTATTTTTATATATTATTACTTACTAAAAAAGAAGACCATTTCTGGTCCCCTTCTATACGAATTCATATATTTATATATTCACAAATTATTTATTATTTACTAAATCTTTTAATGCTTTACCAGCTTTGAATACTGGAGCTTTTGAAGCAGGTATTTTGATTTCTTCTTTAGTTTGAGGATTTCTACCTTTTCTAGCAGCTCTTTTTCTAACTTCGAAAGAACCAAATCCAACTAATTGAACTTTATCTCCTTCTACTAATGCATCTGTAACTGTTTCTACGAATGCGTTAACTGTTGCTTCAGCTACTTTTTTTGTGTCTCCTGTTTTTGCAGCTATTGCTGCGATTAATTCAGCTTTGTTCATTTAAATTACCTCCTATAAGATTGAATATTTATGTACTTTTATCGCCTGAACTAAGCAATAACTGTACCTACTAATAACTCTATTCGCCAACTTTCGATAAAATCCTTCTTTTTTTCTAATAAATTTTAATTTTTTCTAGAATTTTAACTATTTTATCACCTGCAGGCATCATTTTGAACTCATCTTTTGTAAAAACTTTTAAAACAACAATTGCTAATACATATATTACAACAGCAACCATTATCGCTATTATTGTAGCCATTCTCTCAATTATTATTCCTTTTAAAGCTAAATATGTAAAATATGAACATATTCCCATAATAACTGTTGCAATAACTGGCTTAATAAAAAATTTTGAAAATGTCAAATTCAATTTTATATTTCTTCTAAGCATTGTGAACGCTATACAAAATGCAACTAAATGACAAGCAACTGAGCCCCAAGCTGCACCATAAACCCCAATGCTTGGTATTTTTATTAATGTAATATTAAAAATAAATTTTACAAATACACCTGTTGCTAAAGAAATTGTTGGAATCATCAATTTTCCAAATCCTTGTAAAGCTCCATTTATAGTTTGGTCTAAAATTGTAAAAATTATTGTCAATGCACTAATTTGTAATATTAATGCTCCATCATTTGCATTTGGGAACAATAAATTCAAAATTGGTTGTGCAAAAATAAACATTCCAACTGTACAAGGCAAACCTATCAACATTGAAACCAACAATGAAAATGATGTTTTTTCAGTAATTGTTTTATTATCACCCTTTGCTTTTGCTGCTGATATTGCTGGAACTAAGGCTGTCGCAAATGCCACATTTATTGCCAATGGCAAACTTGTTAATGTATCAACTTTTCCACCTAAAATTCCATATAAAGCTGTTGCTTGGTCTTCTGGCATAAATGCCCTTAAATTTCTTACAACCGTAAATGAATCAACATTTTTATTTATTGAAGACATTATAGCTGTTAATGTTATTGGAATTGACACAAATAAAATTCTTTTAATTATTGTTGATACTCTTTCATATTTATAATTTACTGTATTTTTAATTTCTGTTGCAACTTCTTTTCTTTCTGACCTATAATATAAAAACAAATAACTAAATCCTAAAAATGTCGCAAGTGTTGTTGCCAAGTTTGCACCTGCCGCCATCCATTCTGTTGAAACATTTGATAATATTGCAACAACTTCGACAACTATAATTGTAAGCAATGTTTTAAAAACTTGCTCCAATGTTTGAGATTTTGCACCTACACTAATTTTTTGTCTACCATTAAAATATCCCCTCATAACTGATGCTACTGTAACAAAGAATATTGCTGGTGATAATGCAACCAATGTCATTTCTGCGTCTGGTATTTGTAACCATTGATTTGCTATAACATTTGCTCCAAAGAACAACAATAAACTTCCAACTAATCCTATTACTGCAAATGTTGCAAATGCTATTTTAAAAATTCTATGTGCTCCTTTGTTATCTCCAACTGCAACTCTTTCTGATACCAATTTTGATATTGCACTTGGAACTCCTATCGAAGATATTGTAAGTAGCAGTGCATATATTTGATATCCACTTGCACATATTCCATTTCCTTTGTCACCAAAGCCTTGTCTGTTTGTTAGATATAATGTATATACTAAACCTAAAATTTTTATAAGAACTTGTGAAAACATTAGTGTAATAACACCTTGCATGAATCCTTCTTTTTTAGGTTTATTATTTATTTCTCGTTTTTTACTACCTATATTTATCATCTTACCTCCTACAACTTTTCTATTATAATTATTATTTGATTACACTTTTTAATATGCTATTTTGTAAATTATATATATTATTTTTTGAACCAATGGGGACGTTCTTAAATTGGTTGAAAATACTAAAAATTTTAATATTTTATATTATTATTTAAATTTCAACCAATTTAAGAACGTCCCCATTGGTTCAAAATCTAAAATTATTTATCTACATTATAATTATATTTAAAAATTTTATCAATACTTTTCACAAATTTTTCAAAAATCATTGACAAACCAGCTTTTTTGTAATAAAATATTTAAGCATTATGTAGAATATGATTTAAATTAGAACTTCTCCCCGGTAGTTATAATTTAAATGTCATATATAAAAATAAAAAATAAAAATAATAGGGAGGGTAATTATTACCATGAATAATACAACATATAGCCCAAAAAAGGCTGAAATAGAAAGCAAATGGTACATAATTGATGCAGCAAACAAACCATTAGGTAGAGTTGCAACAGAAGCTGCTAAATTATTAAGAGGAAAACACAAACCAACATTTACACCTAATATCGATACAGGTGATCACGTTATAGTTTTAAACGCTAAAGACGTTATTTTAACAGGAAACAAAATGGATCAAAAAATTTATAGACACCACTCAGGATACATTGGTGGAATGAAAGAAACTCCAGCAAGAGTAATGTTAGAAAAAAATCCAGAAAAAGCTATGACATTAGCTATTAAAGGAATGTTACCACACAACTCTTTAGGAAGAGCTCAACTTAAAAAATTAAGAGTTTATGCAGGAGCAGAACATGAAAATCAAGCACAAAAACCAGAAGTATGGGAGGTAAAATAATATGGCTAAATCAGAAAAAATAGTTTACGCTGGAACAGGAAGAAGAAAATCTTCAATTGCCAGAGTTAGATTAGTTGAAGGATCTGGAAAAATTACTATTAATGGTAAAGATATTGATGAATTTTTCGGATTAGAAACTTTAAAAGTTATAGTAAGACAACCACTTACAGTTACAAACACAACTGATAAATATGATGTTATTTGTTCAGTTCAAGGTGGAGGATTTACAGGTCAAGCTGGAGCTATCAGACATGGTATTGCTAGAGCATTAAATGCTGCTAATATCGAATACAGACCTGCTTTAAAATCAAACGGATTCTTAACAAGAGATCCTCGTATGAAAGAAAGAAAAAAATACGGTCTTAAAAAAGCAAGAAAAGCTCCACAATTCTCAAAGAGATAATTACAAGGCAATTTCGGGAACCAACCAAAAGCCTTACAGAAACCCTATTTCCATTGGAAATACAGGGTTTCTTTTATTTTATCTAACTCTATTTAAAACTAGTTAAATCTATAAAAAATTTGATGGTAGTATACTAGTAATATACCAGTAATATACCAATGTAGTATACTGAAAGCAATAGTCTAAATTAAGTCTATTGCTTCAATTAAATCTTCTATTGTTTTATGTGTATAAACTTTATCAGTTATGTCTGGACTTGCATGTCCCATTATTCTTTTTATTGATAACTTATTTGCATTTGCATTGTCCATCAAAGTAGCAAATGTATGTCGACAGTCGTGTGGTCTATGTCCCTCAAATTCAAGTTTTTCCATCATATTGTCCCATTTTTCTCTTCTATAATTAGAATAAGTAAATGGTCTACCTAATGAATTTATTATTAAATATTCTTTATCTTTGTTTTGTTCATAATATTTTCTTATAAATGGTTCAATTTTTTTATTAATAGGTATTATTCTATTTGTTCCTGCTTCTGTTTTAAATCCACCTATCATATACCTTTCATCAAGATGAATATTTTTTATTTTTAGGTCTAATAATTCTCCAACCCTTAACCCAGTATAAATCATAATTAATATCGTATCCATATAATCTATTTTATCAACATTATTAAATATTTTCTGTATCTCTTCTTGTGTAAATGGTTTTCTATTAATTTTTCCTTCTCTTTGCCCTACATCAACATATTGAGAATAATTTTTTTCAACAATATCGTTTTTCATTGCATAAGCAAATAATACATTAAATAATGTTTTAATACTAGCACGAGTAGGATGTGCCATACCACTATCATCAATAACACCTTGTAAGTGTGATAGTCTTATATCTTTAAATCTCATTTTATATAAAGGCTTACAATATTTTCTATAAGCATTGCTATACCTTTCAATAGAACTATCACTAACCTTTTTAAAATGTTCCTTACTCCATAATTGATAAACTCTTTCAAATGTAATAGTTTCACGAGTTATATCATATGGAGATGAATTGTATTCACTTAAAGCTATCATAGCCTTTTGTTGAGTTTCGTAATAACCTAAATACATAAATATTTGTTTTCCTTCGTCTGTAAACCCTTTAGTTAATCTTACCTGATATGGACGACGTCTATTTCCTTTCAATTTTATAATTGAGCCTGTTCCATTGGCCATTTTCATAATTCTATTTCCCCCTTTCATTTAGGAAACAGTCATATTACAATTTTGAATTATATTTATTATTCTTCACAATGTAAATGGTCTGTTTCATTTATTCCCATATATTCATAAAATTTATTGGGAGAAATATGATAACTATATTTAGTTTTACCTTCTAATTTAATTGCACACCCGGAATGGTAGTATATTTCTTTGTAGACCTATTCTGACAAATTGTTCCGACTTATTCATAAGTCTTGCTACTTGTTTTATTGTTATATTTCCTTTTTTATTTTCCATTTAAAATCGTTCCTTTCATTTTATAAATAAAGAAACGAGTTATTAATGGTGTATATTAATATCTATATCATTTTTGTTCGTCATTTTTTATAATAGCATAATCAACTCGTTGTCCATTTTTTATCATTCTTATTTTAATTAATATATTTATATTGTTGTTATTTTGTATTCCTTAAAGTACTTCTCGCAATACCTCTGCTCATTTCTCTTTAAGCATAATTTTTTTGTTATTTTTTTTAGCTCTAGTGTTATTTTAGATTTTAATAAATTAGTAATACAATAAACATATATATTAATTAAAATAACCATTTTTTATTATATTTTGTTTAGCCAATTCAAATAAATTGTCTAGCCTATTAATTTTTTCACTATCATTTAAAGTAATTGGGCATATATTTAATTCTTCAATTAATATTTTACAAAATTTATTAATTGTTAATCTGTTGTAATATTTTTTAATATTTTCCATTCCAACTATGTTTACAACACCTAAAAATTTATTTATGTTCTTTTTTAATGTAAATGTCAAGTTGCTATTATTTACAATATTTTTTGCAATACATAATTTGTAATATGGGGATGGAGAATAAAAATATTTATCAAATATATCTATATACATACTATTAAAGCATTCTATATTCCAGTAATTTTCTAATATAGGTATAACACCATATTTTTTATACTGGTTTTTAAAATACATTTTTTTGTATTGTAGTTCTATTCTAATGCAGTTCTTCCATTTTTCTAGTTCAGCACCAGTAACATTTTTAGCCTTTTGTTCTTCGTATTTGTCATATATGTTTATATTTCTACTTCCAGAATTTTTTGTAGAAAGGTGCATAGAAGTTGCATATTTGCCTTTACTCTTGCAGTACAAAAAATTATCACAATGTTTTATTAGCAGTTTCATAAATATTTTGAATTTCATATCATCTTGCTCGAAAACATCAATATGGAAGTCTAGTCTATTAATAGATATATAATATATACCATCTAGTATTATTTCATCTAAAATAGCCTTAATTCTTCTCTCGAACTCTTTTAAATCACTTACACATATATTACTTTTATTTAGTATGGTATGTGCATTTGTTATTAAAAGAATATACCCACTGCTTAAAAATATCTGTAACTCGCAATTTTTGTAATTTATTATAATTACAGATTTACTTTTACTGATATTTTTCTTTTTTATCAAGTTCCAATTTAACCTACATAGGTCAAAATCTGCTATTGTAAGCCTTACACTATCAAACATTTTTTCAACTCCTTTCCTTATAAAATCTAATACCATTTATTTTTAGGTGTCCACCACCTATGCCATGGATTTCCAAATGGTCTTTCTTCATTTTCATCATTTGGCTGAAATTTAGTTAATAAAAAATTATTTCCATCTAATTCATATTTTTTAGATTTTAATTTTTCAAGCATTTCTTCTATTTTAGATGTCAAACACATATTTAATCTATAAGCCTTACATTCTTCATTCATAAAATAATTTATATCTTGATACTCTAAACTACCAGTTGGAAGAATATAGCATTTATTTGTATATTCATAAAGTATTTTTAAAACAATGTCATAGCATTTTCCATTTTTCCAGTAATCTAAATATTCTTTATCTCCTAAATAATATCTAGTCAATTTATCATACTCTCTAATTCCATCTAGCCATTCTGTTGTAATATACAATGTAGTGCCTTTAAAAATAGAAAATAAATCTTTTAATTCATCAGTTTTTATTGCATAATGAGCAAATGTCGTAGTTGTTAACTTTAATGTCTTTGCTAAATATTCGACATCAAACTCATTACCTAAAAAATAAATTTCTTTATTTTCTTCAATTCCTTTTACTAAATTATCATAGTTATATAACATCATTTCTCCACCTTTTGGAATTGATGATTCTAACTCGATAATACCATTTTCAAACCTATAACAAATTGGATTTATATATTTATTAAAAGGTGTGTCATAATATTTTTTTATAATTTCACCATTTTTATTTTTATATTCAAAAATTAATTTTTGTTCTTTCTCCATTTTTATTCTTCCTTTCAAATTTATTTGTAGCCAACTGTTTAATTTATTTAGTTAAATTTATATATTAAATTTTTATTTATATACTTCTCTTATTTTTATAAATTCTTCTTCAATTATAGAATTGTATTTTTCTATTATTCTATTAATTCCTTGCTTATTATTTAAATATTTTTTATCATCCTTCAAAGCTTCTAAAAAACTAATACTATTTCTTAAATCTTGTATTATATATACACTTTCATCTAATTGCTCCTGTATTCTAACATCTTTCTGTTGTTTTGTTGAAGATAATTCAACTTTATTATTTTGATTTACTCTCTTTTTCATTTTTTCATTCTCCTCTTTATTACTCTTTTTATTTAAGATACAATTATATATATCTCCTAAATATTCGTTACTATAAAATTCATCATGAATTATTCTATTAAGTTTATCTGCCATATCTTTGTCCATAACGAAACCTATTTTCGCTTTTTTAAATATATCTTTTATTTGCTTTGGTAAAATTTCTACATTATTTATTCCACCTAGAAATGTTGTAGCAACTAAACCTTTTTTTCTAAATTCTTCTACTTTTATTTCATTACCTACCATATAAATAATATTATTTTCATTAATTGCTTTAACTACTTCTTGAACATTATAAATAAGTGGTATAGGTTTTTCATCACCAAAATTTGTAGCCATTACAGATATATATTTACCATTTTCTTCTTTAATAGTATTTGATGCTATTTGATTTCCTTTTAAATCATAATATCTAAAATAGCCAATTTCTTTACCTTCATTTTTTTCTATTGTATTTCTTTTATTTTCATTTTTTTGATTTTTTGTTTTCATTATTAATTTCTCCTTTTTTATAATAAATTTTATAGTTTTTATTATTAGGAAAACTATAAAACCTTAAATTATTTTTGTCTTTTATCAGCATAATATTTTAGCAATTCTACATTGCTCCTTGCTAAAATATTCTACATCATCTGTTGCATAATTATATACATCTATATTTTTAGCAACTTTACACAACTGGGATGTTATAGGAACATGTACATTTTCTTCAGTATTGTGTTTGCTTAATGCTACTATAATATTTGTATCTCTAAATAGTTCTAGTACATTTCTAGACAATTCTATTCTATTAGATAAGTCACATACTGTTGTAGCAACTAACGTTTTACTTTTTTTATTTATTTTATCTGCTTCTTTTTCTGTCTCAACAAACACAATTGTTTTTTTTCTTTTAGAATTTCGGACAGCTCCTATATTATAAATATTATAGATTAGAGGAAAATTTAATCTTCTTCTTTCTCTTTTTCTTTCTATATCGAATATATATTTTTTTCCATAAAGTTCTATAATTTTAAATGCTGGCTTATTAGAACAATCAACATAGACCGTTTCATTTACACCTTTTATTACTTTAAACCAGTTACAGTCTGGTTCTGTTAATATTAGTTTCATATTAACAACTCCTTTCTTTTATTTTTTTTATTTATCTTTTCTTTATTTTTATGTTATAATAAACATATACTTTAAATATATTATTAAATTTTGGAGTAGGTATATCTAGTTATTTTATCTACTCCCATTCTTATAAATTTCCCCTTTTGGGGTAACACCAGTTTATTTTTCATACTTTTTCACCTCTCTTACTAATAATATTCTTTGGGGAAATTTATCGTCCTTCGATACAATTTATTTAAAGTATGTATACGATAATTAAAAGGAGATTAGAAATGAATAACAATACTATTAATTATTTGAAAGAAGATATATTATTATTTAACTTTAACGATAATAACTACTGTGATTTCACTTTTTCTATAAATGCTATTAATGAAAAAGAACAAATAAAGCAAAACAAACCGTTTTATATAAAAGATGATAAAATAATCAACTTTTCTACAAAAGTCGGATTTACAATATTAGAGTTTCTTAATAATTATGAATATATTAATAGCATATATACTGAATATGAAAACAAAATAAAAGCTATTCCTAAAAATAATATAAATTACGAAGATTTTAATAATCAATGTTTATATTTAATAGAAGAATTTATTAAAGAGATAGAACAAAATAACAATATTACACACATTTTTCCATTTCTAATAAATAATCTTTATTTTTTCTACCTTGATTTTCCTATACAAATAGAAAAAAAATATAAAGAACTAATGGAAATAAAAAATAAAAATAAGTCAAAAACTAAACCTTATGTCGAAGAACAACTAAAAAAATTCAAAGAAATAGCATTTTATGAATTTTATTATTTGGAATTATTAGCATATCACAAAAAAGAATTTAAAAACTTGTATGAACTATTAACTAATACATTTGTATCAGAAACCATAGAGTATGAAAATGGAGATAAATCTAAAACTATACCTAAATATCAAGTTGAAGATTTAACATTACCTGTTTCTCACTTTAAACTAGACAAAAATAAAAAGAAGAATATAACAGAATTTAATTACACAATATCTTCATTAAGAGAACTTGGAATAATAAGTATGTATCATATTATGTTAGAAGATAAAATTATAAAAAGTTGTAAGTATTGTAATCAATACTTTATTACAAAGAGCAAAAGAGAAGTTTATTGTGATAGGTTACAAAAGATTACTACTATAACATTAACTACTACACCTACTGACACTGAAAATATAATACATATCGAAAAAAACCAAGAAATTTTAACTACCCAAAAACATATTAAACAAGTACAAATCTATGATAAAGACGAAATTACTAATAAAATTATTAAAGTCTATAAAAATGATAAAGAAAAAGATACTAAAAATATTATTCCACAATGTACTATGAAAAAATTAAAAAAACCTTTAATAGATAAAAAACAAAATAAAGATAAAAATATATCTATAAAAATAACTCAATACTCGTGCAAAGATTTAAGACAAGAATTGAGCAACGGAGATAAGTTAAAAGAAACTTATGATAGGTTTAAAAAAACTTTAAGAGATAGAATAGATAAGAAAATAAGATACTCTAAAACAGAAGAAGAAAAACAAAAGTTTCAAAATCAATTAGATAACTTATCAGATAAAATAAGTAAAACTATATCTGAATATAAAGATTTTCCTACTAAAACTTTATATTCCCAACTAATTAAAAAATTAACTGAATTTGATTATGACTATAAAAAAAATTACCCATATACTCGAAAAGAGTATATTACAGAAAAATATTGGGACAAAAATCTCAAAAAGAAACTAGAAAATTCTAAATGATGAGATTAAAAAATCCAAATAAATGAATCTTTATTTGAAAAACCTTTAAATATAAATATATCTAAAGGTTTTTTATTTTTTTTTACCCCTTAAATTTTTTAATATATAAAATATAGTATTTCCCACGAATTTCCACAAAAAAATAATAAAACCTTTTTTCACACAAAAACACTCTTATATTTTTTTACCAAATCCTATAAATTAATATATCTAATATTTTATTATTTTTATAGTCGAAACTACTACCATACCAACCATTTCAAAGAATTACCTTAAACCCCAAATATTTTGTTATTTTTTTACTACAAACACTAAATCAAACAACCATAACAGTAACAGAAGTAACAAAATAATTCAAACAATATAAATACCAAAAATACAAATCAATTCTAGATCCACCAAATTATTTTGTATTCAACTAATTTTTTCTTCCTTAATATATAACTTTTCTATATCTCTAAACACTCAAAACACTTATAATAAACTTTTTTTCTACATAATAAATAAAAATTACATACAAAAAAATTCATACATTAAAAAAAAGATTTCTACATTATATAAAACAAAAATAAAAAGAAGTTCTATAATAAAATAAAACTCCTTTATAAATACTAATATGTACTTAATTTTATAATTTAAAGCCTAATTCTTTTAGGAATACAATTATTGAGTTAATTAAATCTTCTTTACTATATGTATCAAGTGCTTCTCTAAATTCTACTGATTCTTTTTCTAATTGTTCCTTTGAAGGTTCTTCATTACATACTTTTACCATTTTTTCACTTCCTTTCAATACGCAATTTTTATAATAAAAAAAATTACAAACTAAAATTTTTATAACCTAAATCAATATTATCTTGATTTATACCAATATATCGTAGAGTAGTACTTGGGGAATAGTGGTTAAATATATTTTGAAGTAATGCTACATCTTTAAATTGTTGGTAATGGTGGTAACCAAACGACTTTCTCATAGTGTGAGTACCAATATTTTTAATACCAACTTTTTCTCCTGCATTTACTATAATTCTGTATGCTTGTGTAGTAGTAATAGGTTTATTCTTTCCTTTTCTACTTTTAAATAAATATTCTCCTTTATTCATATTTCTTGTATATTTCTCCATTTCTTCACGAAGATTATTACATAAAGGGAATTTTTTTATTTTATTCGTTTTCTGTTCTACAATAGTAATATAATCTTTCATTGAATTATCATCATTTCTAATATCATCTCGATTTAATCTAACAATGTCTGATACTCTCATACCACTATTTAATCCAGTTAAGAACATTAAATAATCTCTTGTTCCTTTCTTTTTTAGTTCTTCTTTTAATTCTTCTAATTTTTCTCTGTCTCTTATTGGTTCAACATAATTCATAAATAACAACTCCTTTAACTATGATTTTAGAAATTTTAATACATTCAATGTACAATGTAAACGGTTTGAAGTACATTCATTTTCCTTAATTTCAACCATATCATAGGTTTTTATTTATACTACCATAGTTACAAGAATTATAACGAATGTAATAAAATATCTATTGTATTACATTCAGGTTAAAAACAATAAAAAAGCAATACTCATTTTTTTTGAATATTACTTTTTCATATATTATTTTTTATACTTTTAAATTCTAATCCAAAAGTAGTTATTTAATATTTTTCAATTGAAATTTGTATTATATAAATTTTTATTCTTTCCAATTAGTTTTATACATAGACTCGATGAAACCGTCTTCATCTGGAAAAATATCTGTATATTTTACTATAGTATTTTCTTTTACACTCA
Source organism: uncultured Clostridium sp. (assembly GCA_945865665.1). GTDB lineage: Bacteria > Bacillota > Clostridia > TANB77 > CAG-508 > CAG-269. The sequence goes on along the minus strand of CAMBEE010000012.1, from coordinate 18,098 downwards.
CCTCTACGAACATATAAAAGTATTCATGATTATAATAATTATGTTTATATTTAACTAGATAAACTACTTTGTTATTATGGAGTTTCCTATATATACTACAATTAGTATAAGTCCATGTTGCAGTTTCCTTACTTATAGCGAAATCTTTTACTGTATTTTTACTTGCAGTAAAATCTTGAGTAGAAGGTTCTTCTATATAAATATGGTATTTATCTTCTGTATAAGCTATCATTGTTATTTGCATACCAAATTGTGTTTCTTTTAACATGTATAGCACATTATCATCATAGCGATAATAATTAATTGAAGTTTGATAATCTTGTTCATTCATTTTTTGTTTTAATATTTCTATATTATTTTTAGCCTTTGTAAAATAGTGATTATTAAAAATACAATTAGCGCAAATTAACATTTCATTCCATGACTTATCAGTATCTACACCAGATATATCTATTTCAGTTATCTTATCTGTATCTTTATCAACTACCAACTTTACAATAGAGACAAAATTATTAGTTCCTGCCAAACTGCTCTTTTTTATAAAATATGTATAATATTTGTATGGTTCTACAATGTTTGTAAATTTTTCATCTGCTTCAATGCACAATTCATTTTGAGTATTGAAAAGAATTGCTTTTTGAAACTTTTCAATAAATTCATCTTTTGTAATATTAAATACTGCTCCAGAATCTAATTTATCTGATTTCTCAATAACTTTTTCTTCGATACTAGATTTTTCTATAACTTTTTCTTCTATATTATTTTCATCTTTCTCTTTGGTATTATTTTGTTTTTGTATAAAATTAGTAGTATTATTAGAAGTATAAATTCTATTAAAATCAATTACTCCATTTTGGTAAAGAATATATATTCCAGTAGAAATTATTATTATACTAACAACTAATATTAAAATTATTGTTTTATAATTTGCTTTTATATAATTAGATATATTTTTCATTTTTTACCCCTTTTTAATTTTTAAATCTATTTTTACTAAATTTTCAATTTTAATTTTTTGAAGACTCAGTTGTTCCTACTTTACTTTATTTTCTCAATACTTACAAATTCTAGAACATTAGCATTATCTTCTTTTACATTATAAAAATAATTTTATTTTAACTTTTTTGCTACTACCACAAATCTTCCATCTTCTTGAGAATATTCACAAGTGCTTAGTGTTAAGAGTTGGTCTCCATAATTTGCATTAACACCAGTATCATAAATACTTACCTTTTTAGCATTATTAACAAAATCGTTATATTCTTGTTCATTATTAGCATTTACAAAATAATAATATCTAAATACATTTTTCTCACTTTTATAATATACTCTTGAATAAAATACTGACATTATTTCATAAACACTATCTTCCTTATTAGTAGTAAACTTTATTTTAGTATGCTCTTTATAAAAATCTTCTTTCGCATATTTCATTAAATCTTCAAACATTAAACCTTTTGTATTTCTATGACCATATATTAAATAATTAGAACTACCATTAACCAAATCAAAATCTTTATCTAGGAACAAACTACCAGTATTCGCTTTTTCTTTTTTATAATTATGAGATAAATAAAAATTATTATCATTAGTCTGTAATACTGGGTAATTTATATTAGTATCTTCAATTTCTAACCAACCTATAATTTCGTTATTCTCTTTTTGTAATTCTTCTAATTGTAACATTTTTTCTGTCTTTTCTTCTGTAATCTCTGCGTCATCAATTATAACATTATCGAGTATATTTAAATTAGCCTTTTTATCTTTATTATTACTATAAAAATAATAAATCATATAACCAATACCACAAATAAAAATTACAATTAACAATAATAAAATTATTTTCTTTAATTTATTATTATACTTTTTACTATGTCTTGATTTCATTTTTATTAATTACCTTTCCTATTAAAATGGAGTAGTAACCTAAATCACTACCCCCTATATTATAACAAATTATTTTATATTTTTCTTTAATGATACTATTCCTACACTTGCTAATAATGTTACTCCTAATACATAACCTATTATATCTACTGTACCAGTTTTGGGAGTTTCATCTTTTTCTCCTTTATCAACTTTATCTTTTGTAGGTTCTGTTAGAGTTTCATTTGGATTTGTTGGCTCTGCTGTTGTATTATTTTCTTGTTTTGTGTCTGCAATTAATATTGCAAAAGGAGATAACTCTGTAACTTCTATTGTTGCTTTACCATTTTCTATTTTAGGATCAAATCCTTCATATTCTCCATTATGTTTCTTATGTAATACTACACATTTTTGTCCATTATATTCTTCTCCAATATCAAATGTAATTGTTAGTTTTCCATTAAATGTTCCATTTTCTATTTTTATATCTCTCATAAATATAAATTTATAATCTTTATAATTATCTGCAAAATCAGTTCTATTACTTATATAACTTTGCATAGATAAATATGTATCTGAATCTTTTACTATTTCCTTTGTTGTTATTTTAGCACCATCTGAAATATTACCTGTAATTCCTAAATTAACATTACTTTCTTTGTCAACTGATGTGATTGTATTAGGCTTTTCTTTTTCTTTTGCAATACTAACTTGATAAAAACCAGTAACTATTTTTGTCATATCATCTGTTTTGATTTCTATATCAAAACCAAGATATTTGTTATTAAATATGTTTGTATCTGTAATTTTCATTTGATAACCAACAGGTTGATATCTAGTCATCTCTCCATTTTTATTAAACCCTGTTTCTAAATTAGTTTTCTTTATAAATGTTCCTAATCCATCAATTGTTATACTATTTCCTAAATCTAAATATTCTTCTCCTCCATACATTGTTATAAGAAATGTTAAGTATACATCTTTGTCCTTTATATGTATATTTTCTTCATTTTGTCCTAAAATTCCACCTAGTCTTTCCCTTCCAATATAATCTGTTAAATCTAATCCTTTTTCATCTGAAAATCTTACATCTAATTCATAGCTTTTTCTTCTATCTTCGTTTCCAGAATCAACATAACTATAATATTTGTCTAAATCATAATCATAGATAAATTCATACCATTCTCCTGTTATCCCCATTTTTTTATTAAGTTCTTTTTGTGTATTTGCTTTATAAATATTTCCTTTTGCAGTTGTACTTGCTTGTACTTTATTAGTATTGAATAACAAAAATGCTACAAAAATTATTCCAAATACTAATAAAAATTTTGTTTTGTTTTTTAGTTTCATTTTCATCTCTCCTTTTTATTTTTTATCTTTATTAACATATTAAAATATGTTTGTATAAAATTTATTCATATTATAACACTAATATTTTAATAAGTAAAGTATTATTGTTATATTTTAAAGTATTATTTTCTGTATTTAAATTTTCATTGTTGTTATACTAATTCTAGTTGGAGGTAAACTATGAGCAATATTGAAAATAAAATATATAAACAAATTGGAACCAATATAAAAACTGCAAGAATTTTAAAAAATATGTCTCAAGAACAACTTGCAGAACAATTATCTAAATCTACAAATTTTGTAAGCTTAATTGAACGTGGACAAACTGGATTAAGTGTTAATACAATTATAGATATATGTAATATTTTAAACATCGAACCTAATGCACTTTTTAATGGTTTGATTAATTATAACAATGAACAAGATAAATTAATTATAAATAGTATTTCAAACTTATCTAATGATGATAAAGACATTATTAATACACTAATAAATTATATTAATACTAAAAATACAAAATAGGCTACAAAATGAATGTAGCCTTATTTTATATTATTGTTTAATGCTTCAATTACCATTTTAACACCCAATGAAAAACCTACTTTAAAAGTAGTTTTATCAGAGTCTGATACCATTAAATTTATAAGTTCTTTTAATCTTATTAATTTTTGTTTTAATTCTTTATTTTCAATATTTTCAAGTATTTTGTTATATTCTTCTAAATTTTCTTGATATTCTTTACTTTCTGTAATATTAGCAATCACAACATTATTATATAATTCTTCTATTATACTATCATTTAATAAATCCATTTTTTAATCCCCCTATTATTTATTAAATTATATTCATTTTTAGTAATTTTTCAATACCACTTAAATCATAATCTAATAGTTCACTGCTTTGCTTATATTTATTTTTTAAAAACGTTATTGGTATTGTATGATTTCTTAATTTAAAATAACTTTTGTATTTTTTTATTTGTTCATCTTTTAGCGAAATTGACTCTCCATTTTTCTGACCAGCTATTATAAATGTACCACAAATTATATCATTTTTAATAATTCTGTTCATTGGTAAATTATATATTTTACCTTTTTCATTACAAATTAAATCAATATCATCTTCTAGCTCCACAAATTCTATTAAACCACCAACAATTTTTTGTTTCTTTTCTAATGTATTTTCTACTTCTTTAACATAAGGATCCAATGTTGGTTCAACTATTAAAATTTTAATTTTTTCTACATTCACATTACTTACCACCTTTATTTATCTTTAATTGATTTTTTATTACTTCATTTTCATATTTTAATATTAAATCATCTATTTTTTGGTATGTATTTTGTTGTGATACCATACCATTAACTGAAATTTCTTTAATTAACCAATTATAATATTCAATAATAAATTTTGACATTATATATTCCTTTTCATAATTGTTGAATATTCTTGGGTACTCATCAAGTGGTAGATTCCATATAATTCTATGTATTTTATATTCCAAATCTTTTTCAAAATGATTTATAGTCCATCTTCTTAATTGCTTATATTTCGGAAATCTCCTAAAAGGTTTCATATAAGGTACTTGATTAAATAAATAATAAATATCTTTTTTCCACTTTTTTAAATTATTTGTACTATTTTGATAAACAAAACATTTTACTAATTGCTTTATTATATATTTTTCGTTACTTTGAATATCATACTTTGCATATTTTCTTTTAATCATTATTTAACTCCTAAAAAATTTATAATATCAAATATTCTTTATCATTTAATTTAGTATAATCCGGCATTTTTATATCTTCGTTAATTTTTTTATATTGTGGTAAAACACCAAAATTATTTTCATTCTCATTATAATTTTGGTCGTTCCATAACCATACTCCATTTTCCCAATTTGTATTTTCATTTTTACCTTTTCTTTTCATTTTTAAAAATTTTACTAATCTATCTAATTCATCTTGTTTTAACTTTCTTGGTATTGGTTCCAAATATTCCGGTTTTTCAAACAATATACTAATATCTGTACCATCTTTTAGAACATAATGAAAATTTGGTTTATATTCTTGGTCTCTTCTTGTAATCAAACAAGCTCCGTCTAAAAAATCTCTACTATCATATTTGTTAGTAATATAACAATTATCTTCATATTCTTTTAAATTGATATAATTAGGTTTATATACATTTTTAGGAACTTGTATATCTTCTTTATTATAAGTATTCCATACATTTATTATTACTTCCCAATAAGTCATATCAGTAAAATTATTCAGTTCAAATTTTTGATATGGATTATCTTTAATTTCTTGAAAATACTCTTGTCCGTATTTTTTTATACTTTTTCTATAATCTTTAAAAAATTCTTTATTTAATTTTTTTACTAATCTATTACTTTTTTTAACCTTTTCTAATGTAACTTTAGAATTTAAAAATTTGTCAATATCAACTCTTTCTTTTAATTCTAAATTTTCGAACGAATCTATTAATTCTGCCCTTAATAAACTTACTGTTACAGAACCACTATGGAATTGTGTACGTTTATCAGTTTCATATATAAAATGTGGTTCACCAAAAAAGCAACAATTCACACATACAAAAATTTTAGCCCTTAATTCTGTTACTCCTATTAATATTTTAAAATCTTTACCCCCACACATATCATCAGTCCTTTATATACATTTTCTATTAACAAACACATAATATACAAACATTTAATGTTGTTGATAATTCTTTTAATTTTGAAAAAATTTCTGTTTGTGTATCTTTAAAATCAATTATTGTATCAATTTTATCAATTACAATTAATTTAACATTTTTGTTTGTTTTAACATATTTACACTTTTCTATTAATTCATTTAAATTATAACTACTAGCAAAATTCACTAATAAATTTGAGTTAGCAATACTTTTTATTCTATTCTTAAATTCTTTCAAAACATCCTTATAAATCGTTTTATCAATACTCTCATATTGTTTACCAATACAAGCATTTATAAAGCCCCTAAACCCTATTGAAGAATTTAATACTGCAACAGATGTATTATGCTTAATAACCATATTACTTACAATATTTGATACAAAATTTTTCTTTTCTTCATTTGAATTTGAAAAAGCAATAATTAATCCATTACTATTGATATTCAAAATATTATCAATTTCATTAATTTCTGTTTGAACTAACATTTTTTATATCTCCTATTATCTACATATTGAAGTAACTAAAATTTTTATATTTAATTCATTAGCTAAATTTTTCTTTTATAAATTTTTTTAAGTATTCATAGCTTAGGCTTTCTAAATTATAAAGTGAAAAATAATTAATTAATTCTTGAACATTTTTTCTTGCACTTTCATCAAAATATTTATATGTTTGAATAATTCCTTTAACCATTCCGTTTTTCAAATATATTTCTTCGTTTTGTATAGTTATTAATAAATCTACATTTTTACTTATTTTTTCTTTTCCTTTATTTGCTCGTTCAGCTCTTTTCATTCCTTCAAATGAAGGTGGAAACGAAACTACACATATTGTTACAATTTGCATTTTTCTTATTATATCTGCTATTATTGGTGTTGCTCCAGTTCCAAATCCACCACCTAATCCAGCTACTATAAATACGATATTTGTATCTTTCAATCTTTTTTGTAAAAATTCCATTATTTCTTTTTTGCTTTCATTTACTGCCTTTTCTGCAATATTTATATCACTAAAGCATCCCAGTCCATTTGCAATTTTTTCTCCTACTAATAATTTAAAATTAGCATTTGACCTATGTATGTCTAAATCTGATGTACTAATAGTTATGAAATCAATATTTTCGTTTTTATTTGTTTCAATTATTCTATTAATCATCTCTGTACCAGCTCCACCAATACTAATAATACTTATCTTTAATTGACTTTTTTCCATTTTTTAATTTTCCTATCATAATTTTTATATTTTATAATTTATCTACATATTGAAGTAACAACAATTTTTATATTTAATTCTTTGGCTAATTTTTTTAAATCTTCTTTTATTAATTCTAATTCTTTATTCCTACTCAAGCATTTTGATTTATCAAAACCAATTAACTGTAAATAATCTATAACAACAAATTTTGGTTCCTTTTCTTTAATTTTTGAAATTATATCTTCAATAGTTATTGGTCTATCATAAATAGTTAAATAATTTGAATCTTCCCTAATCATTTTTGTTATCGTACTTTTACTTGTTTCTAAACTGAAATATAATGTCTTTATATTTTCCATATAACTAGCATTATCAACCAATTTAGTAGCAATAGTTGTTTTACCACAATTAACCTTTCCATTTAATATAATAAAGTTATCATTAGTATTTTTAATTTCTTCTTTTAATTTTTCAAAATAATTTGAAAATTCTTTTTCATTAAATCTTTTTAAATCTTCAACTTTAATACACATAACAACCAGTCCTTTCTTATTATTTATTTAAGGGGTGGAGAATTTACTGAAATAATAAAATAAATTCTCCAAATGACAGATATACATTAAGTAATTCTAAATAAATATTAATCTGGTCGATTATGTATGTAAATGGCTGTTATGAAATTTCTCTTAAAATGCTTTTTTATATGTATTTTTCTTTTTATGCTTAATTTTATTATGGGTTATTAAATCTTGATTTTAAAAGAGTCTCATGCTTTCTAACTATATATTTCATAATATAATGTCAAAAAAAATGTATTACAACTTTTTATATACCAGTTACACAAATATTATGTAACCACAAAGTTGTAATACATTTTATATTCTTTTCTTTATAATATGGCTGTTTCCTAAATAATAAAATCTAATAAGAGTTATTTAAAAGTATAATGTAATAATCTTATAATATACAAAAATGTCATTTTTTATTGATATTTAAGCAGTTGTAATTTAGTAAAAGATAATATGCTTTTATGTAAAAGATACAAACCTCGGAAATTTTAATATTCCCGAGGTTTTTTATTTTATTGCAAAAAAAATTCTCTGCCTGAATTAATCAAGCAGAGTTTCCATCACATTTAAATATTCCATTTTCCCCAAATCCCATTATAAGTCACGTGTCTAACCAACAATGAAATACTTAAAATCTTCTAATACCACATTATTAGGTGATGGAAATAAAATTTCTATTGGTTAAACCACTTTTATTATAGCACACTTCATATTTTATGTCAAATTATTTTACATATTTTTCCAATATTATTGTAACGGGTCCATCATTTACTAAGCTAACCTGCATATCAGCACCAAAAACACCAGTTTCAACAATTTCAACTTGTTTCTTACATTCTTCAATAATATACTCATATAATTCATTTGCAAAATCAGGTTTTGCAGCATCTGTAAAAGATGGTCTATTTCCACTTGTACAGTCAGCATATAATGTAAATTGAGAAACTAAAAGCAATGAACCATTATCATCTTTTAATGATTTGTTCATTTTTCCATTTTCATCTTCAAATACTCGTAAATTAATTAATTTTTTTACTAAATAATCTGCTACTTCTTTTGTGTCTGTGTGTGTTATTCCAATTAATACCATATATCCCTGTTCTATTTTTCCAACTGTTTTTCCTTCTATATCTACCTGTGCATTTTTAACTCTTTGAACTATAAATTTCATTTTTTATTTCTCTTTTCCTCTATTTTTTATATTTATAAATTATATCAAAAATAAGAATTTTTTTCAATTAAATTTCTCCGTTAATATGTAATTTTTCGAGATTTTCCCTACTGAATTGTAACAGATTTTGTGTGTTACCCCTTTAATCCCAAAATTATTCAATAATATCCAAAACATTACTAGAATCAATACCATCAAGATTATAATAAGTATTTGGAATTTTACCAACAATTACATTCTCAATAAGAAGAACCTGATTAGAGACCTTTTCAGAAATAGTGTTATAAGGAGTCAAAATACTAACCTCACAGTCAACTTGCAAATACACCCTATGCAAAGTTTGATTAATTCCCTGAGCAGAAAATTCACTACGCAAATCAGTTTCAACATTACCAATAGACGATATTTTAATTGGAATTCCAGGGCCTCTGCCGGAAAGTAATTTTGAACCTGTAAAACTTCCAATTGCAATTTTTATATTTTCTTTGCCTCTCTCATTAATTAAATTCTGTATTTTGACTGCAACATCTGATATTATCTCATTTATTGGAATTACATTAGATTTTATCATTGTTATATTTCCATCATTATCTTTTTCAATTGTAAATAATTCATCATATGTATGGTCTTTCATAACATTGGTTGCTTCATTATTAGATATTATTGTTGCAATTGATTTTGCTTTATCCTCGCATAATGCATTAAATATTGGAGAAATTGCATCCAATACAATTTTAACTGTACTAAATGCAATTACCATTATTATAAAAATTTTTGCTATTTTTTGTTTTCTCTTTAAACTTTTATCTCCTCCATTAGAAAAGAAAATCTTTGGAAGTCGTATTCTTGGTCTTGAATATATCTTACTATTCATAGTTGCAAATCCCTTCATATTTATATACTATAAAAGAATTATTCATACACTTTTTCCGAAATTTTTTCAAATTTTGGTATATACAATTTTTGACCTGGATATATTTTATTTCTATCCTCAATTCCATTTGTTCTGGCAATTCCATCAACTGTACTACCAAATTCTTTGGCAATATTCCATAAAGTATCACCCTTTTTTACAACATAAATTACTAAACTATAATCTTGCTCTTCCCTCTCACCGTCTTCAACTATGCTATCTATCATATTCAATTTTGCAGTTCTATACATACTTGTGTCAGCCTGAACATCAACATTGCAACTAATATCTCCACCATCTTGAATTATAAAATCTTGTGATTTTATTCCCATATCACAATTTGTATTTAATGATTCCCCATTTTGAAGATTTTCAATTATATATTCAAATGGAATTTTTGCATCTTTAATATTTATCTGTTTTCTAGAGTTTTCGAAAATAAATTTCATATTCAATTCTGCTTCATACATAATTTTAGTATTAATTTTATTTTCATTTAATATAACTGGCGTAATCTCTACATCAAGCAAATTCAAACCATCAATATCACTCATATTAATTTTCTCTCTTATTTGTTTAACACCTGAAATATTCTGTTTGCTAGTCATTGTTGTAATTTGCTTTTTCTCAAAATTCAAGTTTTGAGTTGGACTATACATATCTTGAATCAAATTGATTTGCTTTTCTTCATATGCACAGCAAGTTACTTCTATTTCTATTTCGACATATATTGAATGTTCATCTTGTGAATTAGGTTTTATAATTATATTTTTAATTTCGTAATTTACATCACATATATTTTCTTCTGACACATCTGGAATATCAATAAATCCAACAACCGGTATTTTATATGTAACAATATTTATTCTATTGTCTTCAGTTAGATACATTATCTTTATTTCCGCTTCTGCTTTAGTCAAAACCTTATTATAACTGATTTTTATATCCTTATCAACTAAACATACCTGTGCTTGTAAAATCTCCGCCAAATTATCCATATTATCAATTTGAATATTATCTTTTGCATAAATCTTTGTACTACCTGTTCCCACCAATGAATTTAATTTTAAATCTTCCTTTAAAATTTGAACATCATCTTCGTTTTGAACTTCATTTATTATCTCAACATTATCATTTGAATAAATTTTCAAGTTAACTTCCAATGTTGCCTTAATGCTAATTTTTCTGCCATTTATCACCTTTGCTTCTATTGATTTTATCTTGACATCAGAAATTGCATTCATTCCCTCTTGACAGTTTGGAACATTCAAACTTTCTGAAAAATCGACACTTGTGTTTAGCCCTCTTACTGTGTCATCTGCCCCGTCTGGCATATACATTATGTACGTATTTACCGTTCCATCCAGTCTTACTTTTTCACTTTGCACCTCTTTTTTATATATTGATGCTATACCACTTGTACCAATTGTGTTCAAAATGTCTGGCTTTGAATCTGGTACTATCATATCTCCCTCTGCTAATATGATTTCTTTTCTTTCTGCTATTAATTTATTTATATTTAAGTTTTCTCTTTGTGCTTCTATCATTTTTTACCTCCTTACAGTTTTTCTTTATAAATGTATATGAGGTTGTTTTTGATTTATTCCTAATTTAATTATTTTTTGATGGTACTATTACTATATTTAATGTTGGATCATATTTGTATTTACTTATTATATCTTGTGAAAAACTTGCTAATTCATTTGGTATTACTATTGTTGTATATTTTTGTTTTTTTAGTTCTTCTATTTTATTGTCAATTTCTTCTGGTTCTTTTATTTCTTCTATGTTCATTCCTAATATTTTTGGAATTTGATAGTCTTTTTCATATTTTATAAAAGATGTTTTCATTTTTTTCACTCCTTTTTTACATTTATTTTAGTTTGCTTTTTTATCGTTGTTTTATTCTATTACATTCTAGATTTTACATAATTTTGTTTTTATGTTATAATGTAATTGATACTTATTTAGTAGCTTATGAAAGGAACTTATTATGAGAGAATTTTTTGTAGAGTTTAGGACAGCATTGGACGAAATTGCAATTATTTTTTTATTTTTCATTCCTTGCACATGCAAAAATGAAAAGAAAATTGCAAAAGCAATTTCAAAAAAATAAGCCAAAAACCGTGTCATTATTTTGACACGGTTCTTTTACGCACTCTTTAATTCCAATCTCAACTTATCAGCAATCATCGCTATAAATTCGCTGTTCGTAGGCTTCCCTTTAGCAGCTGAAATTGTATAACCAAATATTTTCTCAACTGTCTTTTGGTCTCCTCTACCCCATGCGACCTCTATAGCATGACGTATTGCACGTTCTACACGACTTGGAGTTGTGTTAAATTTTGTAGCAATTTTAGGATACAAACTTTTAGTAATTTGATTTATCACATCAATATCATTAACAACCATAATAATAGCCTCACGCAAATATTGATATCCCTTTATATGTGCTGGTACACCCACTTCATGAATTATATTAGTTACTAGTGCCTCCAAATTATCTTGATTTTTAATTCCATCCTCAGGAATTTCTACATATTGCGTTTTTACATCTCTTGTAATAAAAGTATCTGTACTTCTATTTGGTATAAAATTCTTTAATTCCTTTATTCTTTTTATTAATAATTCTATATCAAAAGGTTTTACAACATAATATTCTGCTCCAAGTCCAACTGCTTTTTGAGTAATTTTATCTTGTCCAACAGCAGAAAGCATTATACAAAGTGGCTTTTTATCACATTTTATCATATTCATTTTTTCAAGAACCCCTATACCGTCTAGATGTGGCATAATAACATCCAATAATGCTACATCAGGCATTATATTAGCAATCATATCTATTGCTTCTTCTCCATCTTTAGCAATACCTATCACTTCCATATCCTCTTGCTCTTGAATATATTTAGCAAGTGTTTGAGCAAATTCTTGATTATCATCTGCTATTAAAATAGTTGTTTTTTCTTTCATTTTTTATCTCCCCTATCTTTAGTTTCTTTTAGATATTTTATGTATATCATGTTTGCTAATCTTCTGTTCTCAATAAATAAAAGAACTGTAAATTTTTTACAGTTCTGATTATATTATTATTTTTAATGTTTTTCAATTATTTTTTCCAATTATTTACAAAAACATTAATTTATTATACTTTTCTCTATTAATTTTTTAGATAAAAACTTTAAATTTATCAAATTAACTTTTTTTGTATTAAAATCATCTTCTAATCTTCCTTTATTCCCCTCTTCTAGCTGTATTTTACAAATAATTTTCTCTGAATAATCATATTCTTTTATATAAATATTATTTTTTTTACAATAATATTTAAAAGATTCCAAATTATTATAATCTAATTCTACTTCTGCCTCTATTCCTATACATTTCTCAACTTTTTCTGAAATTTCTATTGCATCAAGTGTTGCATCTGAATACGCTCTAACTAAGCCTCCTGTTCCAAGTAATATTCCACCAAAATATCTAGTTACTACAACTAAAACATTGCCCAAATTATTTTTTTGCAAAATATTAAGCATAGGTCCACCTGCAGTCCCTGATGGTTCACCATCATCACTTGATTTTTCTACTACTTGTTCATTCTCTATAACCCTGTAAGCTACACAATTATGTCTTGCATCATAATACTTTCTTTTGATTTTTTTAATGTACTCTTCTGCTTCTTCTTGACTTTCTACTTTTATCAGATTACATATAAATTTAGATTTTTTTACAACTATTTCAGTTTGTACATTCTCCTTAATTGAAATAAATTTTTCCATATTTCTCCCTTTTTGAGACAAACAGGACAGTTTTCATTTACCTCAAATTTTATTAAATACGGCAATTATAACTGTCTGAGTTTGTCCCACACTTTTGTCAAATTTTGTCACATATTATTTCCGGCTGTATATCCTGTTGAATAAGCTATTTGAAGGTTGAATCCTCCAGTGTAAGCATCAACATCAATAATTTCACCAGCAAAATATAAACCATCAACTAATTTAGATTCCATTGTTTTGGGATTTATCTCTTTAATATTTATTCCCCCACTTGTAACTATAGCCTCATCAATAGGTCTAAATCCTCTTATAGTAACTTCAAAATTCTTTAATAAATTAACAAGTCTATGTCTTTCTTTTTTATTAATTTCATTAACTTTTTTATTAGGATTTATTCCACTTCTTTCAATAATTACTGGAATCAACTTTTGTGGCAGCAATTTATCTAAACTATTTTTAAATTGCTTATTTTTAAACTCTGCAAAGTCTCTTAATATTCTCTCATCTAACTTTTCTTCAGATAATGCTGGTTTAAAATCTATAATTAAAACAATTTTTTTATTTTTCAAAAGCTCATCAATATTCTTATATCTAACCAAATGTGCTGAACCACTTAAAATTATAGGTCCTGATACTCCAAAATGTGTAAATAGCATCTCACCAAAATCTTGATAAATAATTTTATTATTTTCCTTATTTTTTAATTCGATATTTACATTTCTTAAAGATAAACCTTGCAAATCTTTACACATATTTTGTTCAAAAGCCTCCAAAGGAACCAATGATGGTCTGATTTTAGTTACAGTATGTCCCAATTTTTTAGCCAATTCATATCCATCACCAGTTGAGCCTGTTAGCGGATAACTATTGCCACCAGTTGCTAATATTACTTTATCTGCTTCAAAAATTTTAATATTGTTTTTATTCTTATACCTATTATGGATATTGCCTCCGTTATTTTCTTTGTTCTCTACAGTCTTCACTTTCAATTTTCCATTTTCATCTTTTGGAACAATTTCAGTAACTTCCATATTATATTCGATTTTAACATTTAACTCTTTCAATTTTTTTGTAAAACATTTTAAAACATCCAATGACTTGTCTGTTACAGGAAAAATTCTATTTCCTCTCTCTTCTTTAACTTCTAAACCTTCTTCATTTAAAAAATTTATTATATCATTATTTGTATAATTTTTAAAAGCACTATACAAAAACTGACCATTACCAGGTATATTCTGTATAAACTCCTCAATTGGCAAAGAAGATGTTATATTACATCTTCCCTTACCTGTAATCAAAAGCTTTCTTCCAAGTCTCTCTTTTTTCTCTAATAAAATTACATTATTTCCATTTTCAGCAGAAGCTATCGCAGCCATCATTCCAGCAGGACCTCCACCAATTACTATTACATTCATATTTTTCTCCCAAATTTTTAGGGATTGGGGGACGGGTCTTGAATCCCTAAAAATTATATAAATTAATTATTTATGGTATTTTTAAAATTTCGGGATTCAAGACCCGTCCCCCAATCCCTATTTTTTTAATTTTTCATTTTTTGAATTGCCTTAAGGACACCCAACTTACCATACTCATAAGTAAGCCCACCTTGCATATAAGCAATAAATGGCTCACGAATTGGTCCATCACAACTCAATTCAATTGTTGACCCCTCTGTAAAAGTTCCAGCTGCCATTATAACCTTGTCCTCATAACCACCCATATCACTAGGAAATGGAATTACATTTGAATCTATTGGTGAACCCATTTGAATTCCTTGACAGAATTTAACTAAATTTTCTTCACTTCCAAGTTTAATTGTTTGAACAATATCTGCTCTTACTTCATCATATTTTGGTTCAACATCATATCCTAATTTTTCTAATATTCTACTTGCAAATATTGCTGTTTTTACACTAGATGCTACAACTTGTGGTGCAAAGAATAAGCCTTTTAGCAATTGTGTATTTTGTCCTAATGATGGTCCTATTTCTTTTCCAATTCCAGGTGCAGTTAATCTTTCTGCACATAGCTCTATTAAATCTTTTCTTCCAACTATATATGCTCCAGATGTTGCAATTCCGGCTCCAAGGTTCTTCATTAATGAACCAACTGCAATATCTGCTCCAATTTCTATTGGTTCTTTATCTTGTACAAATTCTCCATAGCAATTATCAACCATAATTATTACATCTTTGTTGACTTCTCTAATTGCTTTTATTGCCTTTTCAATTTTTTCAATTGTCAAACTTTTTCTTGTTGAATATCCTCTTGACCTTTGAATTTCAACTAATCTCACATCTTGTTTTTTTAATCTTTCTTGAATTGTTTTTATATCAAAATCATTTTCTACAAGTTCTATTTGTTCATACTTAATTCCAAATGCTTTCAATGAACTTTTGCTTTCTGTATCATTACATCCTATAACAGTTTGAAGTGTGTCATATGGTTCTCCTGTTATACTAATCATTGTGTCATTTGGACGTAATAATGCAGATAAAGTTATTGCTAATGCATGTGTTCCAGATATGAATTGAGCACGTACTAGTGCATCTTCTGCTTTAAATACTTTTGCATATATTTCTTCAATTTTGTTTCTTCCTGCTTCATCAATTCCATATCCTGTTGATGAGTTTAAATGCATTTCTTGTAAGTTACATTCTTGAAATGCAGATAAAACTTTCATACTATTTTTTTCGCATATTTCGTCCATCACTTTAAATTGTTCTTTTATTTCATTTTCTACTTCTTTTGATAAATTTTCTAATTCTGTACTGATTCCTAATTTTTCCAACATTTTTTTACCTTCTTTTCAATTTTATTTATTCATATTTTTGCATAAAATTTATTTATAACTTCCAATCAATCTACTATATTTTACTATATTTTCTAACAAATTGCAATTAATTTTCAAATTTATGTAAATTTAGCTATACTAAATATTAGAAGTTTAAAATTCGTAATGAGGTCACACTATGCACAAACCATTTGATGATGAATTAGAAAAAGACTAGAAACACATTGATGGCTCTAGTCTTAAAATTTAAAAGGCCAAAACTCAAAATATAAAGTTTCGGTCTTTTTATATTAATATTATTGTTGTGCATATGGTATATTTTGATATATTTATTAATATTTTAAATTATTTGTAAATACTTAAATGGGTTGATATAACTATGTTTTTAATCTTTACATATTTTTTATTATTTAAAAATATTTATGTTGTTGCATTAAAATTGCATTACTTTTCCCAAAAGAAAAAGCCCCCTTAGGAGCTAATTGTTTTCTTAACTAAAAAGTCAAAGTTATTTCTTGATATGTATTGTAAGCTATCAGCACTTAACAGATTAAATCTTACTGCTAACTGGTTATATTGTTTTCTTGTTAGTCTTATTTTTAAATATTTTATCATTTGCAATGAATTTTCATATGCTTTATCCATAATTCATCACCTCTATTGTTAGTATATCACATTATGTCGAATTTGTGTGTCGAATGGTGTCGATTTTATAGATTTATTTTTTATTTATATCTTCGTTTAAAATTTTTTGTGTATCTTTTATGCCTTGCCCCAAGTCCTGTATAATTTGTTCTGTATGCATAGTATAATTTAATCTTTGTAATGCCGACATGATTCGTAGTTGATTCATTAATATTGTATTTTGAATTTCATCCATATATAAAACCTCCATTTCTGTCAATATTATAACAGAAATTTTCTGTAATTTCAATTAAAAAATGCTTATTTTTAGCCAAAAATAAAGCTTTTACAATCAATTTTAAGCCATTTTATTTTCCAATCAATGTAATTATACACCTCTATAAAATGAAAAAAAGAGGTAAATTGAAATTAATCAACTTACCTCTTCTTTTTATATATAATTATTAACATTAATATAAGCAATTCTACCAGTTTGATTTACTTTTACTTTATCTATATATGAATTTATATGTTGTAAAACTGTTACAGTAGTATTAGCTTTATATTGATATCTTACACCGCTCAAATTTGATTTTGAGTATAATGTACAGGCTTTTGTTTTTCTAGTTGTATTTTGTGATACTGATACATTTGTGTAATTACTATTATTTATGTATGCAATTCTTCCTGTTGCATTAACTTGGACTTTGTCTACATTACTTGATATGTTTTGTAGTATTGTTATAGTTGTATTTGCTTTGTAATTGTACTTATAACCTGTTAAATTTGAATTACTATATAAGATACTAGCTCTAGTTAATTTCTTAGTTTGTCCGACTGTTTGAACAGTATTTAATGTACTTATGTCTCTGCTTGTGTATGCTAAAGATATCCAGCCCTTGTCAGTTTTACCAAAGCCATTACTT
This sequence comes from uncultured Clostridium sp., assembly GCA_945865665.1. GTDB lineage: Bacteria > Bacillota > Clostridia > TANB77 > CAG-508 > CAG-269. The sequence continues at coordinate 217 of CAMBEE010000012.1, read as the reverse complement.
TCTGCTAATATAGTTACTATTGAACCTTTTACATATCCACCAACTCTACTATACGATGTACTTGCTCCAGCTCTGATATTTAATCCACCATTTGCAGTTACTTTAACTTGATAATTAACTGTATTTACATTTGATGTTGCGTTATCTGTTACTACTGTTGTTGTTGTATTTTCTTTTATGTCTGTTCTATCATTTTTAAAACAGAAGAATTTTTGAT
>CAMBEE010000011.1 GCA_945865665.1 uncultured Clostridium sp. | reverse complement strand
TGTCTAACATGTCTAACATGTCTAACATGTCTAACATGTCTAACATGTCTAACATGTCTAACATATCTAACATATCTAACATATCTAACATATCTAACATATCTAACATGTCTAACATGTCTAACATGTCTAACAAATAGTATATGTCTCCAGGGGCGTATATGGATTGGTGTACATTACAATCACAATTTTTTAATTTTGTCAATACCTAATTAAAATTTGTAATGATTACAAATTTGTAATGATTACAGCAAAGTGTAACAAAAACGTTGCAAAATGTTGCAAAAATTACTATGTATAGTAACAAAAAATACTGATTTTAATAAACTCAGTCTATTATGACATATTTTATATTATTGTCATATTTATAAATACTTAATAAACTTTAATAAAACTGAAAATGAGCGTTGCAAAATGTTGCAATTTAATAAATACTTAAATTTCTTTAAATCACCTAGTAGTATGTAAATATCAAGGAAAGTGTAACAAAAAGCGTTGCAAATTTTAGCCTTTAAATTTTTTGCCGAAAATTTTTTAAAAAATAAAAATAATTCTTGTATACAAGATTTTTTTATCGATAAAAATTTATCTAAATAATAGCCAAAAAAATATAGAATTCCGAAAAAACAAAAAAAACGCTAGGTAAAAAGTTGCAACGCTTTTTGTTACACTTTCTTATCTATATCATTATATACTAATAACTTGCACTAATCGATAAATTTTTATTTATTAAGAATTTTTGCAACGTTTTTGTTACACTTTCCTATCTATCTCATTGTATATTATAAACTTGTACATAACAATATAATTTTAACCAATTTTTAACAATTCCAATATCTAAAATATATCAATTTATATAAAATAAAAGCCTGGTTTTTTGTAAATAAATATTAAAAATTTTTCGAAAAATACTTGACAAAATAAAACAAACATGTTATAAATATATTATAACCAATTTATAGGGGGTTTCATAATGAATGAATATCAAAAAACTTTACTTGATCTACAATTAGATCAAGCTTGTGAACAACTCAAACAATTAATAAGGTTGGGTAAAGTATTACCCGATTACAATAAAATATGGCATGAGTTTGCACTACAAACAATGCAGAAAAAAGGGGGTAAAAAATGCATTGACAAAATAAAATAAACATGATATAAATAATTATAACCAATGTATAGGGGGTTTTAGTATGAAATTCAAAATCACAAGAAAAGAGTTGAAAGAAAATTATCGTTGTGTTGCCGTAGGTTATTGTGATCTACAGCATCTTTTACGTTATCATTCACCGGTTGCTTATAATTCTGGCGTATACGGATGGAATTACGATGTATATACATTTGAACAGTACTCAACAAATATCGCTATTTGTACAGGATACAGGGGAATGCCCGGAAAGAATTTGTATGAAAATGGAATTTCTTGTCGTGAATGGGATCAAAAAGCACAAGATGTAATTTCAAAATATCAATGGCAAGAAGAGCTTGAAAAAGAGAAAGAAGAGCTTGAAAAACTCTTAAAAGAATTTCTTGCTTTAGTTGAAAAGCTTTTCAACTAAAAACTTTTGACGGCATTTTATGCCGTCAATAAATCCAATATTACGTGAAATTGACAAAAAATTTTAGGGGGATAATATGGCAAGAAAAAAGATTTTAACAAAAATAAACAAAAACAAGCTTAAAAAATTGTATAAAAGATTGCTAAAAAATGCAATTGAGAAAAAAGAAGATGAATGTAAGCAAGAAGGGTATGAATTTAAAGTAAAAAATGATGTTTTACGTGTTTGCGGAAAAATTACACCTAGAGCATGTGAATATTATTTACAGGGATTAGTGCTGCCAATCCCTTTTGAAGATTATAAAATAAGGGAGATAATTTTAAATTACCTAAAAATAAAGGATGATTACTACATAGATTATTATTATAACGATACCTACGCAATAATAGATCAGTATTGGGATGGGATATCTTTAGCGTTTAGTGTTTTATTACAATATGAATATTAAAATGCCAGCATTTTATAAAATGCTATCAATGAATAACAATTTACAAGAGGTGATATCATGGAAGACAAGATAAAAGATAGAGTATCTACAATTCTAGCTTTATTTAGCGATTGTTCAGATTTTGATAAAGATTTAGTTTTATTTTTTCTTTGGAATTCTGAGCACTGCAAATATAAAACTACGTACCATAGTAATGAGATTATGGAAAAAATAAAGCAAATTGCAAAACAAAAAAGCAACCTTGTATATTGGAGAGGTAAAAGTAGAGTTTATTGCTATGACACTGAATTTTTTACTTTTTATTTTAGTTTAGACGGCAACAGATTAAAGAGCAAATTTATATTTGAGTGAATAAAGGGGGTTTAGATATGAAAAAAGAATATAAAAACAAAAACGTATATATCGATGGTGTAAAAATGACAGATAAAATAATAAATTTCAAAGAAAATAAAGCAGAATGCTGCTATAACTGTAAACATTGCTACAGAATTGATAATTATTATAATTGCTTTATAGGGGAGACACAAAGTAATATAAAGTTTAGTTTATTATATGAAATTATGGGTTTTACTGTTACCCCCGGCAGTGTTTGTGATTCTTTTTCTTTACGAAGTATTGATAAAATAAAATAAAACTGATATAATATAATCAGTAAAACAATATTAGAGAGGTGACAGAAATGAAACATATATTCACGGTTAAGAATAAGAAAAAATTATACACAAGGTTTACTAAACTACTTGTTAAAGCGATTGAAGCTAAAACTCAAAACATGAAAAAAGAAGGAAATGAATACAATATTGTAAATGATGTTATAATAACTGAAAAATCAGTTACAACTGAATCTTGTAAATCATACTTGCAAAGTACTACACTTAACATTCCTTTGACTGTATACAGTGAAATGAAATATATTTATGAATGTTTAGATCTAGATCCATCTAATAATTATACAGATAACAATTTTGAAACGCTAGATGCACATTACTGGAATATCATCTCTTGTGCTTTGTACGATCTGATACAAACAAGAATAAGGGGCAATAAGAATGGAAAATAAATTTACAATTTACGTACCAAAAAAGTATATGTACACAGTACGTAACTACATATATTATGAAACTAAATACGAAGACTATAAAAAAGCTATTGTTAATAGAATAGCTACAAATGACACCAAAAGCTTTATAGAGCGCTGCAGTTTCGATGTTAAGTTCGTGACTAAAAAACAACTTGAAAATATGTTTAACCAGGGCTTTATTTTAATTAGAATGTCTTCTACAGAAAGTATATTGAATTATAGAGAGCACGTTAAAAGAGATTACAAGCTTGTATTCGCAAACACTAAAGAGTATAACAAGATAAGAAAGCAATTTATTGAGGTGATAAAATGACAGAATTATATAAGATTGTAAGAAAAGACGGTTACAATGAATTAATAGTAAATATTAATCAATGGAATGAAGAAATTTATAGACAATATGAAGGTGTAGATTTTTATGTTTTACATAAAAGACGTGTAGATCAGCGAGAATTTTATGTATATAGATCAGAAAAAATCGCTAGAGCTTTGCAAGAAGCTTTATCAAATAAAAAGAGGGTAAAAATTTGGTATGGAAGCCAGCAAGATGGAAAAGTAGATCCATGTGTAAATATTTTAGACTGTAAAGCCTGGGTAGTTACTTTAGAAATTTCACCAGGTAAAATACCTTTAATTGTAGGTAAAGTTAGGAAAAATTCAAAGTCTTTTACTTTGTTAGATTTTGAAAAAATTATCCGTATTGATACTAAAAGCAAAACTTTATATCAACATATTAAATTTCATACGCATTTTTATTTAGACGATAATAAAGTTTTTGCATCCCGGTATGGGCTTGTATATCAAGGTAATAAAGCTAAAGATTTTTATAAATTTTTAACAGGAAAAACTTTTAGATTGGTGTAAAATTTTAGAGGTGGTAAAAATGGGTAATTACAAGAATGTGTACATTGAAGGTGTAAAGGTATCTAAGCCGTATTTTTACGTGAGAAACGGCTTATTACACGTGAAGGGAAATTTTGACAAGTGTATGGAGCTGTCGCAATCTGAGGTAAAAAGATTAAAAGACATGTTACAAGCAGCATCTTACGGATCCGAAGAGAAACAAGATATTTTGTATTCATTTTGGCAATTTTGCGAAAAAGAGCTTCAAAAACATGTCATACAAGATGGCTTATCTGAAATAGAGAAAAGAATAAAGGGGGATAGATAAATGAAAAAGTATTTTATTGTGTTGATTTTAGGTTTACTTTTAGGTTTATTATTTGCAAGATCTATGTATAGTCAGGAAAATTATTTTACACCAGGCCTTACAATGAAAGCATTACAAGAAAACAAAGAAAATAGTGAAGGTGAAAAAGTCAAAGGATCTCATAATTTTTACTACAAACAATATACGTATCCTGCTTACATAGAAGGTTTAGATGATTTTGAAATAAAGTACGTTCTTTATTTGCGAAGTACGAAGTATGAAGATATTGAGGTAAACTTGACTTATGTACAACCGTATTTTGTGTATTCTGAACCAGTTACAACAGCTATGTCTATAGGAATCTTGCTAACTTGTATACAAGATAATATAGAAGAGGTACAAAATACAATATCTTATTGTAATACATGCAAGTATGATAAATCATTAGCGGAAAGTTTAGATATTCTTATCTATCATCTTACAATGGTGCATGATTATATAAAAGATTGTGCGAATAAGTATTTAGAATCTTACAAACAAGAAGATTTTGCTTCTTGTATTAAGGATTTATTAAATATACAAATAAACTATTGGCAGCTTTATACAAGTTTAACAACAGTAACACAAAATTCCGAAGGATATAATACAATTACATTTACATATACAGAAAAATAATAAAGGGGGATATAAAATGGAAACAAAAATTTTTGAGTTTGATAATTTAACAACAGATGAGCTTACAAATATTTTGGTAGAGCTTAACAGGGAGTATAATATACTAAAATTAAAAAGAAAAAATGGTAAATGGGTAATAGAGGTTAGAAAATGGCAAGAGAATTGACAATACTAGTAGCAACTATCATTTTTTGTTTTTGTATGTTGTTGCATTTCATAGGTAAAAAAGACGAAAGGTTATCTTTGCTGGATAAGTTTTCCCTTTTTTCCCTGGTAACAACAGTAATTTATTTTGCATATCAAATATGGTGGAGGTAAATAATATGACAGACACAGAAAAAATAATAGCAGACATAAATAAAATAACAGAATATGATTACAAGAGAGAACACATTTTCATGTGGGAATTTGTGATCAACAGAATAAAAGATGCATCTGTATTGGTAAGTGATATCAAAAATGTTTGTATACAAGGTATACAAGAAGTAAAAGAAGAGTATCTAGAAAAAGTAAAAGCTAGATTAGAAGAAAGAGAATTTTTAGGTGAAAAAGATATATGGATTTTGAAAAAAATAAATAAGGGTATACAGAATAATTGCTGGGCGTGTCAGTATGCTCTAGATGAATCTTTTCATGGGAATTGTTTTACTTCTTGCCCTTTGCTTAAAAATCATGAAGGAAAACTAGAACACAATTGTGCTTTTTATGATAGTGAGTACTTTTTACTTAATATAGCATTACAAAATCATAACTGGGACAAGGCGTTAAAACTAGCGACTGATATTAAAGATGCCTGGAGGTAAATAAAATGACAGAGCATGAATATAAAAAGCGGCATATTAAGTTATGGCAAGAGATTGTAGATTATTTATATAAAGTAAAAAGAGGGGAAGTAAAAATATATTATAAGTGTATAGCCGAACTTAAATACGCTTTACTTTACAAACAAAATGAAAATTCTGGCATGGTATTTACTAGAATAAATAATGATTGTTATGCTTGTGAATTTGCACTAAATGAAAGCGAAAGGGATCTAAAATGTATTTGTAGCAATTGTCCATTAACTAATAAATTAGGATGTGTTTGTTATGATAAAGATTCGGGAGCTTATGCACTTTTAGTAAAAGCTTATACTAGTCAAGATTACGAAAAAGCAATAAGATTAGCTATAAAAATACGTTATGCATGGAGGGAAGTAAAATAAAATGGATAATAGGATACATCAAGTAGTGTTTGATGAAGTCAAGCATGAATACTGGTACGAAGGTAAAAGACTAAACGGTATTACAGGTACTATTAGTGATCTGTTAGGTAAAAAATTTCCTAAAACAGATGCAGTTTTCCTGGCAACCGTTCTCGGAAGTGATGTACACAAAGAGGTTGAAAAGTTTTTCAAATATAAAAAAGAACCTTTATCAAGTCAAGCCTCTTATGTATGCAATACACTTAAAGATTTTATTCCTAACGCTGTAGTGTATTCTGAGGTTTTAGTATCAGATTTTGTAGGAACTGCAAGCTGTATTGACATTGTGATCTCTGATAAAGATGAAAAAGAATTCTATCTTTTTGATATTAAAACAACTTCTACTTTTGACAGAAAATACTGCACAATGCAGCTGTCTGTATATAAATATCTATATGAGAAAGTGTACGAGAGAAAAGTAAACGGATTGTACATTATCAACACAAAGCACAAAAGAATTTACAAAATCATTCCGTTATCTGATAAAGAAGTTGAAAAAATTCTTGACAAGAATAAATAATAAGTTTATTATAATTATAGGGGGTTAACTATGGAAACAACAAGTTTAGAATTACAGATTAAAAAACCAGTAATAACAAAAGATGGTACTGTAACAATCAACGGAAACTTTACAGAGGTAGCAGAAAAAATAAAAGCTATTGTAGATCAGTACAAAGGTACTATACTGACAGAGGATAATGTTACATATGTTAAAACTGTCAAAAGTCAGTTTGTATCGCTGAGAACGGCAATAGAGAGGGAGAGAAAAGAATACAAGAAAGTGTATATCACACCACATTCTCGTCTTATTGATTCTATGTGCGACGAGCTTCAGCAATTAGTTGCAGAAGGTGAAGATGCTTTGACTGTACAGTTGGAAGAATACGACAACAAAAGAAAAGAAGAGCTTACTAAAATTTTGAAAGACTATATTGCAATGAACTGTGATTTAACTGAGGAAGAGAAAGCTAAAGTTGTGCTTAAAAAAGAGTATTACAATAAAACTCAAAAGGAAGAGGATACTTACAATGATATTGATGCACAAATAGAAGCTTTGAAACAAGCTAAAAAAGAGAAAGAAGTTGCTATTTTGTTAATTGAAAGTGAACTGGAAGGAACTAACATTCCTTCACAGCCTTATATCAGACAGCTTGAATATCATAATATAACAGAAATTATTTTGCAAATAAAAGCAGATAAAAAAAGAATGGAAGAAGAAAAGAAAGAAAAAGATGTAGTTATTGAAAAAGCTACTCCAGAAGTTTATCTTCCAAAAGATAACGATTCACTAGAGATCCCAGTGGCTAAAACCGAAGAAGATACAGAAGAAATTCGTACCAGGGTAATGCAGATATGGTATACAGCAAGCCAAGCTGAAAAATTGAACAAGTTTTTCAGTGAATGTGGTATCAAATTTAAGTTTGTAAAGTAAATACAACATAAAATTTCTACTTTAGTAGATTAGATTAAAATAAAGGAGTTTAATATGAAATTTGAAAGGAGTAGAGTAAAAACTATACTTGATATAAATGAGGTTTATGTAGGAGATGAAGGATATTTCTCCGACTGTCTGCTTGAGCTAAAAGAAATTGTAGAAAGTGAGAATAAAAAATTTTACGGAAAAATTGTACACATTGACAGAGAAAGTGAAAGTGATGATGTCTTCATGTCTGATATAGATAATCATTATAAATTTTATTTTTATCGTGTGTTGAAAGCTTTAGATAATTGAGTTGACAACATAATATAATTGTTATAAATTGTTAATTACACCACATAAAGTGGTAGATGGAGGTATAAAATGAAAAGTGAAGAAATGAATGAACTGGAACTGGAAGCATTGCTTAAACAAGCAGAAACTTTGCAGAAACAGTCACAGGAAGAAGAAGGAGTACAGGCAACTTACTTACTTCTTGCTAAAAGTGGATCAAAAGCACTGAAGAAGAGTGAAAAAGACCTTTATATTCAAGATTTGAAAGTCGGGGATATTTATATCCAAAAGACAAAGAAAAATCTAGGTGATACTGTAAGAGTAGTACCTCTTGCTTTCGTTTCACTGTACAACGAAAAAGACGGAACAGGAAAAGATGCAAAGTTTTATGGAACATGGTCAAAGCAAGATGCACTTCAATTCCCCTCCTGTGAGAATGTAACATTTAATCGGCAGCTTCCAAACGGTCATATTCTTGTTCCTGTAAACTGGGTATGTGTATATCTTCCGGATCATCCTGAGATTGAAAATGCAGTTGTTGCATTCAAATCAACTGGTATTCGTATTTGGAGAGACTGGAGAAAGGATGCACAGGAAAACTCAACAGCTTTTGCTACTCTTGTGTATAATCTTTGTGCAGGAGATTATGGTAACGATGATTATGACTGGACAGATTTCAGTTTTAATCTTGAAGGAAGCTTACTTGAAAGCGACAAACTTACAGCACTGAAGACATTAAAGAAGTCAAATGAAATTCAAGAAGCTGTACAGTCAAATACTTTTGCTCCAAAGCATACTGTTATTCCTACAGAGGTTAAGGCTATTGAAAGCAAAGCAAATCCAAAATCTTTAGCTTCCCAGGTTATAGAAGAAGCATCTGATGATAACTTAGACATCTTCTAAATGAAAGGTAACATTACAGCAGAACTAGTCACTCTGCTGTAATGTTTATATTACAATACATAGGCACAAACATGGTTACAAGTACTGATTTAACAAGGTTTTATAGCTTTTTTTCAGGTAAGAAAAATAGCTATGTTAAAAATGATTTACCTAAGGTAAAAAATAACACAGAAGAAAAAGTAAAAACAAAAATCTACACCGTAGAAGCAGAAGTTGACAAGCATTTAATGGCTTCACACTTAAAAGGTGATTTTGGTGTAGGTATATGTCCTATAACAGAAGAAGGTAAATGTAAATTCGCTGTTATAGATATAGATTGTTACATACAATCAAAAATAAAAATAGCTCTTAACATGATAAGAGACTACCAATTACCATTGCTGCCGTTTAGGTCAAAATCAGGCGGTCTTCATTTATATATATTTTTCAGCAAATCTGTATCTGCAAACACAGCCAGAGATTTACTGAGACAAATAATTGAAAGTACAGCATTAAATAAAATATACGGGGAAAATAAGGTTGAAACATTTCCTAAGCAGGATAAACTTAAAGGCTTTGGATCATGTATCACGTTGCCTTATTTCAACGAAGAAGAAACATACAACCCTATGGTATCTTTAAGTGGAGATTCTTTACCACTTAAACAAGCTTTAGAGATAATTCAGAATAATATCATTAGTGTTGATAAGGTAAAAGAATTGATAGAGAGTTTACCTTATAACGATGCCCCACCATGTATACAAAAGTTATTGATTTCAAGAAATATAGGAAGTGAAAATTCAGGAAGAAATAATTTTTTATTCTCTTTTGCTGTTTACGCAAAGAAAAAATATGCTTCAGGATTTGAGGATGTAGTTAAAAAGATAAACGAAGAATTTGAAAGTCCTTTAGATGAAGAAGAAGTTGAAAATATATGTAGCAGTGTTAGTAACAACGAATATATCTATAAATGCAGTGATATTCCATGTAAAGAGTATTGTAATAAAATCACTTGTAAGAAAAGAGAATTCGGTCTTGGTAGAGATAAGGGACATTTTACAGGTGTAGACTACGGCAAATTGTACCGATACAAGGCAGCAGAGCCATATTATATCTGGGAGCTTAGGCTTCAAGGACAAGAAAAGTGGGTAAATGTAGTTTTCAAGGATGAAGCTTATCTATTGGAACAGAGAAACTTTGCTAGAATGTGTGTTAGATATCTTAACATAGCACCAATGCAAGTATCAAATAATGATTGGTATAACATACTTAACTCTGTACTGCCTAACGTTATAGACGTAGAAGTAAGTAAAGAATCAGATACTTCTCACATGTCAGTTATAAGGAACGCATTCTTTGATTATCTTGCAAGTAAAAGAGCATGGAAAGATGCACCATATCAAATACGGTTAGGTATTTGTGTAAGAATAAGCAATGCTAACGGAGCTAAATATTACTTCACTCATGCAGGATTTGAGAAGTACCTTAAAGCAAATAAGATAGATTTCGATTCTGCTACATTACGTGAAACGTTGATATCTTTTGGAGCAAAAGAAGATGTACTTGTGTATACAAATGCACAAGACAGAGAAATAAGATTTGCTTGCTGGTCTAAAGAAGAAGATGAAATAATTACAACTACAGTGGAAGGTAAAATAGAGATAGAAGAAGGAGATAAAAAATTATTGCTTACAGGTGAAGTTGGGCAGTTAAGTGAATTTACAGACCTAGAGCAGTCACAGCAGGAAAAACCGTATAGTAAAGAGGACTATGAAAATGCTAAGGAAATGTTCTAGTATTAGTATTTTAGTCTCTGATGAAAACCAAAAAGCAAAGTGTAAAACGGTGGCATCTCAGATAAAAGTAGATGTAAATAAGATTGGAGAAGTAATACTATGTGATGGTAAAAATTTGAGTAAGATAAATCATAGTAATTATGATAAGGTTGTTCTTATTCTTAACAATGAAAGTCCGGTTACATACATAAAAGAAGGGATAACCAGATTTATATTTGACTTTGACAATATATATGAGCTGTGTGTTGCTATGTATACAGATAGACCTTCTTTGGCTATTTATGATAGCAACGATTGTTATTTTGATTTTAACAGGAACAATTTTTTATATAAAGGAGAAAAGATTTTTATTTCAAAATCACAAAGGGAAGTGTTAAAATCAGTACTTATTAACGGAGAGAAAAAAAGTAGCTCATATAGAGCAATAGTATGTAGATTGAGAAAAAAGTTTGGAAAAGAATTTTTAGTTTAATATGGAGGAATTTATTATGAGTAGCAAAGCTGGTAAAGAGAGTAAAAGGTTACATAATAGGAGAGTGTTCACTGTTGTGCAGCTGTTATATACTATGGAAGAAGAAGCAAAGAAAAAACCTTTCTTGAAAAGGTTAAAGTGTTGCTTTTTTTATCTTTTTTTCAAAAGGTTTGATGTATTTTTTCAAGATTAAAACTGTAAGGTGCGGATATGTTTGAGGGTAAAAAGGTTAAAGTACTACTAAGCCAGGCGGGTTCGGGCAAGACCCGTGCACTGATGACAGAAATAGAAAATGAGCTTAAAACAAGGAGAAGTGAGGAAATAGCTTTTGTGACGTACACTAAAAAAGGTGTAGAAGAAGGCGTAAGGAGAGCTTGTAATGCTATGAATTTGTCACCTGATGACTTACCTTATTTTTGTACGTTACATGCATTAACTTTTAGAGCTTTAGGGTATAAACGTGATCAAGTTTTTAATAGAATTCAGCAGAATAAATTTAACAAGAAATACGGGTATAATCTGAATGTTTGCGAAGTAAGCTCTAGATATAACGTGCATCCTACAAAGGACACAGAATATTTTAACATGTATGAAGCTATCAGAAGTGGTAGTATTACAAGCGATCAGTATGCTAGCAGTGAAATTGACATGGAATATTTACACCATTTTGCACATGATTATGAGGAATTTAAAGCTCAGGAGTGCCTAACTGACTTTACCGACTGCCTTGTACATTATGTGCAGAATGGTGTTACTTTACCTGTTAAAGTAGCAATGATCGATGAATGTTTTTCTCCTGAAACAGAAGTAAGAATGGCTGATGGAAGTATAAAGGAAATAAAGGATATTAAAGTTGGTGATAAGGTACAAGGAACTAAAGGAGCTACAACAGTTACAGCTAAACACGAAGGCATAGATGATATGTATAATGTAACAAGTGTTTCAGATGGAAATGTTTTATTTATATGTAATAGTAAACATTTATTACAGCCATATCCTTATGATACTCTTTGGGTAGCAACAGATGTATTATATTATAAAGATGGAGAATGTTTTGTAAAAGTGAATGACTGTTGGAAAAAGTGTACTGTAACTGCACGAGATACAAGCAGATTTGTAGGTATAACAGTAGATGCAAAAGATAGATTATTTGTTTTAGCTAACGGGTGTGTTGTGCATAATTGCCAAGATATCACATCACTACAATGGAAAGTAATAGAAATAGCTTTTGCAAAAGCTGAAAAAATATTTATTGCAGGGGATGAAAACCAGTGCTTGTATACCTATAACGGAGCAAGACCAGATTTTCTAATTAATTTTGCAAAGCAGTTTCCGACTGAATACTTATCTATATCACATAGAATACCAAAGCAAGTATACTATCTTGCTAAAGGTATTGTTGATTTAATTGATGATAAGACTGAAAAACCATTTGATATGAAAAAAGAAAATATAAATGGCAAGATAGTACAAATTGATAACTTTGAAAGGTTGTTAAACTTTATTGATGTAGATAATTTAGAGGATAAAAAAGAAACGGAATGGTATATCATTTGTAGAAATAATTGCTATTTAGAAGAGCCAAAGGATATGTTAGAAGAAAATCTAATACCTTATTGGACTTCTGATGGGTTTTTCATGGATGGAGAAATTTTAAGAAGGATAAAAGATTATTATAATTTTGGATTAAAAGGATATAAAACTGAAAAAAAGAAAAAAGAATTCGCTGAAAGATTTAACATTGTAGACTTCAATTTACCTTTTACAGAAAGCAACCTTTTTACGGAGCATAAGAAGTTTATTTATTACAATTTTGTAGAGTGTTATGGTCTTGAAAAACTTGAGGAAATGTGTAAATGGAATCCGCAAATTTTAGTATCTAGTATACATCATGTTAAAGGCGGAGAAGCAAGGAACGTAGCATTACTGCTAGATACTACACGCAAAGTTGACATTAATTTATACAATAAACTTGATGAAGAGCTTAGAGTATTATACGTTGCTGTAACAAGAACTAAAGAAAATTTAATTTTAATTGATTCTTCACATAGAGAAGGTTACGGTAAAATTATAGAGACAGTAAAAGAAGAAAATGGTTTGGAGTGGTAAAATGAAGAAATTAATTTGTGGCATCGACTGCGAAGTGCATGATCCCAAGTTAAAAACAGCTGGTTGGAGCTGGAAGTATAATGAAGGTTATATATTATGCACATCTATTTTTTATGAAAGCTTAGATGAAGTAAAGATAATTCCTGGTATTCATAATGATAATTGTACTTACAGTGAAAAAGAAAGAATAAATAAAAATGAAATTGTAAAAGATTTACTTAAAAATGAAAATGTTATAATTATAGGTGCAAATATTATATATGATATAGGTTGGCTTTTGTATGAATATAATATGACAACTTATGATGTAAAAGCTAAATTAATTGATGTATTAATGGCACAAAGGATACTAGATGAGTGGACTATACACAGTCTTGAATCTTTAAGTCAAATGTATCTTGGATATGGTAAACAAACCACTAAAATAGAGCCTTGGATAAGAGAGCATGTAAGTAGTAAAGGTGATTTCAGGCAGTACTTAAAAGAAGCACCGTATAATTTATTACTAGATTACGTAGCTGTAGATTCTAAAAACCCAGTTAAAATATGGAAAAAACAATTAACATTGCTTAAAAATGAAAACTTAGTGGAAAGAGTTAAACTTGAGTTTTCTTGTATACTACCTATATTGCAAATTACAATTAATGGATTTTGTTTCAATGTTGAAGGTAAAAAAGAAAACTTAAAGTTGCTTACAAAATATAGAGATATCTTGAAGGAATCATTTATTAAAAATTATAACCTTGATAAATTTAATGTAAACTCAAGTCACCATATAGCTTCTTTGTGCGATACTTATGATATACCATATAAGTATAAAATAACACTGAAGACGTACGAAGGAAAAAATATTGATAATTTAGATTATCTGAATAAAGTATATAACACAGCTAAAAAAATAATTGTAAGTATTAGAAAAGTTAAAAATCAATTAGTAGCTTTCGTACCGTCTGCCATGGTAGAGCGTACTGTTGATTTATTAGAAGAAGAAGGTTTTACTTGTAATGCTTCTCCGAATGTAGATAAAAAGTTTTTTGCTGCAAACAGAGATAAATATGAAGTAATAGATATAATTGCTAACTGGAAATTGGCAAATGGGATCATATCTAAAATCCTTGGAGAAAAGTACGATAGATTTATAACGAAAGATAATGACGGAGTGTACAGAGTGCATGGTCAGTTTAATATATCAGATACTGTGACATTCAGATTATCTTCTACAAAAGCAAACATGCAGCAAATTCCGAGTAAGGGGGGATTAAAAGTACATGATGTAGAATTATCATTTCCAGCTTTAACAAGAGCTTTATTTCAGGCAAATCCTAACCAAGTATTGTGGAAAATTGACTACGGACAAATAGAATACAGACTTATATGTAACATAGCAGTCGGTGAAGGGGCTGAAGAAGTAAGAGCTGAGTTTGCTAAAAATCCAAAATTAGATTTCCACCAGTATGTTGTAGATTTAACGAAGTTATCAAGAAAGTATGCAAAAAACATGAGCTTCGGAGTGAGTTTTGGCATGAGTGTACCATCTATGGCAGAAAACTTTGGGTGGACTTTAGAGCATGCTACTGAAATTGCAGAACAATATCATGAGCACATGCCTTTTGTATTACCTACTTTAATTTTAATTGGAGACATTGCTAAAGAAAGAGGTTACATAAGAACTGCGTGTGGAAGTCATGCAAGACTACAAAATGAAAGTAAAAGTTATACAATGCTTAACAGGTACACACAAGGTAGTGGAGCTGAAATCCTTAAAACGGCTATAACACAAGCTTACGAAGAAGGTCTTTGGAAGAATTTAGGTGTTGTAAATACTGCACATGACGAGCTTGTAGGCAGTGTTGATGTAAACTTTGATAGAATTTTAGATGTCTATAAAATGGCACACGTAATGAGAACGTGTGTTAAGCTTAGAGTACCTTTGGAAGCTGAACCTGAATTTGGGGATAACTGGGCAAGTACTAAAACTGTAAGTGAATGGATAGAAGAAGCTAATAAGAATAGTGAATCTTGGATAAAAGCTTCTAAGCAACTTAAAGAAACTATAAGGATTTGCAAAATTATAGAAGAACAAAAATTAAGCTATAGCATTGACAATTTATAATAAAACTATTATACTAAGACAAAGGAGTTTAACATGAATGTTTTAAGTCTTTTTGACGGAATTAGTTGTGGACGTGTAGCTCTTGAAAGAGTTGGTATTAAAGTTGATAAGTATTATGCAAGTGAAATCAAAGATATTGCAATAAAATGTAGTATGGACAACTATCCAGATATAGTACGCCTTGGAGACGTGAAAAAGGTAAAATACGAAAACGATATGTTATCCTGGGAAGGTGGGAAAGAAAAAGTAAAAATAGATTTACTTATTGGTGGAAGCCCATGCCAAAACTTTTCCCGGGCTATGAAGGCAGGAAAAAGAAAAGGTTTTGGAGGAGAAAAATCAAGCCTGTTCTATGAATATTACAGGCTCTTGCAAGAGGTAAAACCAAAATATTTTCTGTTGGAAAATGTAAAAATGAAAAAAGATGACGAGTTAAAAATGAATGAATATATGGGTGTTAAAGCTATCAATATAAACTCAAGTCTTGTTAGTGCTGCCCTTCGCAATCGTTACTACTGGACTAATATTCCAGGAATTACACAGCCGGAAGATAAAGGAATTAAGTTACAGCATATACTTACTTCCGGGTACGCAGACAGAGACAAAGCTCGATCATTACTTGTATCTGATAGTAGACCTTTAACAGACAAGCAAAGAATGTTGAGACGATACAAAGATACAGGATTTACTACCATAGTATGGGAAAAATATGGAGATAACAACAGTATAAGATATTTGAACCAAACTGAGCTTGAAAGATGTCAAACAATGCCTGAAGGTTACACTAAGTCACTTACGAGAAACCAAGCAGCAAATGTACTTGGAGACGGCTGGACTGTTGATGTAATTGCACACATATTTAGTTTTTTACGAAATTAAAAGTATTGAAACTGTTAGGAAATTCCAGGCAGTTGAAAAGTTAAGGAGATAAATATGATAACCAGTAGCATTAATTTGTATAATATGGATTGTATGATAGGATTAGAACATTTACAATCTAGTAGCATTGATTTAGTTGTAACAGATACACCATATGAAATTGAGACTAAAGGTGCTGGACTTTATAAACATGAAGATAAACGATACATTAAAGATTTAGAAGCAATGGCTAACGGATTTTCAGAAAAAGTTTTGAATGAACTTTGCAGAGTAATGAAGAAAATAAATATTTACTTTTTCTGTAGTCAAAAACAGGTAATTCCATTACTTGATTTTTTCGTTAAAGGTAAAAAATGCAATTATAATATTTTAACTTGGCATAAAACAAATCCTGTTACTGCTTGTGGTAACAAGTACCTTACTGACACCGAGTTTATTTTATTTTTCAGAGAAAAAGGAGTTAAGGTAAACGGGTCTTTTGATACAAAAAGAACTTGGTATACAACTCCATTAAATACAAAGGATAAAAAGAAGTACAAACATCCTACAGTAAAACCTGTTGAAATTGTAAAAAACTTAATTATCAATAGCAGTAGTGAAGGCGAAATTGTACTGGACCTTTTTATGGGTTCAGGAACTACAGCAGTTGCAGCAAATACACTAGGTAGAAAATTTATAGGCTTTGAAATTAATAAAGAATACTTTACAACAGCTGAAAACAGAGTATTACAGGAGTGCAAAGAGGTATAATATGGGAAAAGCATATAGCAACAGAAAACCAGTAGAGCAAAGACCGGAAAGTGATTTTTACCCTACACCAGCATACTTGATAGAAGAACTTGTATATTCATCAGAAGAATTTAGAGTTGTTATAGAACTTATAGAAACTTATGGATTAGGTAAAAAGCATATTAAGGTATTAGACCCTGCTTGTGGAGATGGAATATTTAGTAAAGTATTAAAAGAACATTTACCTAAAGCTTTTCCTGCTTTTACTTTTGAAATAATTGAACACGATATAAGAAAAGATGGAGTTGATTTTTTAAGCTTTGAAAGTAAAAATGAATTTGATATTGTAATTACGAACCCACCTTTTTCACTATTTGACGAATTTGTAACAAAAGCAAAAGAAGTAGCACCTTTTGTAATTTTTATCGGAAAAACTAATTTTTTTGGTGCTTATAATAGGTATAAAAAAGGAATTTGGAATCACTTAGAATTTGTAAGTGTTTTTAACAGACAGGTAGATTATAGAAGCCCTGTAAGAGAAGACGGCAAGTTTCAATGTGGGAACTTAGTCACAGGTTGGTTTTTCTGGAACAGAAACTGGAAAAGTAATTATTGGGAAACTAGTGTAATGGACGTACAGAATGGAGTTGTCAATAAAAAAGATATTGACAAAATAAAATAAGTATGTTATATATTATATAAGGAGTTTAATATGAAATTTGATATTACTAAGGTACGATTTGAGGGTTATTTATGTGGATTAAAAGCTGGATGTGAAGGTTATTTTTCTGATACTATGAGTGGATTACAGCATTGTGTTGAGGAAGATTATCGATTTAACTTTGGAAAAATAAAAAAAATTAATGAAAATTCAGAATTCCCTTTTGTTAATAAGGTGGATGTTGAATATAGATATTTTTACCTTGTGGAAGAGCCAAAAGAAAAAAAGTACAGACCATATAAATTAGAAGACTTCGATAAATTTTTTAATAAGGGATTTGAGCATAAGGAATATAAATTTAGAGTTAGAGTAAACAGAATTGAATATGAAAATAATACATTATACATTAATGGAGTAACAGCTCAGAATTTCCTAGAAAAATACGTATGGTTAGACGGGTCACCCTGTGGAGCTGAAATAACAGATGAATAAATAATTATAAGGCATTAAGTAATGTTGAGAAAAAATAAAAAAGATATTGACAAAATAAAATAAGTATGTTATACATACATTGAGTTTAATATATTGTTGTGTGTAAGGGAGGTAAGGTATGAGACAATTTAGAACAAAAACTAAAATAACAGAAAAGTTAGCTTTTAAAATAAACGATTTGTTTTTACTTTTAAATAATAGAGGAGAAGTTTCTTATGCAGAAGTAAAAAAAGAGTTACATCTTAGCTCTAATGGATTTAATAGATTATTGTGTAGTGCTACGCATGTTCTACCTATATATGAATCGGAAGATAAAAAAATTGGGTTATTAAAGTAAATAACCCTTGTCCGTATGGACTGGGATATTATTATATTTATCTAGCGTAGGCTGGATTATAGTGTTTTTAGTATACCTTGCTGTGGTTGGGACTGACACTGTTGTCGTTGACCAGTGCGAAACAGTAAACAGCATTATTTTTATGGAGATTGAACATGAAAGCTAAAATAAGACTTTTGAACAAAAATCCTATGTTTGATTACAGGCAGTTTTGTAAGGTTACACAAGGTATTGTATTGGATAAAGAAAAGAAGTTTGAGCCAAAAGATGAAGTTGATTTTTGGAAAAAACACTTTCTTGCTATGCATAGTACATTGCGTTGTTTGCATTTTCGTGTGATTATGCAAATTCCACGTACGGTTGCAATGCAACTTGTTCGTCATACAGATGGACACCCTCAACCTGAAGTTGAATCTAGCCGTCCTGATTGGACGGGGAAACCAAGAAGTACAAACCCTGAAGAATTGAAGTGGGTGGCAATAGATTATACTCCAGAAAGCTGGATAAAGATGTGTCAGAAGCGTCTTTGCCATAAAACAGAACCTAAAACGCTTGCAACAGTTCAAAAGCTTGTATTTTCTATGGCAAATTCTCCTGTTCCTTTTTTTCAGGCTTTAGCTCGTGTTTCGTGGAGAAAATGCAAGTATTACGGTGCATGCAATGAACGGGAAAGTTGTGGTTGTTATGAAAATATACCGAAAATGTCAGATAGATTTTAAGGAGGTATAAAATGAAAGTAATTGTTGAAGGAACCAACAAGGAAATTAACGATTTTAAAAAAAGTGATTTTTATGCTTGTTTTTTAGATGCAATTTGTTCTGAATGTGTGTTTAATTCTGATGTTGGATGCACACTAAGAAGTAAAAAAGCACTTTCTTTTCTAAAAGAATATGCAGTGTTTAAGGCAGTTGATGATGGTAAATCAATAGATAATGATACTAAAATGCCAGAATCACAAGAAAAAATAGTTAGAATCTTAGAGGTTATAAAACAGTTATTGATAGTTAAAAATAGTCGTTATGGCAACTCTATTCTTGATCCTATGAGAGTATTCTGCAAAAAGGACAAAGAAGAATCTGATATACCAGCAAGGTTAGATGACAAATTGAGTAGAATTAAAAACAGTGATAAGATAAGAATTAATGACGTAACAGACTTAATAGGTTATCTTGTTTTGTTCTTAATTCAGCTAGGTTGTACTGAAACTGATATTTTGAATCAGATAGATTAAGATGAAAATATATAAGGAGATTAAGATGGGTTTTAACAGTGTATTGCCTTGGGATTTTTATACTTATCAAGCAAAAGCACACGAATTTGCTAACTATAACGATAAGGAAATTAAAGGTTTTGACGAAGAATTAAAATTTGAAGATTCTGGACTTGAATATCCTGTAATGGGATTAACAGAAGAAGCAGGTGAAGTTGCTGGGAAGTTTGCAAAAATAATCAGAGATAAAAAGGGAGTTATAACTCAAGAAGACAAAAACGAGATTGTAAAAGAACTTGGAGATGTTTTATGGATGGTAAGCGAAATTGCACAAAGACTTGATTGTTCTTTGCAACATGTAGCACATGTGAATATTGAAAAGCTTGCCTCAAGGCTTAAAAGAGGTAAAATAAACGGCTCTGGAGATAACAGATAAGTATAAAAGAGAGCTTGATAGCTCTCTTTTATTTTACTTGACATAATATAATAAGTATAATATACTATAAAAGTAAGGAGTTAAGCATGGCTATAATATTACCACTAAACAAGAAAAATCTTAAAAATGAGAAAGAATTCAAAAGATACATGATAGAAGTACTAAAAGGGACTAAATCATTTTTAGGTATATTTGAAATAGAAACAGAAGAGACAGTACTTGGTTTTCCAGATGTTTTAGCAATTACAAACGAAAATAAAGCTGCTTTATATGAATTTAAGTATTCTAACAAGCAAGGTGTTATTAAATTTCAACCTACACAACCAGCTTTCTATAAAGCAAACAAAGAACTCGATATTGAAATTATAGCTTTAGATATCAGATTTAATAATTATCATATAATACAAGCTTGTGAACTTTTTACGGAAAAAGGCAGGTATAAAATAAGTGACAATGGAAAAGTTAAATTACCGGTATCAAATTTTATTAAAAGTGTAGAAGGATAAAATAAAATGCAAAGAATGTTAATTGTATCTCTTGAAATGTTTCAAAAAGGACAAGTACCTGAAATAGTGAAAAAGTATTTAGATTCATGTGAAAAAGAACCTTTCATTATTCTAGATGAAAGCTCAAGAATAAAAACAAATACTCCTGTAAAAGATGACACCTGTAAAAGTCAAAGAACACAATCTATTCTCCGTCTTAATAATATTGGTGCACGATGTATCTTAACAGGTACATTCATGTCAACTTCTCCAATGAATGCTTATGATCAAGTAAAGTTCTTACAAGACGACTTTTTCACCGAAGGTATGTATGAGTTTAGCGAAAAGTATGAAATTAAAATGAATATGCACTTAAACAGAAAAAAAACAGTAAGAGCTTTAATTACTCCAGAAGTTTATCGTAGAGTAAGAAACAAACTAGTTGCTTGTAAAAACGACGTTACAAAGTTAGCTGGAGCTATGGACTATGCTTACAGAACTTACGGAATAAGTAAAGATTCTTGTGTTGCAATTATTAAAAGTCCAGATTTCACAACAAGAAAAAATATTGATAAACTTTGGAAGCGTCTTGAAGGTCTTATTTACAGATTTACAAAAGATCAAGTAGCAGATTTACCACCTAAAGTGTACTCTGAAATTAAAATTCAATTATCAGAAGAACAAAAAAAGCTGTATCTACAGCTTCAAAACCTGCATTGTACAGATAATGTTGTAGTAGGTAATAACGCTTTAACTTTATACCATAGATTTCAGGATATCTGTAATGGATTTGAACCTGTAGAAGAACCTGAAGTAGAAGAAAATAAAGAAGTAACTACCGAAGTAACTGAAGAGGAAATAACTGAAGATGAAGAAAATAAAGAAGTATCTAAAAAAATAGTACTTAAAAAACTCAAAGAAAATCCTAAATTAACTGCTTTATTAGAAGTTATAGAGCAAATAGGAAATGAACAAGCTGTAATATGGTGCAGTAGGTCTTCTTTGCTTTATGAAATATTTAACACATTACAAACAAAAGGATATAAAGTCGGAGTATATGACGGTAAAGTAAACAGAAATCAAAGAGACGAGTACTACAACGGATTTAAGAACAAAACTGTACAGTTTTTAATTGCTAACCAAGCTTCAGCTTCTTACGGATTAGACGGACTTAAAGATGCTAATTATGCAATATACGTTTGCAACAGCTATTCTTCAGAGCTTAGAGCACAATCCGAGGACAGAATATATAGAGGCGAGATTAAAAACTCTAAGTTTATCATTGATATTACAATGGAAGGAACTTGTGAACAAAAAGTTATGCATGCTCTTAAAGAGGGAAAACAACTCATAAACTCTGGAGCTGTAGATACTACATTATTCATGTATGAAGGAGAGTAAAATGATTGTAGCTATCATAGTTATTTTATTGCTTTTATCAATTATGGACGATAACTGCAAAGCAAGAGAGTGGGAAGATGCTCAATATAATGCTGAGTTAAGAAACTTAGAATTGATTGAAGCAATAGAAAAATCAAAAGAAGTTACTACAGTGTTTAAGAAAAAACAAAAGATAACACATAGGTCTTTCTTTGAAGATGCTAAAGGAACTAGACTTATGGAAGAAATAATTGCTGAAAACGAGGAGTACTTATGAAATTTTGGCAACATCAAAAGTATTCAATTAGAGAATGCAAAGATAAAAAATCTTTTGGATTAGTTTTCGATATGGGTATGGGTAAAACTATTACAGCTTTAGAACTTGCTAGAATTAAAGACAGACCTGTACTTGTTATTGCACCACAAGATTTATGTGAGCAGTGGAAAGAAGAAGCTGAAAATTTTTCTGAAAAAGATTTTGAGGATGGCATTAAAAGGGAAAACTTTAATGTGCTAGTTGCAACAAACAAAAAGAAAAGACAAGTTAAATTTAATAAAATGCTTGAAGAATTTCTTAAAATAAAGGATTAAATAAAATGCAAGAGAAAGTTTCAAATATTTTCAACTTACGCTATGTTTTTAACGAAGATAAAAATATATTTATGTTAGAAAATGGTGTTGTATTTACACGTCAAGAATTTAATAGTGGTAAAGCTACTCATGAGCAAATGCAAGAAAGATTGGAAGCTGGTCTTACTTATGATTATGAAAAATTCAAAGAAGCAGGAGAGCTCGTATTAAAAAATGCTTCTTCATCAAAGACTTTGTGGTCTATGATTATAATGCTTGCTTTTACTGTAATTATTAGTATGTATATATCTACTTTGCACACAGCTACATATCTTACTGATTATGTAGACGTCATATCTAGCTGGCTTATGTCAGCTAGTGTTACCGTATACAACAGCACAGCATTTGAAATTTCTGTAATATTCAGTAAAGAAAAAAGATACATAATAGCATCTACTTTCATGATACTTTGGATTATGGTTACGGTTTTTTCCATGGTTACTACAGTATCAGTATTCTTTGACATGTATAATTTCAATGAAGCCGAAATAGTTGGAGAAAATAAGGATATTCATTCTGCTGTTGCTGAACTTGAAATGCTTAAAACAAAAGAAAATGATTTAAGAAGTGCTATTGATTTTAAGAAAGCAGATATCATTTACAGACAAGAAAATGACTATTCTACAATAGAAGTCAGAAAAGAGCTAAATGCTTTGGAAGAAGAATTGCAAAAAAATCTTACTGAACAACAAGTTATATTATCTAATACACCACAAGCTACAAATGAAGATGCAATAAAAGTTAAAGAAAGTTTATTTACGTTTCTTGGCAGGTTAATTGGCATTGAAGGTGGTATATTTGAGTTTATTATGTCTACACTAGCTGCAATATTCGTCAATATCATATCACCTTTATCTTTTACAGCTTTAATTGAGCTTAAAAAGAGTTGACAGATTAAAATATATTTAATATAATACAAATTAAGGAGAACTACATGAAAACAATTAAGAACACAATAACACTTAAACTTAAAGTTAATAAAAACGATTTGGTGGACGGAACGCTCTTACCATTGCGTACATTATACGATATGGTAAAAGCACAAGAAGAACAAGATGATTATCGTTACAAAGGTTACAGAAATGCACTTTACAATTCTGTAAGTTCAGGGAAGTACAATATTGTGACAAAATATGGTCTTAAATGCATAGATGTATTCCTTCCTATGGTAGAAGGTCTTAAAGCTTCTCTTGCATTTGAATTTGAGGTAGTATAAAATGAAAATAAAAACTATCGTAAATAGGCTAGTTATTTTTATAGTAACTTCATTACAACTTTTTATGCTTTCTTTGCTGATAAGTCCTATACCCTTCACTGTAGCAGTACTAGTAGCTTACTTGTTTGGTTTTGTAAACTCAAGCATTAATTTATGGTTTCTGATTTTAGGAATGGCAACAGTTATATTTGCTGGTATAATTATATACTATGTAATAGTGGAAGTGATAGAGAAAAAACAGCAAAAGAAAGCACTTGAATATTTTAAGAGCTTAAATAAAGGCAAAGAGAACAACAATGGCACTCATTAATTCAGATGAAAGTGTAGATTTAATCGACTACAAAAGAAAACAGCAAGTGATGGGAACTATAAACGGTTTACTGGCAGATGAAAACGGTGCTATAGCTTTGTACACGAAAGTAATTTCCTCAGTTGAAGAAGCTGTAAATTTAGAACGCCGTGATGAAATTGTAAAACGTTTGAAAGAAATAAGAACAGATGAAATTCATCATATGGGAAGTCTACTGCAAATAATGTCTTTACTTGATGATAATTTTACAGTAGAATTAAATCAAGGAATAGAAGGAGAATAAAATTTCTACTAGAGTAGATTATTATAGTAGATAAAGGAGAATAACATGAGAAAAATTTTGAAGTTGTTTGTATATTTGTGGCAGTTACCACAAATGCTGGTAGGTTTACTTATCTGTAATCTTATTAAAGATACACAAAGCTTTAATGCTACTACAAAAACAGGTAAAGTGTATCATGGTAAAGTGTACTTTGCTGATTGGTTTAACAGTGCAGTTTGTCTTGGTAAGTATATTATTGTAGACAAAAAGCTTAAAGGTAAGGATCAGCTAAGTGAGACTATTAAACATGAGCTTGGGCATTCTGTTCAGTCTATTTTACTTGGTTGGTTTTACTTTATAGTTGTAGGTATTCCTTCGTTTGTATTGAACATTATAAGTAGGATTTACAAGAAAAATGCTCAGTGGTACTATAGTAAGTTCCCAGAAAACTGGGCTAACAAGCTTGCAGAAGGCATTATTACTGTTGAATTAAAATAAATTAAAAATATCTGTTTATACCTATAATCTAGACATAAAGCCACCTATGTAGTAAAATATTTACAGAGGTGGCTATTTTGTTAATAAACATTAATCAAAAAGATAAAAGATTATTAAGAGTAATTAGAGACTACGGATGTCTTTTTCTGTGCTTTGCTTATGTATCACCACTTAAATTTGAAGGAGAAGCAGGCTGTAATCAGCTTAACTTTATATTTCTAGATGCTATAAATAGCAACATCATATCTGGAGATTTAAACAAAGACGGAGATTATGACAATGCAGGAGAAGCTGAAGTTTTAGATCACAACAGATTGGCAAGATTATTCAATCTCGATGTTGTATATGACGGTGTACACCATGATGCAATAAGAGAAATTCCAGAAAATGTAAAGTATGTTTTTGGTATGTACTTTTGGAAAGGAAGTCATTTTGTTGTGTTAGATAAAAACAAAAATGTAATTTTTGACCCTCTTGTAGATTCCAATACGGTAAAATATGGTGCCTTAAAAACTACAAGATGGTATTATTAATTGTGCGGTGAGTAAAATTTCTACTATAGTAGATTGCGGAGGTAATATAAATGCAGATTAAAAAATACAATGCATACAGAATTACATATAAAGACGGGGTAACCGAGCATATTAATGCTGAAAATCTAATTCAAGCATTGCAAAACATGACTAAAAAAGAAACAGATTCTCCTGTAATACAAACATTCATGGTAAAAGAAGGAGTTGATACTCTGGTAGAAGAAGCTCCTACAGAAGTGTTGTTCACTGCTGTAGGAGCTGAAGGTGGTTCTTTGTCTTTGGCTACACCTTCTAATGGTAAAATACACGTTGGAGACCAGATACAACTTAAAGCAATTCCAGACAGAAACTACCAGTTTGTCAACTGGGAACGTAATGGAACTGAAATTTCAAAGGAAGCTGATTTCTTGTACACTATGACAGAGCTTGCAGAATCAGAAGATACAGTCGTATTTACAGCTAATTTTGAAGAAGCTGATGTTAATTGGACTACTTCTGTTACCCCTAGTGAAGCTACAGGAACAGGATGTGTTGCATTCCCACCAAGTGGAAAAATAAAACCGGGAGAAACTTTAGTTATGCTTGCTGTAGATAATGCACAATACACCTTTTCTAAATGGACACGAAACGGAGTTGAAGTATCTACTGCAAAACAAGCTAACATAAAAGTTACACCACTTGCAAAAGGTGAAGAAAAGTGTGTGTATGTAGCTGAATTTAATAAAGTTGGTGGTGATTAATAATGACATCTGAAGCTCAGACAGAGCATATTGTGCAACTGGTTAAAAATATAGCAACTCTTACTGAAAAGATTGTGACATTACAAGACAGTGTGGATATTGTTAATTCAAAGATAGACACACTGTCTAAAATGGAAGCTGAAGTAATTTTACTTAAAAAAGATTTAGCTTCTACTGAAAACAAAGCAAGCAAGTGCCACGCACGTGTGGATGATATTACTAAGCGTGTCGAAGCACTTGAGGATAAAAGTGCTAAAAGAATGATGAAATTTTCAGAAAAAGCTATGGTGTATATTCTTGGTGCTATTGGCATGTATGTTATAGCAAAAGCAAAAGACATTATACAACTTCTATGGAGGGGATAATGGAAGATAATAGCGTAATAGAACATGAAGTTGTTATCAAAAAAGAAAGGCATAAAATAAAAGCAAAAGATGTTTCTTTACATGCTAAAATACTTGCGGTAATAATTCTTGTGGTAGGTCACATACTCATGTGGCTTGATATTATTCCAAATGCAACTTCTACAGAAATTTGTGCTTGTTCTTTTTCTGTAATGGGTATTTTTTCTACAGTAGATATAAATATTTTAGCAGATAAATTTGCAAGAAGTTAGGAGGTGTTAATGTGTGGAAATGGATTAAAAGTAAAGCAAAGTATATTGTTAGTTTTTGTGTTGGTATTTTTTCAGCCTTGTTTTTTGTTTGGTCAAGAAAAAATAATATTGACAAGCGAAGAAACACAAGAATTGATAACGCAGATAGAAAATTCCAAGAAAGCTCTAGAAGAGGCGAAGAGCTCGCTAGAAGTATCACAGAGCAATCTACAGCAAGTGCAGCAAGCATCGAAAGAGCTGGAGATGCAATTACAAGAGCAGAAGAATCTTTATCAAGAGCAGAAGACATTGTACGAAGAGGAATTGAACGAGCAAGAAAAGAAAAATAACACATTAAAGACTACTACAACTGTAACAGGAACAGCAAGTGTTATTTTTCTTATCCTTACAATAGTTTTTATAATTATTTAAGTTTTAGATTTCTTCTTGTTGCTCATTTATTAATCTTTGTGTCTCTTCGTGTAGTTTTTCCATATCATTTTTATACTCTAAGTATAAATCAAGGACTAGATATGAGACACAAGCAAGTAACAAAACTATCCTAATAATCATAGCTATATTTTCAAATTTAAATCCAATGCTTTCCTATCCATCTAACAAACAAGATTATTAAATCAATCCATTTCCATATTGCAAAAGGAAGGGTGACAAGAAATCCAAATACCATTAAAAATAAATTATCAAACAACTCTTTCATTCTACTACTCCTATATCTTATCTTTTTCTAGTTATTCTCATTTATATTTATTCTATAAATACTATCCTAATAATGCTAATCATCTACTTTTGTTCCTTAATAAGTCCTTTAGATAATATAGAAACACACTCATCTTCCATCAATTGCAGTCGTTGGTACAAGATTCCAACGTAAGCTCGTTGTAATTCAAGTTGTCTTTTAAGTAAAAACTGATGTTTGTCGGAAAGTGTAGTAAACTTTTCACTTGCTATAAAATCTGAAAGTTTTTGCTTTTTAATTTCAAGTTGGTTCATTTCTTTTTTTACTCTGTCAATAACATCTATATTTTCCATTTGTTTTATCTCCTCGGCTAAATCTTTTAACATTGTTTCAATATCTTTTTCAACGTCTTTAGTAAATTCAGATCGGATATCAATAATGCCATATAAACCTAAAATTAAATATATTAAACATGAAAGTAGGAATACTACCAAAATAATTGTAAAAATAATAGCTGGGTTAATCATCTACTGTGGTGCTCCTGTGCTGTTTTTAGGTAACGTTGTAACATTAACTCATACCTTTCTTCGTCATCATCTGTTTTAGATTCTATGTCAGTTATTACTTCATTATTGAATTCTGCTGATTCGTAAAGTATTCTAAACTTCAGTTTCGGGTCATATATTTGCTTGTACTCAAAATACTTTTCTACACCTTCTTTTGTGTCTATCCTCAAGTAATACAAATTATTAAAAAAGAAATCAACATTAGCAAGCATTTGATTTTCATTCAACTTTATTAAGTAATCTACTTGAGCTTTATACAAGTCAGCTAAACATAGATACGATTTATTCAATTTTCTTTCTTGATGATATGTGTATATTATCAAGACATAAGATAACACTAATAAAACCAGTAAAATAATTTCTCTTACATTCATAGTAAACTCCTTTAACGTATTATACACTAAAGTAGTTTGTATTGTCTATATTTTAGGAATTAACTTATTTGATTTAAATTTTACTGGTAGAAAAACATGATTAAAGCTCCTTTACCACCAGCCGAACCCCTACCTTCTAATCTACCAAAACCACCACCACCAGCAGAAACTCCAAAAATTTCAGTGTTTTTTCCAGGACTTCCAGAAGATCCTATAGCATTTTGTCCGTCTTCACCTTTAATTATATTTGAAGTTACATTCTTAATATGAATTACTAATTCAGTATCACTACTAGTTGTAACATAGGTGTTTCCACCAGCTTTACCATCAATATTCATTCCACTAGTTCCACCGGACCCACTTTCACCTATATTAGCTTCTATGGAAAGGTTTTCTACTTTTTTTATTAGGCCACTTTCACCATTACCACCGTTTCCTCCTCTTCCACTTTCACCTGACATCATGTCTCCTTCACTAGCTCCACCAGAACCACCAGTAGTACCAGCTCCACCGGCTCCGCCACCACCACCACATTTACCGTCTACACCTCCACCACCTCCACCACCTCCACCTATCCCGATATAGGTAATCCATCTTGTTCCTGCTGGAATATTTACAGAACCAGATTCTCTAATAACCCGTTTTTCAATGAGTGTTCCTAATTTGCCTAATGCAGTGTCTACATATGCTTTATTAGCTACATCATTTGCAGTAGAGGGGTTAGCTACCTGCAATCTACCTGAACCATCTCTTATAGCTATTTTGTTTGCTGTTGCTTCTGATGTAGCTCCGTGTACTTCAGTAGTTTTTGCAATGTGTGCATTTAATGCTGTCTGTACAGCTCCAGCATCTCCTGTAGTTTTAGTGTCAACATATTCTTTGTTTGCAACATCATTATTTTCTGAAGGAGTATCTACTTGTATTTTACCTGTATCATTCCTTAATACTATTGTATTAGGTGTATTTTCTGTTGTAGCTCCGTGTACTCCAGTTGTTGCCTCGATATGTGATGTAACTTTAGTTGCTACTTTTGTAGTATCACTACCTGATAAGTTAATGTCATCTCCTGTCAAAGTAATATTGCCATCTGTAGGTTGTATAGTATTAACTGTTCTTACATCCCCAGCAGATAATTTAGACCATACTCCTTCAGAATATATAACCCTGTCATTTTCAAGAAATTTAATGTCCCCACTGCCTAAGTTTTGTGTTCCTGCAACAGATACAACATAAAAGTCTCCAGTATCTCCTGTACCATCAGCCAAAGTAGGTGTATTAGTACTAGCATTCCATGTACCCTTAAATTCCATTGCTGATTCAGGTAGTTGTGAATAAGGTATTCTTCCGTTTTCATCAAGGGTAGCAATACCGTTAGCTTTCCCGATAAACTTAACAAAAGCATCCAATACACCTTTAACTACATCATGCACTTTGTTAAGATTGTAAGATGCTCTACCGAAAAAATGGTCAAACAACATTCTAGGTACAACACTGGCTTGTGCTCTAAAACCTTTAAGAATTACTGTTTCATTTGTTTGAAGTACAGAAATTTTATCTGAAGGTATATTTTGCTCTGCTTCAAAGTTGAAATTATCAACTCCTGCAGCATCATTATCATTATAAGCTTTTTCTGTGTAAGCAAATTTTGACATTTTGTTTGGTTGAACAGCATCTTCAATAGCTTTGTTTTTATTTAATTCTTCTAATAATGTACTCATGCTTTAATCTCCTTCTTATTCTTCTGTCAATACAACAGATAAAAATTTTATGTCAACTATATATTGTAATAAATAAATTCTTTGTACCTTTAAGTTTACATCTGCACTTTCATTATACTTATAATAAACAATAAGTCTAGTCTCGTCTGCTGAAACTTCAATTCTATTTATAAGTACTAAACCATTTGGACATAATGTTTTTATAACAGTGCACAAACTTTCAATTGAAGCTCCATTATATCTAATCCATTGTAAAACTACAAATAAATCATAATACAACGAAGAAGACAAGTTTTCATAAGTTGTAATAACATCAGCTAAGAACATGAAATTATTACCGTAAAAATTATTATATGCCTCCCCTTCAGGTGGACTTGCTAAAACTTTTTCGGTTCTAACTAAACCGTTATCATCTAAAACATCAGTTTCATTTGCTGAAATATAACCTTTAACACTTTCATCACCTAACAATGAAGTTCTCAATTTTTCTGTAGATAATGTGTTAATATCTGGTAAATCAGGATTTTGATTTGTGTGCTTATATTCAAAAGTTTCTGTCTCAGTGTTAAATAAACCTCTTTCAGAATATTCAACACCATCAACTATATTAGAATCACTTAATCTAAATCCTGTTCTACTTTCAGAAGAAGACAACCTAGGTAAGAAAATGCCAGCAAATTTACCTAAATTAAACAATGTTGTAGAGTTCATACTAGGATTAAATTGTTGAGTATTAAATTCTAGTGCAAATTCTTTAACATCTTGAACAAATTTATTTAAGGCACTATTTATTTGAGTAATATAAAAACCATTTAATTCACCGCGTAAAAACCTAAAAAACTCTTTAGACATAATTATACCTTCTCGAAAGTAACATCTGTTAAATTTGGTACTCTTGATATAGGCACTTCAATGTAATTTCTTGCACTGCCATCTTTTTTTAAATTTATTCCTAAAATTGTAACACCTTCTAAGTTTAATGTATCTAAATAATTGTAATAATCATCTTCTGTAATAAAATCAGAATGTACTAAAGCTTTGAATTTTTTTAACAACTCAGCTTTTATAAATAATTCAGTATCATACTGTGAAGTATATAATTCATTTATCTTATAAATGATATTTACAGAATAATCTGTAGTTTTGAAAGGTATAATATTCACTTCAAAAGTACTATCAACAAATACATCATTATTATAACTCAAAGCTACACTTGTGTCAGATGTTGCTGTTTGCAACATAACAGAAGAAGCAACAATTTGAGCTATCTCTTGCTTAGCTTCTCCAGAATAAAATATAGCTATAGTGTAAGGTTTAATTGTTACACCATCTTCAATAATAGAGCTACTTGTATTGTTATACTTGATTTTACAATCAAAAATATACGGCAAGTTTCTTATTTTTAATTGTAGCTCTTCTATGACACTTTGTCTTGAAGTATCAGTTAAAATTCTATTTCTAAAAGCAAGGTTACTTTCTTCTGGTATTCCTAAAATAGCAGAATTATCTTCACAAGAAAAACTTAAATTAGAATCAATAACTGCTGTACTTGCTACTGTAATAGAATCTTGTGCTGTAACAGGAAAAGAACCTACTTTTTGTGACATCGCTATGTAAGTAATTTGACTTGAGTTAAGTACTTGAGTATTTTCTGTAACTTCAAATTCAAATATAGTATCTTCATCTAAAGCATACGTATATGTTCCTTTAAGAAGTGTTACTTCTTGTAAAGATTTATTAGTTACTGTAATTCTCAGTCCTGAAGCACTTCCATGTAATTTTTCTGTTCCTACAAGTTTTGCAACACTAACTAAATCTTCATCAGAGCACTTTTCTGGGTCAAACTTTCTAGACAACACAACACAAACATTGTTTATAGTTTCATATCCTTTTGAAATAGCTTTGAAAATAAGATAAATAATATTTGAATTACTTCTAGCTATTTTTCTCGGAGATATCAAAGAATCATAGTTATCACAAATTTGTGTAAGAATTGTATCAAAAGTTTTAAGTTCCATATTAAACTCCTAAAATAATGCTGTTTATCAGACAGATGCACTTAACGTTATGACCCCAACCACAGTAAGGTAGTTTTCCATATTTTGTTTGTAGAGTACCCCTAACCATCTAAGCTATACTCCTTAATTTATAAACTAAAAGCTCATTTCCGTTTATATCTTTAACAGTGTCAAATTCAACTATTACAGACGTTGTTACAGCTGCAACAGCACTCTGTATCTGGTCAATAAGTTGGATAGGAGTTACTTCGCCAAGTAAAGTCTCACTCCATTGTATACCATCTTCTAACTCTAATGGGTCTAAACCTCTCTGAAAAATAGTTGCTAAAGCACATTGTTGTTCTAATAATTCTTTATCTCCATCTTCTAAAACTTCAAAGTTTACAATAGTAGTACCTTCTCTAGTCACTGTCTCTATAGGAATCATATCAATAATAGAAGGCTTAAATACTTCTATAATTCCTTCAGGTTGCTTAACTTCTTCTTTTTGGTATACTTTAACATCCATACTGTATATTTTATAATAAACATTATGTACAGTCAAGCAACAGTACCACTTCCTATTGAACCTACAAGAGGAGCTAATCCATTAACTGTAATAGTCCCACTAGTCCAATACGTAAGAACGGCTTTAGATAATTCACTTGCAAAGTGAGAATTCCCGTCAAATTGGTCGTTACCAGCATTTTGTTTCATTACGTTAAAGCAAGCTTGCATACTAGCAACTAAAGAAGCTTGAACACAAACAATTATTCCTTTTCCTGTCCCACTTAAAGGAGATGGAACACCAGAAGGACTTACTACAGTACCTACAATATTAGTATCTACAACAGCAGCACCAGACATAGCAAACATACCAGAGCCTAAAGCATTTGCTAAAACATCGTCTCCACCTTCTGTCATACTAGACATTGCATTACAAGCAATATCTAAAGCACTTTTAAGTAAACTTGCTTGCACTGTAATTTGTCCTGTACCACTTCCTGTAAATGCACCAGCTGGTATAGCACCAGCATCTACAGTAGTAACACTTCCAGTCTGTACAAAATCAGCACAAGCTTGAGCTACGCCATTTGTGAACATATCTATAGTCACATTTTCTCCAGCATCTTTCATGTCAGAGAAAACCTTTTTCAAATCATTTTCTAATTTAGTTACTACAAATGCCATAATTAACCGTCACTCATTAATTGATCTAATTGGCTTGCTTGAGTAGAAAACTGCTGAGGATTAACAACATGAGAAGCTGGAGAACCACTTGTAGCTAACGAAGTATTCAAAACTTGTAAGGTATCTTTTAGTATTGTGTATAAACTTGCGGAGTTATTTTTTAGTGCAATTTTACCTTGCATAGCATCTACAGTAATATTTCCTTCCGTGTCAATACTTATCTTAGCTTTTGGCGTTTCTATCACTATTTCACTATCTTCTGCTATGTTAAGATTTATTGTCGCACAATTTAATGTGACATTACCTTTATCATCAACAGCAAGTGAAAATTTGTTTTCCTCATCATCTTTATTGTATGCTAATTTTAAGTCTAGCTTTCCTTCTTCAAGCTTTAGCAAATTAAAATACGAGCTTTCTTTGTATTGACTTATAGGTATTGCAATACCAGAAAGTAGATTATACCCTGTAGCATATTCATTTATAATTACATCGTTTTTATCATAATCAAACATTTCACTCGTATACCTTCTAGGATATACTACAAGTACTTTATCATCCTCTTTTAATACGGTATCTATGGTAAAGGTGCTTGAAGCTATATTAGCTACAGCACATGTAATAATTCTAACGTCTCTTGTATTCTTTGCAACACTTACAAGTACATTTACCACACCATTTGCTACTACTTTTTTTACTATTCCAAAATCAATTATACAACTTTTATTAATCATTCTCTGAACTGCATAAGAGAAACTTAATTGCATTGCAGAATTTACGTTACTGGTATTTGTCATATATAATCCTTACTCAAAATCTGTAGTACATAATAATGTCATTTCATTGACATCTTCTACAGTTGCAAACGATACTGATTGTTTGATAACAGTAAACTTATTAAAACTTTTATCAAAAGAAGCATAATAAGAAACTAAATTGGAAAGAGCATACCGACTTTCAAATAAAACATAATCAAACGGACTTATAAAATAAAAATAAGGTGCTACAATAGTTGTAGTAGCATCTATATTTATGTTGTACACAGCTGGCAGTATGTGGTCATACATTTTATCTAATGTTGTATCTTTAGCATAATCATTACCAGCTTTTTCAAAAGATTCTTTAAGTTTATTTGGGTCTCTTGATTCTTCTTCCGTGTACACTATAAGGTTTCCATCATTGTTTACTGTATAAACTAATGTAATACCCAAAGCACCACTAATATTTATTAATGTGTTTTCAGCAGTAATTCCAGAATTAAAGTAAACGGTATTATCAACTTCATTACCTGAGCTATCTTTTATTTTACTCTGTATATTTGAAATAGATATATCTTTTACTCCTTGAGAACAAAAAACCTTAATTCCGTATTTATTTGCATCTGCTGCAGACATAAAACCGTTTATATCAAAAAGAAATTCTGATTTCAACAGTGTAGACCGTCTTAAAAATCTTCTTGTTATATGCTGAAATAACAATTTTTCTATTGCTGTTTTTTCTCCAGAGCTTTCAGTAACATTTTCAACTAAAGCAGAAGCTTGAACTTCATCATAACTTTTAGTTTCAATCTCTCCTACAGGAGCACCAAAAACAACGTTACCTACAAAAGCATGTATATGTAATACAGAATCAGGTGGAAGTTTATCTGTTGTTGCGTATTGAACCTCAAAGTTTAATGTATCTACTCCAGCAATATTATCAAAGTTATGTAAATCTTGAAAAGTTTCATGTGGTAAATCTTTGAATTGTCCAAAGTAACCCATCATTACCTGAACTCTTGATATTCTCAATTTATCATTACTGAATGAAACTAAATTTCTTCCTTGAGAATCTAACATTTGAAAATTACTTACAAAAATATCTACACTAACATTTGTAGATTCACTTACTCTTGAATATTGTATTTTAATGTCTGGCTTATATCTGCATTTTCTTACGTAGTAGCTTTTGCTTGCTATGTTACCAGTTTGCATTACTTTAGCTATATTAAGTTTAGGATATACAACTTCATAATCACTGCGTATAACATACTCATCTTGAGCTACTATATCAGTCTTATTTTCACCATACTCGGTCATGTAAAACTTGAGATTTATAATTCTGTCAAAAATATCATCTCTTGTTAATTGCAATTTTTTTGTATTAATAAGAAAATCAGCTTTCTGTTTCATACACTTCTACCATACAGTAATCTTTATTATCAATACTTAAAATCTTACCTTCATATTCTTTGTAATCAGTTTTAATAATGAGTATATCATTACCTATACCAATTACACTAGAGCACGGTAGTATTGTACCATCTAGCCTTACAACTTGCAAATTTATTTGTTTTATTTCTGCAATTTCTTCTTCACTTTTTACACTTTCATTTATACTATTAAGGACTAAAACACTGCCGTCACTTAAATCTGCATAAAAAAAGTCATTAACAAAATTTATTTTACTTAAATCTATAACCATGTTTTACTTCTCCTCTTTACCGTTTATAACTTTCTTAATTAAATTTCCTGCAACTGTAACAATAGGATTGGTATAATTAAGCTTAGTTAATAATCCACTATCATTACGTATCGTCATTATAGGTACTTCCTGCACTTCCATAGTAGCTTGGTATACTCCGTCTTCTGCTGGGTCTTTGCTAAAATCTAAACTTGTTATAGCAACGTATTTATATCTCCAACCGTTCCATAACTTCATTTTTACAATAGCTCTGTTATCCATCATAGCTTCAAGTGAGTTCTTATTATAATCAGGTGTAGACATAACACTACTAATAAAAGAATTCACATCAGTAAAATCAGAAGCAAGCATACTACGCAATAAATCAGTTATGAACTTAACATAAGGAGTTGCAAACGTATAAAAAGGTGTAATAGTATCTTCTGTTGTAGCACTTCCAACTACAAGATTCATTACAGCAGTAACTTGCGGTGTCTGTAAAGTAAAATTATTTTCAAGCAAAGTAAGATTCTGGTAAGGAACTAATAACTCCATTTTATATTTTTTAGGTTGTAATATAATGTTATCTGCAACAACATTTAATAATCCACCTGTTACTGAATTATTACTTACTGATTTTTGTGCGTTGTAAAAAAGCATAGGCTTTTTACTTATTTGTGCTTCTTTAATTTCATGTATAGATTTAACGTGATAAAAAGCAATTGGAAAAGTAGGATACTCACTCACACCACTTTCCCAGTTTGGGTCAAAAAGAAATGTAATACTATTAATAGTATTCATCATACTTTTAGCAAAATGCACACCTGTAATAAATTGTAAATAATTTTTATTAGCCATTATTATTCTCCTGCTGCATTGAAATTTATATATCCGGTAGAATCAACAACAGCACTTGCTCTAAAATTTTGTATGTCTTTATCTCCCAAGTCATAAGTAGCAACATCTTGTAAGCTTCCATCTTCTTTTTGAGATTGAAGTACAATAGTTAAAGTACCATTTTTATTTGTATAACCTTCAGCTATATAATTTCCTTGGGCAATATTGTTAGTATTAATTTTATTTACCTCAAGCTCAGCCCTTGCTATACTGCTATTTGTGCTTTCTTTAAGTTTATCTGTAGCAAACTGATTTACAAACTTACTTAATGTATCTGGAGCTACTAAAGTATTATTATTACTAGCAAAAAATTCCATAAACGAATCATTTTGCCTAATAAGAGTAGATAAAATATCATAATCCGTAACTGCTACTCCTGGATTAGCTTCCATAAAATTGCTCTTAGCAATACTAAAAGCAAGCTGAAAATCTTTCCATCCTTTTTTTCCTGTTCGTATATTATCTGCAATCTCATTAGCCTTGGTAGGATTTTTTTCCAAATAATCTATAGTACCTTGCTTGAAATAATTTCTGTCTGTTACAGATAAATTATTATAGCTTATATTATAATCTTGAGTATTAATTGACCCTGCCATTTCAGTTGCTTTAGCAGCTATTTCACCAGAAGTTATATCAATAGCATTTATACCTTCTCCTACATCTTTTTTATTCTCTTCCTCAGCTTTCTGTGCTTCACGTGCTAATACTGCATTGTATAGAATCTCTGGATTATTTTTAGCCATTGCTACACCTACATGCCAAACACGAGACCGGTACTTCTCTAAATACAGATAATCTAGGCTTTTAATACCTAGTTTTTTTCTTTCTTCCTCAGGTAAACTTTTTATATATGCATGGTCTAATGTTCCGTTTAATGCTCTGTATATCATTTCATCTGTAAATTGCCAACTTTTAGCTTCTGTTTCAGAATACAGATACTTTGAATCTACTGGAACTGAGGACACATCATTGTACTGTCTAATCATATTATTTACTTTAGTTTTATCATTTGCTAAAGTTTGTTTAGTAAGTTCTATTGTTCTTTCATTAATTTCTTTATTTTTTTGGTCAGTATCTAAATAATTACTATCTGTCATTCCAATACGAGTATCTTCTATTTTCTCTAATAAGTCACTCATTGAATTTAAAAGTCTAGTAAAAAATGAAGTTTTCAAATCTTCTACAATAGCTAATATTTCATTATACTTAGTTCCAAGTTGAGAAGCAAATTCAGTTTCAGAATCTAGCAAACCTGTTCTGTTAGTTTGAGTTGTGTTTCTCCAAGACTGGTAATCTTGAATTTCGCTTCCATATTTTCCACTTGAAGAATCGTCTATCATTCTAGCTAAAAGATATGCAATTTCAGGCATTTCTTTACCTAAAGAAGTTACTAACTCTCTTCTAGCTTCAGTTTGACCTACGTATTGACCTAAAGAATTTTTACCTTCTTGCCAATTTTTATAGTAAGCATTCATAATTCTTTCAAGTAAAAGTTCCGGGTCTTCTCCACCCATACCACTGTTAACAAGCTCTGCAACTTCGTTTCCCATAACTCTAGCTAAGGTAGCTAAAGCTTTGTCGTCAAGATTAGTAACATCACCAAAAGAATTTTGAATAGATTGTAATGCCTTGAAAGTAGAACCTTTTTCCATTCCATGAGCAACATCAAATATATCAGCATTTCTTCTGTCAATATAGCTCATACCTATGTTATTAGATTCTACCGTATCTTTGTCTATTTTAGCAGCATTATCTAACGTTGCTGTTAATATTCTACGTAAAATATCAGCTGCAATTACAACTACTGCAAGTATAGCTTTAATAATTTTTGAAGTTGCTCTTGAATTGTCTCGCTTTCTTTTATCTTTCTTCAACTCAGCTAATAAAGCATTTTTGTCTTCTTCTTTCTTTTTATTTTCTTCTTCTTTCTTTTTATTTTCTTCAGCTTTATACCAATTTTTTTCGTAAGCTAATTCTTTTTTTCTATGCTCTTCTTCTTCCTTAATTTTCAGTGCTTGTTTCTTCTCTTCCGCTTTCTTTTCCTCTTCAAAGTAAGCTGCTACTTCTTCATCAACAGATAAATTTTCTTTTCTTTTTCTTAAAGCTTTTTCTTCTTTTTGTTTCAGTCTCGTACCTTCAAAAGTATCGTTATAAATTTTATTTGCTACAGCTGATTCTGGATTTTTATAATCTTTATTTTCTTCTAATAATCTTTGATACTCTGATTCTCTTACAAAAAGAGTAGCACTCATTCTTTCTGGGTTCTTCGGAGTAAAATCCTCATTTGCCATTCCACCAGCTAGATAAGCTTCTTTTTTCATTTTAGCTCTAGCTTTAGCACCTTCTATTTTTCTTGTGTAGTTAAGTAATCTAACTGGCTCACTTTTGCTGTTGGCAAGATATGTATTAGGTATATCATCTCCGTATGTACCTAAATCAAGACTAGCTTCATAACCTTCTAAAACTTTAATGATAGTATCATAATCTTCTTTACGAATAACAACGTCTTGATATTGGTATCCTGTCTTAGTATCAGAAAATCTTAAACCTGTGTTAAACCTGAAAGAAGAGTTCCCTGTAGCAGATTGCATTTTTTTCTCGAATCTATTTAATATAGAATCGAAATCGCCCATCTTTTTTATGTCGTTTACAACTGAACCATCAGGCATTTCAAATTTAATGCCTGAGTTATCTATTCTAAAAGTTACCCATTCTCCATCAAACATTGATTTTGCCATGTTATAATCCTTATTTTTTCTCTGCTTTCAAATGGTTAGTAATCATTACATTTGTTTCAGTTTCAACTCTTAAAAACTCTACAGATTCAAATATCTCATCAAAGCTTACAGGCTCAACCTTAAATTTATCCAAAAACCTATAATACAAATAGGTAAAATAACCGTAACGAAAAGTTGAAGTTATTTCAGCAATCTTACCTTCTAGGTAATTATTATGCTTTCCTTTTTTTCTTGCATCTTCTGTTTCTTCAAACGCTCTTTTCTCTCGGTCATTGTTGAGCGTATATCTTGCAATGACCGAGGAAATTTTTTTCCTAGATGCCCTGCTATGAATTCTACCATCCAATTAACTAAAATTGGGTATTCATCAATCGCATCAACTCCTCTCAAATTCATGTATCTATCAGTAACGACAAATCTTGCTAATTCATGCTTTATGTCTTTATCATCTATGTAATAAATAAAACAAACTTTACCTACAAGCATCTGCATCATTATATCGTAAAGCAAATCAAAATTATCCGGGTTACTTACATCTAAAGCGTTCAAAGCTCTGCATTCTTCAATTAATCTAAGTTGCTTAAATCCGTCTGGAAATTCAAATCTAATATTATTCTGCTTCAAATCAAACTTAATTAAGGTGTCTTCAATCTTAGGCAAAGAAGAAGAATCTAAAAACACGCTATTCATAAAATCCTCCGCAAATCATATTATACATAAAAAATAGCCGTAAGTAAATACTTACTCACGGCTATAGGAGGATATATGGCATCTACCAAAGTAGAAATTCCACCCTACGGTTGTGCTACTCCCTCATTGCCAGCATCTGTGACCTCAACCTCAATAGGAGTTGCACCACTGACAATAGGTCTAGAACCACTTGTCCAACCACCAGCAAGAGCTTTCTTTTCGTTTTCACTGTCTTGTGTATCAAGATTAGATGTATCAATCTGGTCTGTAATATCACTTGCAGGAATACCGCTGTTGTCAACATTAACAGGATTTTCTCCTGTAGATCCATCTTGTGTAATGTAAGGTGCAAAGTAAGCACTAAGACCTTTTCTGTTACCAACTGCCCAGATGTTTTTCTTGTTGATTTCAGTTGAGCTTGAAACGGCTTCTACATAACCTGCATAATAAAGCTGTACTTCATTGACAGGTACATCATTACCCTCTGAAATATCATCTGGTACAGTTTTAGGAGTTACACCATAGTAAATTCGTGTTCTTGCTCTACCATTAATAAAGTCAGTTTTGGTAATAAGACCACCTACTGTATCGCCAATACTCTTGATAAGGCGTAACGCAGCAAGAAAATCACCTTCACCAACTAAACCAGAACCTTCAATAACAGGCATTGTAATAATACCATTGAGAAGATTGTTTGTTA
Source organism: uncultured Clostridium sp. (assembly GCA_945865665.1). Lineage (GTDB taxonomy): Bacteria > Bacillota > Clostridia > TANB77 > CAG-508 > CAG-269. Next base: position 9,239 of record CAMBEE010000011.1, on the reverse strand, counting down.
CTGTTACAACATCCTTATTGACAAGTACAACTTGCTTAGCTGAATCCATGCTTTGCATAGCCTGGAAGTATCTACCTTCAAGTTTACAAGAAGCAGAAATATCAATTTCATCTACACTTCCGTTTGTATCAACTTGATTTGCAAGATAAGGATGTCGGAATTTAATAACGCTTCCACCAGCAGACTTAAAAGTCGCTCTACCTTGTTTACCAGCCCTATTATTACCGTAAGCCATTATTTACCTCACTCATTATCATCTAATATAGAAATTTACATTAAAATGTAATACTTCCTGAGATATCTACACTCTCAAGATCATCAATATACTTACCTTTCCATACAGCTGTGCCTTGTAAAGAATTTCCAACTTTAGCTTCTGAGAACGGTGGGAAGTTTACAGTTACACTTTCAACTCTGTTGGTTCCAGAAAATTTTTGAATGTTACCAATAAGCATACCTTGAATATCTGTATATGTCTGCTGATTGCACAAAACAGGTTTAGTTAGTGTATCTACAGAATCTCTGTATTTAGCCACATCTTGAGCTGTTGTATAATCAATCCACTTGCTTATGTTATAAGCTGTAACAGGCATTCCAGAAATACTTCTATCTCTAACCAACTCAACATCAGAATCTGAATCATTAGCTATAGAGATAAAATATCCTACATTCTTGCTGTCAAGAATAGTGTAAATATCTTTAGCCAAGTTCAAATTAACATCTGAATTGAGAGGTGAGGGAAGACCTGTAGGCTTTACACCGTTTTTAGACAAACGAATTTTAGCAAGTTTATTGCCAATAAACTGACCAGATGTATTCTTTGCTTCAAACCATTTACCAAGAATAATTGGTATCATGAATATACCATTATGAACATGTACTTCAGTATGTGTACCGCCAATTAAATTAAGATATCCCCAGAAATACTCGGCTCTAGTATCTAAATCAGTAGCTGTCAATGTAGTACACTTAGTAGTTTCTTTTCCTCTGTCATAAGACAGAATCTTACATTTATTTGTATCAGATGCAATTTTTTCTGGTACAACAACTTTAACTTCAAGTAAACACATTGAAAGTGTAGATTCAACCTCACACTGATAACTTAAAGCTAATGCCATATCAAAATAATTGCTATCATTGTATTTTTGGCTTTCTTCACCATCTTCTTTTTTGCTTCCATCATAGTGTTCTGAAAACAGAGTTTTGAAGAAGCTTACAAAATAAAGCTCATTAAATGCTTTAGTCAAAGGTGCCCAAGTAACAGCTTTATCAGTTACAGTTGCTGTAAAACCTGTGTCATCAAATACAATACAAATAAGCATTACAGCTGAATTTGTACCGTCATTAAACACAGGAAGCCACTGTGACAACAGGTTACTTCCGCCTGCCAATACATCCTTATAGTTATCTACTGTTACAGCAATGACAGCATATTTATCCGCTGTTACACTATCAGCTGTGTATGCACCAGTATTAAACTGCTTTGCCGCCAAACTTTTCGGAATATAAATTGATATAGCATTAAACAAGTTTGGTGCTACACCTTCACTTACTGCTAGCGTAGACCTAAATTTCATAAACCGTTCAGCTACAGAACCTACATAATTTAAGTTCACAATAAACCTCCAAATCTACACAAGTAGAAATTTTATTTAATTAAATTTCCTTTGAAATTAAAATCTATACCCTCTAAAGGTTTCCATCCAGTATTCATACTCTCATCATAATACAATTTGAACCTTACGTCAAATGCTATTTGACTATTTACTCCAGAATAATTTATTTTTCTAGGGATAATTGGAGAAGTGTAAAATAATTTTTCTGCATTACATACTCCTGTCCAAATCTCCGTTACATCTTCTCTCTTTGCTAAATGCCTAAATGTTTTAACCCAATTTTCAGCTTCATTACCGACAAATCTTAATAATATAGATGCTATACACTTCTGTCTTGTAAAACCTTCAGCATCCACTTGTATTAAATCATCTTGAGTTAAAGATTCATCTTTTTCAATCCAGTACATTATAAAAGTATCTTTATCATTCAGTTGTAATGGATTTTCAAAATTACCTTGCATAGGTATTATATACTTATATTTATCAGAGGAAAAATTATTACATTTTCCATCATCTACACCAAAGAAAAATAAATACAGTGCTTTTCTTAAATTGTTAAAATTTACACCAATAAACCCTTGTCTGTTTTCCATGTGTTATTTCCTCTGATTTTAACAAAAAGTTGTAAACTCTCTATAAGTTGCCCTGTAGCAAAGAATCTAGTATCTAAAGATAAACCAAGTCGTTTTTTAATTCTCTCCGTCCTTATGTCATTACTAAATAATAAAGGTATTTGTCCAGATTCAAGGCAACTAACAATATCTTCTTTAATTATATTAGCTAAGTACTCACCTTGAGAATCTTCCCAGGATGTTGCAAATTGCTCATACCTTTTAATTTTAGCCTTCATTCCTCTATTGCTTTTATATCTTCTATCTAAAGAACCTTTTTTAGTCGCTACAGCTTCTTCTAGCTCAGCATTAGCTACTTCCAATAACTCAGCTTTAATTGATTCTAAGCTTGCATCAACTATACTCTTAACAGTATAAGGGTATACCGATTCAAAGTATGTGTCAATAAAAAATATTCCCCCATTTAATTTTTCACACAAGATTAAATATAATCTTCTTAAAGTTACAGAATTTCCACCGTATTTATGTCCTGCAACATTATTGTTTCTTATTGTATCTGGAAATTTATATGTAATTTGCCAATCAAAATCAGATGAAAAATCAATCAAATCATCTGCATCTTTTTTTACCCATCTACCTTTCTCATTATTCCTTTTGTTTCTTTTATAAAATTTACTGATATCATACCTATCTGGTAATCTCATTCTATTATCATTTATGCCTGTCTCATTCAAGTTTAACGTATCAAAATCTAGTATTTCATAATCAAGTAAATCTGCATTTTTTGAAAAATTCTGAAACTTAGGCATAACTATTTTGTCCTAAATTAACATATTCAAAAGGTTGTTGTGTATCTAAATTACCGACAAATTCTTCAAGTATATAACAACTAAAACCACCTTCAAATAGCCATGTAGCGTTCTTTACTATTCTGTAATTTATATCCTCGTAAGTTATAAAATTTCCTTCAGCTAATTTATTTCTAGTCCATATCGTAGGAACTTCAACACTAGTTATAGTGTCATTTTCTCGTTTTAACTCCCCTTTCTTCAAGTATTGAAATATCCCTGTTATCTTCCCTAAATCTTGTCTAGTATCATATCCAGATTTTACTTTTGTAGATAAAGAGTAATAATCAAAAGATACAAACAACTCTGGAAAAAATGAAAGCATATCTCCATAAATAGCCATACCTACCTCTCTACCTACAAAAGCATAAATTAAAAATCTTCATCTTCAACTTCAGGAAGGTCTCTTAATTTTTGCCCTAATTCTTCTGTAATAGGGGTGCCCTTAAAGCCTGAATTCTTTGGCTTAGATGATTTGTTAGATTTTCTTTTAATTACATTATCTAAGTTCTCAATTACTTTTCCATTTTGGAAGTGAACTTTAATAGGATAAATTTCAGCTTGTCCTTTATTTCTAAGAAAATAAACAGTTTCCTCTAAAGCTGAAGAAATTTCGTAACAAATACAAGGGTAATATACTTTACCTCCGATTATCATTGCTTTTTTAACACTAAAAAACATTTTAATCATCCTCTACATCTAATCTACAACAGTAGAAATTTTAATAACCAACAAATAAGTTTTTCTTTGCTGAAGATTCTATCATCATATATGCTTTAGCACCAAAAGCATTGCTTTTTAGTGAGTTAAGCAACATTGCATTGTTTCCACTTGCTTTTTGACCTTCGCTAAACCTTATTTTTACTCCACCAATAACTTTTTCTGCTATTGGTATTCCACCAGAACTTACTACTCCCAAAGCATAATTGGGGTATAAGTCAGTTATATACCAAGCTACAAGTAATCCGTAGCACATTCTTGTCTTGTCACAATAGGTCTCTCTGTCTAAATGTACCCATAAATCAGCAACACCAAAAAACATAGTGTATACTTCGTCAATACAAGAATCAAGTAGCTCATCTGTTTCACTTTTGAGCAAGTCAGGAAAATTTTGTCCGTACCTTTGCCTAAACCATTCTCTTGTAATTTTAATTGGTCTAGCTCTACTTGTTGCTACAGGATTGCTCATCTTACTTAAAACCCTTCAGTTGAAGTTTCTGTCTTAGATTGTGCAGCCAAATCTTCAAGTTGCTTCTTCAAAGATTTATTTTCCTCTTTCAGCTTTTTCAAATCTTCTGATTCTCCGTTTTCAGCTACTTCTTTTGCTTTCTTAGCTGCTTCTTCTGCTTCTTTTTGAGCTTTCTGCAAATCTTTTTTAAGCTTTTCATTTTCTTTCTGCATTGCTTTCATAGTATCAGCTGCTTTAGGTGTAACATCTTTTTTAGATTCAGTGAAAATTCCTTTTTCTACAAAAGACTTAAACATTCTGTTACCAGTAAGCAACAAGTTGTAGTCTGATTCAGAAATCTCAGTAACTCCAGTAGAAGCAACATTACCTGTGTCAGTAAAAACTGTAAAACATGGAAACACAAACTCAACTTCCAAATTTCCTTTCTTTGTCTTGAAAAGTAAATCTTTGTCTGAATTGTTCTTAATATATTTCATTTAATCCTCCAACTATATAGTATATATTATAATGCCTGTTTATCTGTTATTTGTCAAGGTCTGTTCCATACTACTTTATAAGTACCACAATCCCAAATTCTATAAAATCCATTTTTAATCTGCATTTCTCTTTCTGTCATATCTTCTGTAACATTGGTAAACATTTTCAAACATCGTTCTTTCTTAAATAAATGTCTTGTATACAAGTTTTCACCGTCTGTAATATCGAAGGAAGGTTGTGATCTATGTTCTATCTTCCAATTACCGGCTAAATAACCTTTGGCATCAAAAAGACGTAAAGCAACATATGATACTACAGTATCATACGGAGAATGCTTCATGAGCTTAGAAAAACCACCTATAACTTGTGTATTCTTTTTTGTTACCATTCTATATAGTTCTATAATTCCTTTTTTACCAAAATGTTGTTTACCAAACACAACAGCTTGTAAAAGTTCATTATCTTTGTAAAGTCCTAAGCAAAGAGAGTAATTGTGTACAGCACCTTGTATATGATTTTCATTAAAAAAATCAATAACAACCTTTTTATCTGTAACTTCTTTTACTTCACAATTCCTTGCAAACTCTTTTCTTTTATAAATACCTAAGGCACTAGCTATCATCGACTTACATATATCCTGCTTGTATCTCCATTCATTTTCATATATATGTAACAGTCGTATACCTTTTTCTAAGCACATTTTTGTTTTATTCCAATGGTAAAACTGTGTACGATCTGCTCTTTCACTGTGCCAAATTAAGCCGTTATATTCTATAGCAAACTTCTTTTCTGGTATGTATATATCTATTTCTTTTGGTGCTATTGTATCTCTGTCATTATTTATTACTTTTCCTTTATAAATTGATTTTATAAAATCTGAAACTTCTTTTTCTTTAAATGAAGTTCCACTTTGCTCTGTATGCTTAAAATAATCTTCCATTTTATCTCTTTGTTCAGGTGACAGTTTAGACACATTTTCTCCAAAAAGAATATGCTTTGTTTCAAAAATAGTTTGTTTGCTTCTTTTAAATTCTTTAGCCAATTCCGTGCAATCAGATAACTTTCTTCCTTTAGTTGTCTCAAAATAATCTCTCATTTTTTGTTTTTGTACTTCACTTAAAAATGGTATATTTTCATTAAAGAGTAGACGCTTTGCTCTATATATTGCACCTTCACATTTCCCAAAGACTTTCGCCAGGTTTCTTGTGTCAGAAACAACTTTATAATTTCTTTTTTTCTTTGTTTTACCTTTAATTTGTTTTAAACAACCACAAGATTTAGTTGTGCCTCTTACTAAGAGTTTTCCACACACTACCTTTTCTTTTCCACAATCACAAACACAGTTCCAGTAGCTTTTTCCATCTTTTATAAAAGCAAAAGAAATGACTTTTAGTTTTTCAAATCTTTTACCTACAAGATTTAATCTATTTGCAGCTGGTTCTTTCTTTTCGCACCCACAAGACTTTACTGTACCTTTAAGTAATCGGTCTTCTCTACAAATCTTAGTATTACCACAAGTACATTTACACAACCACCAATTTCTATAATTCTTTTTTTCTACAAAAGAAACTACGGTTAATCTTCCATATGTTTTATTAACATCCATATTTTACTCCTTCTGCTACAATCATAGTACAAAGAAGTATTTTAATCAAGATTTTATCAAAACAAAAATAAATAAAAAATCCCTCAATTATATATTGAGGGATTTCAACATTTTACAATTTTTGGCTTTTAACTTTATAGTATATAACTATTTAATTTAATTGCACGCCAAGGCCCATAACCGTCTTTACGGTTCCCTCGATAGGGGCGAGGATACCACCTACACGGCGGTACATAGTATACAAAATACCACTTCTCTGCCACAAAGCTGGAATCATGTAGCTCTTGAGCAACTCGGGATGGATAACCAAAGAACTCTGCTCTCCTGTTAATGCATCACTAATAGTAGGTACTGTCATGAATGCTATATCATAATCACTTGGATTGAATGGAGTTCTGGGATTACACATCGTATCAGAAACAATAGTATATTTACACTGAACTAATCCACCGTCAAGTTCATTCTGTGCCTTGAAATTTCCGTTCAATACTTTAATAGGTGAAGCAGGGCTAAACTGATCAGAGTACAAAGCCTGGGTAAGAGCTTGAAATGCATATTCTGAAACATTAATTTTAAGCTCTCTAGCCATGTAGTGATTCTGTCTCAAGAAATCACCAATCAGCTTATTCATAGCTTTAACAATCTTAGCACCGGATGTTGCATCGTTTCCTGTAAAAATTTCATACAACGGAGTGTCAGCATATACTTCTACAGGGGCAACATCTTGAAGCCCGAGAATTCCTGTTTCTTTGTCACCAAAGTAAATAAGAGCATCTTGCATTCGGTCAAGTATCATCATAGCATACTTTTCACGGTCTGCTTTAATTTGACCTGTTATGAAGTTTCCAGCCTGGTTAGCTTTGATATCTTCCATTATGTCAGATTCGTAGTCAACACTGATATTGTAAACTTCGTCTACAATGGTTGATGCTTCGTTAGTTACCGGGTTAGAGTTATTCTGCTTGAAATTTCCTCTAGCTGTGTTTGAAAGTTTTCCGTAACCTTCAAAGCTTTCTTTGAAAACACCGATAACATCTGCCCAAGGATTACTAAAGCTTTCTACAGAAACAAGATTTTTAGCATGGCTTGTTGCAAAAGGTTGCTTGAAAATTTTAGTTAACCATCCAATATTCCACATAGGAATACTTGTTCTTTCAAGTATTGAATCATATGTTGCACCTTCTTTAAGAGGTGGCATTGCTGAAACAACATACTGTCCAGAATCTTTATCATATCCCATGCAAGGAACCAAAGCATCTTTTACTTTCTTTTCAGCTTCTTCCTCAGAAACACCTTTTTTTATCAAAGCATCCATTGTTTTATCAATGTATTTTTTGGTTGCTTCTGGTATCTCTGTTCGTACAGCAGGCTTGTGTTCTTTTGAAATATCTTTAGTACAGACTTTACTATCAACATTAATAAAAACACCTGCTGATCTTACAGCACCAGAAATAGGTGAAGAATCTATATTGATAGACTGTATACTGTTAGAAATGTTAGGAAATCTATTGTTTATATCTGCTTCAAGTTTTCTTACTAAACCTGAAAAATTTTGGCTTCTCTTTTTAGCTCCAATCATATTTTAACCTCCGTATCTACTGAAGTAGAAATCTTGTTTAAGTAAGCTGACAGAAATATTTTTCTGTCAGCTACATGTTTATGTGTTTGTTGTAGTTTTGGTTGTAGTTGCGTCCTTAACACCAGAAGCTGAAATTGCCCTTACTTGGAAAGTATAATCTGTGTTCTTTTCCAAATCTGTAAATGTGTGTTTAAGCACCCACTTTGATTCTCCTTCATCATAAGTAGGAGTAAGAACATCAGTATTATTGGTGTAAGCACCTCCAGTAGTTTTCTTGAAGTCAAGAATCAAAGAAGCTTGAGTTCCAATTTTTACTGTTACTGGGACTTCTGTGTTAGTTGCTTCCCCAGCTGTAATTTCAGGTGTAGCACCAGCAATAGCTTTAGTGTCAGCAAGATAAACAGGAGCAATATATACGGTAATTGACCTGTCATCTGGATTAATTCCACAAACTCTACCTACTTTCAAGTCATCTGCATTTTCAAATTTAGTTTCAGCAGGTGAAAAATATACACTACCGTCTGTCTTTCTGATAAACATTACATAATTCATGTAAGCATAATCAAAAAGCTCTACATCTTCATACTTAATACCTGTATCAAGGTAAATATCTCCTTTCTTATAGATTATATAACCTTGACGGCAGAGCAAACCTTTCTGAAAATAATCAACTTCATCGTTAATGCTTGGATATCCTGAAGCTATAGCAGGTTCTCGAACCATGATACCGCCGAAAGCAGGAGAAGCTCCTGTTACTGTAGGTGCACCTGTGTAAACAGTATTGTTCTTTTCTGAAAGATTGAAGAAAACACCATTACCAAACTTTACAGCACCTTGAGCTGTTCCATCTGGGACAAGTACGTTAGCATATCCAATCGTAAATGCGTTTTCATGAATTTTCAACAGCATTCCGTTATTGGTATATGTTCCTTTCCAAATAGCATCATTATGCATTGATAATGTTTTACCACTTTGCTGCATTTTTAGTCTCCTATTTAATTTAGTAATTTTACACGGCAAAATTTAGATGAATTTGCTGTAATCATACTCTGAAATATCTACAGTGCTTTCTCCTGACCCAGCAGGCATGCCACCATAACCTTTACTATCTTTAATTCCTAAAACTTCTTTAACAGAATCTTTAATAAGTGGTGCTAAATTTTCTGACATAAGCTTTAAGATGTCTTCCTTACTCAAAGGTGAAGAATCTTTTGTACCTTCTTCTTTTTTACCTTCTTCTTTATCCTCGGAATCCTCTTCCTTCTTACCTTCTTCCTTATCCTCAGAATCTTCTTCCTTATCCTCAGAATCTTCTTCTTTATCCTCAGAATCTTCTTCTTTATCCTCAGAAT
>CAMBEE010000010.1 GCA_945865665.1 uncultured Clostridium sp. | reverse complement strand
AAAATTGACGCAGTAGAAGAAAGCTTAAACAATAAAATTGACGCAGTAGAAGAAAACTTAAACAATAAAATTGACGCAGTAGAAGAAAACTTAAACAATAAAATTGACGCAGTAGAAGAAAGCTTAAACAATAAAATTGACGCAGTAAATGATAACTTAAATAAAAAAATAGACTATGTAGACGCTAAACAAACAGAAAAATCAGATAGTATTATGTCAAAATTAAATTACATGAGCAATAATGTAGCAAAAATACTTGAAGAACAAATAAAAATGCGTGAAGAAATGAAAGAATACAATCAAAAAAACGAAAAAGAACATAGAATGTTTGAATACGAAATAGCTAACCTAAAAAGATATGTAGTGTAATAATCAAAAATATCCTCTGATAGACTAAAACAGAAGGTATTTTTTATATTATAGGAAAGATAATGCCATTAATGTCCGCTTTTGTTCTTATATTAAAATGTAAGATATTGTAAAAATATAAAAATAATTGCAATAAAAAAACATATATGGTATAATTTGAGAAGTACAATAGAAAAATAAAGGTGGTAAAAATGAAAACAATATTAGTTGTAATATATATATTAGTATTTTTAATATTTGCCTTATGCCTATACGCAATAATGCAAATAAAATTACTAGGAATAAAAGTCAAAGATTTTTGGGACTTCATAGAAGCAAACCAAATGTTAGACAAGCTATATAGATTTGCAAAACAATACCAAGCAATGTCAGCACAAGAACAAGTAATATACTTATCAGAAGCAGAAAAAATATTCACAGCATTTGACAAAGTACCAGAAGCACTATGGGATGAAGAATACGAAAAATACAAACAGGTACTAAAAAAATATAATGATATAAAAATGTTCAGGTGGGCATCAAGTTAAAACGAATAAGACTAAATAAAATATATAAAAATATTTGGAATTATAAGAAAGAAGGAAAAACAAATGTCAGAGAAGAAAGAAAAAAGAAAATTAAGTGTATTTTTAAGAATAGTAATAGTACTGCTAATAATATTAATAGTACTTGTAGGAGTAGCATTTTTCTACGTAAAAGGAAAATTAGATAAAATACAAAAAGTAGAATTACCATCAGACAAAGACTTAGGAATAACAGAAACAACAGCAAAAAATCTAATAGGATACAGAAATATAGCAATATTTGGTGTAGACAGCAGATCATATGATTATGGAGTAGGAAACAGAAGTGACTGCATTATAATAGCAAGTATAAACAATGACACAGGAGCAATAAAATTAATATCAGTATATAGAGATACATATGTAAACATAGAAGGACATGGACTAGACAAAATAACACATGCATACTCATATGGTGAAGCACCACTTGCAGTAAAAACACTAAACACAAATTTAGACTTGAATATAAACGAATTTGTAACAGTAAATTTTGACTCAGTAGCAGAAGCAGTAGACCAATTAGGAGGAGTTCAATTAACAATAACATCAGACGAAATAAAATATATAAACGGATATATAGACGAAACATCAAAGGTAACAGGGAAAACATCAGAACACATAACAGAACCAGGAACATATACAGTAGATGGAGTACAAGCAGTTGCATATTCTAGAATAAGATACACAGACGGTGGAGACTATAAAAGAACAGAAAGAATGAGAACAGTAATTGAAGCGATGTTTAGTAAATTAAAAACAAAAAATCTAAATGAAATAAACTCATTTGCAGACAAAATATTACCACATGTTTATACAAATATATCAGCAACAGATATAATATCAATGGTATCAAGTATGTCAAAATACAAAGTTACAGAAAGCATAGGATGGCCATATGATACAAAAGGAAAAACAATGGATAGATGGTACGGAATACCAATTACACTAGAATCAAATGTTAAACAATTACACAAAGAAGCATTTGGAGAAGAAAACTACACAGCATCAGATACGGTAAAATCAATAAGTGAAAGCATTATAAAGAAAACAGGATATACAAAATAATAATAAGAAAAGTAAATTCTTATAACAGAGAAAGCTCTATATAAACTTATAGGGCTTTTTAAAAATATAAATAACACTAAAAGTTATACGAAAAACTTTCAAAACTATTGACAAAAAAATACAAATTTCTTATACTATGTATAGTATAAGAAATTAAAATAAAAGGGATGGAAAATATGATGTCTGAAAACGTTGAAATACTACACACACACACACACACACACACACACACACACACACAGGTAATCTAAAGGAATATAAAATTACATATATATAATTTAAAAAGGCAGGTATATTATAGTTGACACTAAGTAATACTGGTGGTACGTATAATATTGCTGTCTGTTGTTGCTGGAAAAAAGAAGAAAAGAGTAAAAAAAAGTTATAAACAATTGCTTTTTTAAGTAAAGTATTATATAATTAAACATAGAGTTGACTTATGATTTTAAATAAGCAAAATAGGGGGATTTGAAGTGAATATGAAAGTTATAAAAAATTATAGCTTTTCAAATGAACAAGCTATTAATGAAATAGTTATAGAAAATAATACAATTGACAATAAAAAAATAGTTATATGTATAGAAAAAGACATTAAAAGATTATTTGATATTTTTGTTGGACTGATAGGAACATTATTATTAATACCAATAACAATAGGTATTTATATAGCAAAAAAAATATTAAAAGAAGATAACGGACCAATTTTTTATGATCAATTAAGAATTGGTAAAAATGGAAAACATTTTAAATTATACAAATATAGATCAATGATAGTAGGAGCAGATGAAATACTAAAAGAATATTTAAAAAATAATGAAGAAGCAAGAATTGAATTTGAAGAAAATCAAAAATTAAAAAATGATCCTAGAATAACTAAATTGGGAAAATTTTTAAGAAAAACAAGCTTAGATGAATTTCCACAATTTATAAATATTCTAAAAGGTGATATGAGTTTAGTAGGACCAAGGCCAATTGTTGATAGAGAGGTAAAACTATTTGGTGATAAAATGAAAACAGTACATAGTGTAAGACCAGGATTAACTGGATATTGGGCAGCCAATGGAAGAAGTGATACAACTTATGATCAAAGAGTAGAAATGGAAGCATATTATGCTGAAAATTTTTCATTACTTTTGGATATAAAAATTATATTAAAAACAATAAAGTCAGTAATAAAAAAAGAAGGAGCAATTTAAGAGAATGAATATTGATATTATATGCCCATTATACAATGCAGAAAAAGATATAGAGGGACTTCATAAATCATTATTAAAACAAAAAAATGTAAAAATAAATGAAATAAAGTATGTTTTAACAGAAAGCAAAGATAATACAGAAGAAAAACTAAAAAAATTAAATATAAATTTTAAAAAAATAAAAAAAGAAGAATTTTCACATGGACTAACAAGAGAGATAGAAGCATTTGAAAGTAATGCTGATATTATAGTATTTGTTACTCAAGATGTAATAATAGAAAAAGAAGATTGGTTATTTAATCTAACTAAAGACATAATTTCTGGAGAGGTTGATGCTTGCTATAGTAGACAAATATGTACCAATAACACAATTGAAAAATATACAAGAGAATGCAACTATCCTAAAGAATCAAAAATAGTATCAAAAGAGGATATTGAAAAATTAGGATTAAAAACATTTTTCTTTTCAGACGCATCATCTGCAATAAAAAGAGAAACGTTTGTTAAACTAAATGGATATGATCATAAAAATTTAATTATTAGTGAAGATATGTATATTGCATACAAGCTTATAACTAATGGATATAAAATAAAATATTGTGCAGATTCAGAAGTAATTCATTCACATGTATTTACTTTGAAACAATACTATGATAGATATAAAGATACAGGAAAGTTCTTTAAAGAAAACAGTTATTTAAATAATTATAAAGTAAATCAAGCAGGTGGAAACATGGCCAAGTATATTTTGAAAAGATCTTGGCAAGATAAAAATTGGAATGTTTTGGTAAAATATATTCCTAATATGGCTGCTAGATTTATTGGAATGAAAGTTGGAAAAATATTATAAAGTAGAAATTAGGGGATTATTGAAAATGAAATCTGAAAAAAATATATATTTGTCACAAAATTTTGGCAAATCTTTATATAAAAGAATTACCAAGCATCCAGACTATATTTTTTATAAAGCTGTAACAATTCACAGAAAATATAAATTAGCAAAAGAAAAAAATAAAAAAATTAAAAGCATTATTTATGCTTTTTATGCGAATAGAATAGCTTCTAAATACAATTTAGAATTGTATGGCAAATTTGGAGAAAATTTAAGAATATGGCACGGAAACATTATAATAAATGGAGATGCAATTTTGGGAAATAATTGTAATCTACATGGGAATAATTGCATAGGAGAAAAAAATGGAAAATCTCCAATAATAGGAAATAATGTTGACATAGGATATGGAACTGTTATTATAGGAGATATTAGTATTGCAAATAATATAGTTATTGGAGCTAATTCTTTGGTTAATAAAAGTTTTAATGAAGAAGGAGTGATTATTGCAGGATGCCCGGCAAAGATAATAAAAAAAATATAGAAAATGTAGTTATTGTAAACGATTTTAATTATGTACAAGGTGGTGCAAGTAAAGTTGCTATTGATACTGCAATAGCATTAAAACAAGAAGGAATAAAAGTATATTTCTTTTCAGCAGTAAACAAAATTGAAAGCAATATAGAAGGAGTTGAATATATTTCAACAGGGCAAAATGAAAGTTTAAAAGAAAAAAACAGAATTAAAGGTTTTTTTAATGGAATATATAATTTAAAAGCCAAAAAAGAATTTAAAAAATTACTAAAAAGACTTGATAAAAATACAACTGTAATACATATTCACGGGTGGACAAAAGCATTGTCTAGTAGTGTTTTTGATATTGCTTTTAAAATGAAGTTCAAAGTAGTGCTAACATTACATGATTATTTTACAGCTTGTCCAAATGGAGGATATTTTAATTATAAACAAAATGAAATATGCCATTTAAAACCATTATCTTGGAAATGTATCAAGTGTAATTGTGATTCAAGAAATTATGGATTTAAATTGTATAGAATTGTAAGACAATTTGTACAAAATAAAATTGTAAAACTTAATGATAGATTAGAAAATGCAATTACAATATCAGAATTTAGTGAGAAAATATTAAAACCTACTTTAGGTAAAAATACTAAAATTACAAGAATATATAATCCAATAGATATAGATGAAAATGCCGAAAAAGTTGATCCTAGTAAAAATGAATACTATTTATATGTGGGTAGAATTTCTAAAGAAAAAGGAGTAGATCTTTTTTGTCAGGCAATAACAGATTTGAAATTAAAAGGAATTGTTGTTGGAGATGGAGAAGAAAGAGAAAAACTTGAAAAACAATATCCAAATATTGAATTCGTTGGATGGAAAAATAAAGATGAAGTTAAACAATATATGAAGGGTGCCAGGGCTTTGATTTTTCCAAGCAGATGGTATGAAACTGCAGGACTTACTGTTTTAGAGGCACAAAACTTAGGAATTCCTTGTTTAGTTAATAAGAATTGTGCCGCAAGTGAATTTAATATAAATAGTAATAATTTTAAAGATTATAATGACTTAAAAGAAAAATTAAAAAATAATGTTTATAGTAATGAAAAAATTTATAACAGATATACAATAGATGATTATTTTTTAAAATTAAAAAAAGTTTATGAAGAGGAGAAAAAATAAAGTGAAAGAAAAAATAATTAAACACATAAATTATAAAATAGTAGTATTTAATTGCTTTATTGTATTATTTGTTATTTCGTTTGCCAATTTTAAAAATCTTGATATAGTGAGATATATTACTTTAATAGTTTTACAGCTTCTTTGCATATTGAACATTGTAAAAAAGAAAGTTCAAGTAAATAAAACAAATATAATTACTATGTCAATTTTGATTTTTTCAATGTTATTTTCATTATTTAAAACAAGTGATTTTAATGAGTCTATATTCAAAATATTAATTGTTGTTGATTTATTAATGTTTTCCAATGTATTATTACCCAATTATTTAAAGGACATCGAATTTAATACAATAATAAATAGTACATTAAAGACTATATTTATAACATTGCTTACTTTATTTATTTTTTTTCATAATGATTATGTTATATCTTATGATTCAAATAGAGTAGGAAATTTAGTTAGATTTGTATGTGGATTGAATCATCCAAATATATTAGGAATATTTGCTTCATTAGGATTTATGATTGGAATATACTTTATTGCAATAAAATCAAAAAAAATTTATAAGTATATAATGTATTTATTATTTTTAGGAATAATATTATTAAAATCTGGTTCTAGGACAGCGACATATGTAATACTTATTTTTGGCTTATTGTTTTTTAAGGACTTACTTGTAAAAAATAGAAAAGTAAAATTATTGATTTACCTTTTTATTATTCTGAGTGTTATTACATATATAATTTTTAATGAATATGATCTAGAAAAAATTAATTTTGATACTATTAATACACTTTTGAGTTATAGGTTAACTTATATTCAAAGTGCCATACATAAATTAACAGAAAATAATGCTTTATTTATTGGGATGGGAGCATTTAGAAATAGTATGACTAATGAAATTGGTTCTGTTATGTTAGATAATGGATATTTTAATTATATATATCAATATGGAATAATTTCTTTTATAGTATTAATAAAAATGTTAATTAATAATTTCAAAATTATTGATTATTCAGAGGAATCTAGAGAAAAAAAGATATTTGTGAAAAATCTGTATATAGTATTTTTAATATATTCATTTTTTGAAAATATTTTACTTAATATAAGTAGTTTATTTGCTATACTAATTTATACTTTTATTAATATTATTAGTTTTAAGGAGAAGAAATGATTTCAGTTATAATACCGATTTATAATGTAGAAGAATATTTAGAAAAATGTTTGAAGAGTATATTGTTACAAACATACAAGAATATAGAAGTTATATTAGTTAATGATGGGTCTACGGATAGTAGTTTAGAGATTTGTAAGAAATATTCAAAAATAGATAATAGAATTATTATAATTAACAAAAAGAATGAGGGTGTTTCAAGCGCTAGAAATAATGGATTAAAAATAGCAAAAGGTGATTATGTTATTTTTATTGATCCAGACGATTCAATTAATGAAAACATGTTACAAATACTTTATAACAATATCAATAAAGCAAATGATATTGATATATCAATTTGTGGTTTTGAGAGAATTTATCCTAAGCACAAAAAAGAAAAAGAAGTAAGTAATAAAAAATATAAAATTATTGACAAAGAATTATTATTAAAAGAAATGTTAGGAAAAGAAAATTTTCAGGGATATGTATGGAACAAGTTATACAAAAAAAGTATTATTAATAAATATCAAATTAGGTTTAATGAAAAAATATCAGTTTATGAGGATTTTTTATTTAATAGTGAGTATATTAATAAGATACATAAGGGAATATACAGCAATCAAAAATTGTATTATTATTATCAGAGAAATGATAGTGCTTATAATGGAAAGTTTAATCCTAAATGGCTATCAATTAGCAAAGCATATGAAGAAATATTTAATATATATAAAGCAAATAAATTGGAAAATTATATAGGATTAAAATATAATTATTTAATATTAAATCTTGATTTAAAAGAAAAAATAATTAAATCAAGAGAAAAATATGAAATCAAAAATATAAATAGAAATATTAATAATAGTCTAAATGATATATTAAGTAGTAATTTTATTACCAAAAAAGAAAAAATTAAGTTATTATTAAAGGCAAAATTTATGAATATTTTTATTATATTAAAGAATATAAAGAATAAGGATAGATGATATGGAAAATGAATTATTAGTCAGTATAATTGTTCCTGTATATAATGTAGAAAAATATATAGAGAGATGTATAGAAAGCATTATTAATCAAACATACAAAAATTTAGAAATTATTTTGGTAGATGATGGCTCTATCGATAAAAGTATAAATATTTGCAAAAAATATTCTAAAATTGACAATAGAATTGTTATAATAGAACAAGAGAATAAAGGAGTATCAAGTGCTAGAAATACAGGAATAAAAAATTCGCATGGAGATTTTATAGGTTTTGTAGACCCAGATGATTTTATAGAACCTAATATGTATAAGATACTAATAAATAATGTATTAAAATATAATTGCAATGTTGGGGTTTGTGGAGTTAGAAATATAGAAGATATTACCGGAAAATTAATAGAAGAAACTATTCAACAAGAAGATAAAATACTTAATAATGAAGAGTTTTGGAAAAAGTTACTGAATGGCAAAGACATGCCATCAAGTGTATGGAATAAAATTTTTAAAAGAGATATTATAAAAGATATTATGTTTGATGAAAATATGAAAATAGGAGAAGATTTTAAATGGATTTTTGAAGTTTTTAGAAGAAACAAAGAATTATTAGTATATAATACAACCGAAATATTGTACAATTGGATTAAAAGACAATCTTCAGCAATACAAGGGAAAAAATATAATATAGACATTGAAAAAAGTATAGAATTAACATATGAAATTGGAGAGTTTATAAAAAATACATATCCTGAAATATATATATATTCAATAAAATGTTCTATATATGCTAATTTACAAGCAATAGGTCATTGCAAAAATAAGCAGGATAAGAAAAAAATAAAGAAAAGAATAAATAAATTAAAATTAATATTTCTAAAAGCTAAAGAAATAGAAAAAAAGGATAAAATAAAATTTATAATAAAATTTTATTTGCCAATTGTTTATAAAATTATTTTAAAATTTAAATGATATAGAAAATAAGGAATGAATAAAATGAAAATAAAAAAATTATTAAAAAGAAAGCCAATATTGGATTTGTATTACTCATTTAGGTATTTTATACAAAGTTTGAAAAAAAGAGATATAAATAAGGAATACAAGAAACTAACTATATTAAATGATTTAAAAACTATAGAACAGATTGTAAAAAATAATAAATCTTTTTCTAGATTTGGAGATGGCGAATTTTTGTGGATATTACAGGATGAAAACTCACCTGCATTTCAAGATAATTCAGAAGAATTATCTAAGCAGCTTATAAATGTATTAAAAAGTAACGAAAAAAATTTATTGGTAGGAATTCCCGCTAATTTACAATATAAAAAAAATGCAATATGGCTTGATAAATTTTTTTGGAGAAAATTTATTAATGAGTATGGAAAAAAAATTATTAAGATGTTAGATAAAAATAAAGAATATGGAAATGCAAATTTAACTAGATTTTATATGGGATATGCAGACAAAAAAAATACAGAAATAAGAATTAAAAATTTAAAAAGAATATGGGAAAAAAAAGATTTACTTATTGTTGAAGGAGAGAAAACTAAGCTAGGAATCGGAAATGATTTATTTGATAATGCTAATACAATAAATAGAATTATATGTCCTTCAAAAAATGCATTTGATAAATATGAAGAAATAAAACAAAAAACCATAGAAAATGGGAAAAACAGATTAATATTAATTGCATTAGGGCCAACTGCAACAATTTTAGCATATGATATATCTAAGATTGGTTATCAAGCTATAGATATAGGACATATTGATATTGAATATGAATGGTATAAAAGAAATGCTAAAGAAAAAATCGCAATAGAAGGAAAAGCAGTTAACGAGGCCAATGATGATTCAATAGAAAATACTGAAATAAAAGATAATAGATACGAGAAACAAATAATCACAAAAATTTTGTAAAATAAAGTATAGATTGTTTGGGATAGGAAAGGAAAAAATGCGTTCACAGAATTCAATAAAAAACACAATAGTATCAATGACGATGAGTATAGTCACGATATTAATAGGACTAATAACTCAAAAAATATTTATAAAAATTTTAGGAACAGAATATTTAGGCTTAAATGGATTGTTTACTAATATATTGTCAATGTTAGCAATTGCAGAACTTGGAATTGGTTCTGCAATTATATATAGTTTATATAGGCCAATAGCAGAAAACGATAAAGAAAAAATAAAATCACTAATAGAATTTTATAAAAAAAGCTACAGACTTATTGCTTTAGTAGTAACTATAATAGGAATTTGTATAATACCCTTTCTTGGAAAAATAGTAGGAGAAACTAATATACAAGAAAATATTACATTTTTATACTTACTATTTTTATTTGATACAGTAGCATCATATCTATTAACATATAAAAGATCAATATTGTATGCAAGTCAAAAAACATATATAATAAATATAGTTCATATTTTATATTTAGTATTGATGAATACTTTACAAATAATAATTTTGGTTTTAACAAAAAATTATGTGGCATATTTATCTATAAAAATAATATTTAGAATACTTGAAAATGTCGTTATAACTATAATAGCAAATAAAATGTATCCATATATAAAAGAAAAAAATGTAAATAAAATAGATAAAGAAACAGAACAAAGCATTATCCAAAAGGTAAAAGGTTTGATTTTCCACAAAGTAGGAAGTTTTATAGTATTGGGGTCTGATAATATTATAATATCGACCTTTTTGAGTGTTACAACAGTTGGATTATATTCTAATTACAACACTATATTGCAAGCTGTTAACAATTTATTTTCTCAAGTTTTTTCATCTATAACTGCAAGTGTAGGAAATTTACTTGTAGAAAAGGAACAAGAAAAGTCATATAAAATATATAAAAATATGTTATTTATAAATTCATGGATGTATAATTTTTCATCTATTGCAATTTTATGTTTAATGGAACCATTTATAAAAATATGGATAGGTGGAAAATATTTATTAAGTTATGGTGTTTTAGTAATATTGTCTCTCAATTTTTATATACAAGGAATGAGAAAAACATCAAATACTTTTAAAGAAGCAGCTGGAATCTTTCATGAAGATAGATTTGTACCAATAATCGAATCTATAGTAAACATAGTTGCATCTATAGTATTCTTAAAAATATGGGGACTTGCAGGAGTATTTTTAGGAACAGTTACAAGTTCATTAGTATTATTTTTGTATAGCTATCCAGTATATGTATATAAAAAATTATTTAACAGATCATATATTCAATTTTTAAAGGAACATTTTGAGTATTTGTTTGTATCTGTTTTGTGTGCAGTGTTAACAGTATTTATAATAAAAAATATCACAGTTAATAATAATTTTATACAATTAATTGTAAATGGGATTATAGTTTTAATAGTGACAAATTTAATACAATATATAATATTTAGAAAAAGAGAAGAATTTGTATATGTAAAAAATATGATTAAAAAAGTAAAAGAAAAAGGAAAATCAAAATGCAAAAATTAGCAATATTAACAATAAATGATGACAGAAATTCTGGAAACCGTCTACAAAATTATGCAACACAAGAAATACTAAAAAAATATGAAATAGAAGTAGAAACAATATCAAACCAAGACGGGATAATAGGAATAGGATTTTTAAAAAAGAAAATAAAAACGACTATAAAAAGAATCATACCTATAAAAACAAATTTCAAAAGATACAACAACTTCATGAAATTCAACAAAAACATAAAATACTCAAAATACCACATAGACGCAAAACACATACCAAAAATACTAAAAACAAAATATGACAACTATATAACAGGAAGCGACCAAGTATGGAATCCAAACTTCCACAGAATGTCAGACATAGACTTTTTAAAATTTGCACCAAAGGAAAAAAGAAACTCCTTTAGTGCAAGTTTTGGAATCAGTCAAATACCAGAAGAACTAAAAGAATACTACAAACAAAACCTACTAGAAATGAACAAACTATCAGTAAGAGAAGAAAGAGCAAAAGAAATAATAAAAGAACTAACAGGCAGAACAGATGTAGAAGTATTAGTAGACCCAACACTATTATTAACAGCACAAGAATGGGACAAAGTATCAAAAAAACCAAAGCAACTAAAATCAAAAAAATATATACTAAATTACTTTCTAGGAAATCTATCAGAAAAAAGAAAAGCTGAAATCGAAAAAATAGCAACAGAAAATAATTGCACTGTAGTAAACTTAATGGATAAAAATGAGCCATTGTATGTATCAGGACCAAGTGAATTTTTATATCTTGTTAAAAATGCATTTTTGATATGTACAGATTCTTATCATGGGTCAATATTTTCAATAATATATAACAGACCATTTGTAGTATTTAATAGAGAAGACAATACAGTCAATATAAATTCGAGATTAGAAACACTATTAACAAAATTCAAATTGCAAGAAAGATATAGTCAAGATGGAAAAATACAACAAGAACTATTAAAATGTGATTATTCAGAAAGTTACAAAATACTAGAGACGGAAAAAGAAAAGACAAACAAATATATAGAAAAAGTGTTAAATAGCAATATAGATAATAAAGAACGGAAAGGAACCATTAATTGAAAGAAAATAGTAATCAAATAAAAATAGGAGCTATATTATCATATGCAATAATTGTTGTAAACATGCTGGTAGGAATACTATACACACCAATATTAACAGCAAAACTAGGACAATCAGAATATGGACTATATTCATTAGTAACATCAGTAATATCATATTTAACAATTTTAGACTTTGGATTTCGGAAATGCAATAATCATATATACAACCAGATACAGAGTAAGTAATCAAAAAGAAAAAGAAGAAAAACTACATGGAATGTTCTTAATTATTTATACGGTGATAGGTGTCATTGCTGGAATAATAGGAGCAATTTTATGGTTAAATGTCGATAAACTATTTGGCAACTCAATGAATTATGAAGAACTACAAAAAGCAAAAGTTTTAATGGGAATATTGACATTAAATTTAACAATAACATTCCCATTAAGCATCTTTAGTTCAATAATAACAGCATATGAAAAATTTATTTTTTCAAAAGTATTAAATTTAATAAGAATAATATTGAATCCAATAGTGATGTTAGTATTATTAAATTTTGGATGCAAATCAATAGCGTTAGTAGTTTTAAATACAGTATTTAATATAGGAACTTTAGTAATAAACTATATTTACTGCAAGAAAAATTTAAATATAAAATTAAAGTTTGGAAAGTTAGACACTAAATTATTAAAAGAAATAATGACATATTCTGTATGGATATTTTTAAACAGCATAATGGACAAAATAAATTGGAATGTTGACCAATTCATTTTAGGAACAATTTGTGGAACAACAGTAGTTGCAATATATTCAGTGGCAAGCCAACTAAACCAAATGTATTTGAACTTTTCAACTGCAATAGCAGGTGTTATGTTACCAAAGGTCGCAAAAATGGAAGAACAAAATGCAAGTGATGAAGAGTTTTCACATGTATTTATTCAAACAGGAAGAATCCAATATATAGTAATGGCTTTAATAATGTCTGGATTTTTATTATATGGACAAGAGTTTATAAACATTGTGTGGGTAGGACCAGAATATAGTCAATCATATATGATTGCATGTATATTGATGTTACCATTAACAATACCACTTATACAAAATGTTGGACTAAATATAATACAAGCAAAAAATCAATACAAATTTAGAGTGATTGTTTTATTTATTTTTTCAATATTTAATTTGATAATATCAATATTTTTATCAAAATTGTATGGAGGAATAGGTGCGGCAATAGGAACATCATTATCAATAATATGTGGACAAATTATATTTATGAATATTTTTTATTATAAAAAAACACATATAGACATACCTAAGTTTTGGAAAAATATTTTGAAAATGAGTGTACCTGTTGTAATAGCCTTTGTAATTGCGATAGCATTAAAAAGATTAATTCCAATTTCAAATACATTACAGTTAATAATTCAAATCTTGGTGTATGTTGTAATATATGTAATTATGATGTGGAAATTTGGAACAAATCAATATGAAAAGAAATTATTTTCTAAAATTATAAAAAGATTTGATTCATAAGGATATGTTTCAACCAATTTAACACCGTCCCCGATGGCCGAAATTTATGTGGAGGTAAGTTGATGGATAATATGCCACAAGCGTATGCTTGTATAAATAAAGACGAAGAAATAAGAAAAAACAGTTCATCAGGTGGAATATTTACACTATTAGCGGAGCAAATATTAAATAAGCAAGGTGTTGTATTTGGAGCAGCATTTGATGAAAATTATCATATAATTCACACATATATAGAAAATAAAAACAACATAGAAAAATTCAGAGGTTCTAAATATGCACAAAGTAAAATTGGAATTTGTTACAGACAAGCCAAAGATTTTTTAGACCAAGGTAGATATGTATTATTTACAGGAACACCTTGCCAAGTTGAAGGACTAAAAATGTACTTGAAAAAAGAGTATGAAAATCTATATACACAAGACATTATATGTCATGGAACTCCTTCACACAAAGTTTGGGAAAAATATCTGGAATACAGAAAAAATATATCAGGGCAAGAGCCAGAAAAAATCTCTTTTAGAAACAAAGATGATGGATGGAAATTATTCAATATGAAATTTGAATATCCAAAATCAAACTATAAGAAAAATCAAAATCAAGACCCATATATGCAAGCATTTTTAAAAAATGCATCATTAAGAGAAGAATGCTATAAATGTAAATTTAAAAAGAAAAATAGAGTATCAGATATTACATTAGCAGATTTCTGGGGAATAGAAAACATATTACCAGAAATGGATGATAACAAAGGAACATCATTAGTCATAGTACATTCAGAAAAAGGGCAACAATTATTTAAAGATATTAGTTCTAAAATGATATATAAACAGGTTGATTTTAATGAAGCAATAAAGTATAATCCAAGTATGTTAGAATCTGTAAAGCCGGACCCAAAAAGAAAAAAATTTTTTGAAAACTTGGATAAAGTGCCTTTTGGTAAGTTAGTAAAAAAATATACATATAGGAGGAGCTTTATTAGAAGAACGTTTTCAAAAGTAAAAAGAGTTTTAATAAAAAATTAAGAGAGGAAAAAGTGATGGATAATGCATCAAAATCCTTGCTGATAGCAGGAGCAATATTAATATCAATTTTGCTAATAACATGTGGAATTTACATATATAATAATTCTGGAAATTTAGCAGCATCAAAGGCAAGTGCTCAATCAGAAAGTCTAAATTTAACAAGGTTTAATAGTGATTATCAAATGTATGAGGGAAAACAAAAAGGCAGCAATGTGAGAGGCTTATTGCAAAAGGCTGCTTCAAATAATTCTGAATTATATCAAAGACAAGATACAATTCCGGATTGCGTTTGTATTCGTACTAAAAGCAAAGAAATCTTAAATCAGATAAAAGATCTAAATATATAAATCTAAATAAGACTTACGATGTTTCTTTTGGCTATAATAATAAGGGATATATTTGGGAAATTTGGATAAATGATATTAATAATTGATCTGTAATTTTAAAGTGTGATATACCATGGTTATGAATAATAGCTATGGTATATTTTTATTACAAAGATTATATTATCTCATTCAAAAACTTGACAACTATCAATTGATAGCTTATAATATAAGAAACATATAAAAAATATTTAAAATAAAGAGGTTATCAAAATGGCAAATGGGTATATATTAAGTAAAGGAGCGGTTGAAACATTTTTAAAAGAAGTAAGACAAATACTAGAATATAAAAATAGTGAATTAATAATTATTGAAAGAAACGACAAACCAAAAGGATATAATACAAGTGATTGCAGAACAATATTAGGTATAAATAATGAAGATATAAAAAAATATATAAAAAATTTAACTGTAAAAGATTATGTTGAATCTTGTGATAATGAAAGGAATTTAAAATCAAACTCTTATTATGTTTTTTGTATAGATATACAAAAAAAACAAATATATATAAAAATTCGAATACAAAGTTATGAAAAGAAAATAATATTGTGTATGTCATTTCATTTTGCAGAATATAAGATAACGAAATTTCCATATAAATAAAGGAGGGGGCTTAAATGGAAAATAAAGTTAAAATATTAGGGATTGTAAAAATGTTTTGTTCAATATGTGAAGAAGAACATAATGTGGAATTAATAGAAGTGGAAAGAGAAATAGAAATAAAAGGAGAAAAAGTAAAACATAAAGAAAAAATGTATAGATGTAATAAATATACCGAAGAAAATACTTTTGAAAACGGAGAAGTATGGAATGAAAATTTGATTAATAGTTATGATGCATATAGACGTCAAAACGATCTATTAACCTCAAAAGAAATAAAGCAAATAAGAAATAAATACAAAATAACACAACTAGAAATGGCAAAACTACTTGGAGTAGGAGACGTAACAGTAACAAGATACGAAACAAAACAAATACAAGATGAAGCACACGACAAAATAATGAGACTAATAGACGAAAATGCACTAATAGCATTAGAATATTTAGAAAACAACAAAGAAAAATTCCAAAAAGGAGAAAGATACGAAACAATAGAAAACAACATAAAAACTGTAATAGTTAAAGAAACACTTAACTATTTAAACGAGCAAGAAATAGAAGCTAAATATGTTAATTTTTTAGAGGAAAATACTGAAAATGGAAATATGTCATTAGAAATAAATAAAACAGAAGCAATAATAAATTATATTTCTCAATATTATCCTCATTTATATAAAGTGAAATTAATGAAACTGTTGTGGTATATAGATTCAATTGCATACAAAGAAAATAAAAAAAGTCTAACAGGACTAGTATACACACACCAAAAGATGGGGGCATTACCAATTGCATATGACGAACTTTTGAAATTGCCATCAATAAAAGTAGAAGAGGAAATAATAGATAAAGAAAATTATTCTGTTTGTTATCATATATTACCAAATGAAAATTACAAATTAAAAGTAAAACTAACAGAAAATGAAAAAGAGATTTGTGATAGGGTAATAAACAAATTTAAGAATTTTACAACTAAAGAATTAATTAACTATATGCATAAAGAAAAGGCATATACAGATACTAAACCAAATGAAATTATAGATTTTAGTTATGCAAAATTTGTAAATATATAAAAAATCATCACAAAAACATACCATAGTTATCAATAAAAAATAATAACTATGGTATTATTTTGTCATAAAAAAATATTATTATTAGTCACTAAAAAAATATGTCTAAAAACTATAATTTTTTATCAAAATTACTTGATACAAAACTCTCAATATGATAGAATAACAACATACGATTTTAAAGATAAAAAATAAAAGGAGAAAGAGATGGAAGAAATTGATTTAAAAGAATTATTAAGCTTATTTTGGAGCAAAAAAACACAAATAATACTAATTGTATTAATATTTATGTTGATAGGAGTAATATACACAGTAGGATTTGTAACACCAAAATACACATCATCAACAACACTATTATTAGCAACATCAGATAACTCAACTGACAAATCAAGCACAATAACAACAACAGATGTAACATTAAACTCAAAATTGGTATCAACATACAGTGACTTAGTACAAAGTAAAAGCGTATTAAGACAAGTTATATCAAACTTAGGAATAAAAATAAGTGAAGACGAGTTAAAAAATAACATAACTGTAACACAAGAAAAAGATACTGAAATTATAAAAATATCAGTAACAAATGAAAATGCAAATATTGCTGAAAAAGTTGCAAATGAAGTTGCAAAAGTATTTACACAAAAAATACAAGAAATTTATAAAATTAATAACGTTCACATAGTTGATACTGCAGAAGTAGAAACAGCTCCATCAAATATCAACCATCCAAAAGATGTAATGATATTTACATTTATAGGAATAGTTGTTGCTGCAGGATATGTTCTAGTTGCAAATATGCTAGACACAACAGTAAAAACAGCAGAAGAAGTTGAAAAAGAATTTAAAGTACCAGTACTTGCAACAATTCCATTATATAGCTTTGAACCAGCAAAGAACAAAGGAGGAAAGAAAAGATAATGAAAATAAAAAAAGAATTAATAGCACAAAGAGATCCTAAGTCACCTGTATCAGAAGTATTTAGAACTCTTAGAACAAATATACAATTTATGAGTACAAACAAAAAATTAAAAACATTATTAATAACATCAACTTTCCCAAGTGAGGGTAAAAGCTGGGTTGCTTCAAACTTAGCTGTTACATTTGCACAAGCAGGAAACAAAGTAATATTAATAGATGCTGATATGAGAAAAGGTAGACAATACACAATATTCGGTGCATCACCAAGACCAGGACTTTCAAACTATTTATCTGGAATGGATGTAACAGATGGACAAGAACCAGATATAACAAATTATTTACAAAAAACAGAAATAGAAAATTTGTTAATAATGGTTGCTGGAAATATTCCACCAAATCCATCAGAACTATTAGTATCACCTCAAATGAACAAATTAATTGAAGATTTAAAAGAAGCATGTGATATAATCATAATAGATGGAACACCTTGTGAACTTGTTACTGACTCTGTAATTTTGTCAAGAATAGTTGATTCAACAGTTATTGTAACAGCGCACAAAGAAACAAAAAAAGATAATTTACAAAGAGTAATAAAAAATATTCAAAATGTTGGTGGTCACTTAGCAGGTGTTGTTGTAAATAAAATGCCGGTATCTGTTAAAAAATATAATGAAAAATATTATTATCATGAATCAACAGGTGCATCAGCAAGTAGAATGGAAATAAAAGAAAAAGCGTATAACACATTAAAATATAATGACGATAAATATAAAAATCCACAAGTTAATGAAGAAGAAACAAAAACAAATGAAAATGAAGAAAATTTAGCAAGGCCAAGTTTTATTAATAATGATTCACGTGTTGAAGTAAATAAAGCAAATGACATACTAAATCAAATAAATTCATATTTAGATAACGAAAAGAAAAATTTAAACTAGAAGGAAGAAGGAGAACAACAAATGATAGACTTTCATTCACACATTATACCTAATATAGATGATGGCTCAAGAAGTATAGAAGAGACATTTAATCTATTAAAAGAAGCAAAAGAAGCAGGATTTGAATCAATAATATTGACATCACATTATATAGAAAACTACTATGAAACAAACGTACCAGAAAGAGATATGTGGGTAAAAGCAATTAGCGAAAATTTACAAAACAAAGGGATTGACATTAATTTATACTTAGGAAACGAAATTTATATGTCTGACAATATGATGCAATTATTAATAGATGGCAAGGCATCAACAATAAATAATAGCTGTTATGTGCTATTTGAAATGCCATTAAATGTAGAGCCAATGAATTTATATGATGTAATATATTCTTTGCAAGAGAATAAACTTATACCAGTACTAGCACATCCTGAAAGATATAAGTTTATACAAAAAGAACCAGAGCTTGTATATGATTTGATTGAAAAAGGAGTGTTGATGCAAGCAAATTACGGAAGCATTTTAGGTCAATATGGAGACAAGGCAGAAATAATTGTTAGAAAATTTTTTGAAAGTAATATGATACATTTCCTTGGAAGTGATGTTCATAGACCAAATACTATATATAAAAGAATACCTCAAGCACTTGAAGAAATAGAAGAGATAGTTGGAAAACAAAAACTTGAAGAATTAACAACTATAAATCCTAAATTAGCATTAGAAAACAAAAGAATAGATATTGAAGAACCAGAAGAAGCTAGATTAACATTTAAAGAAAAATTAATTATGTATTTAAAAAGAAATTAAAGTTCGAATATAAAATTCGATGATAAGGCAAAAATCAAAATTTTATATTTGAAATTTTAAAAGAGGATGATTCATGAAGGGAGATAATTGGCATGAGAAAATATTTTGGAACAGATGGTATAAGAAGAATTGCAAACACAGAGCTTACACCAGAATTAGTGTATAAAGTTGCAAAAGCAGGAGCATATGTATTATCAAAGCATACAGATCATGCGCCAACAATATTAATAGGAAGGGATACAAGAATCTCAGGAACACTTATAGAAAGTGCTATGGTAGCAGGATTTTTAAGTTATGGTGCAAATGTAAAATTATTAGGAGTTATACCAACACCAGCAGTTGCATATTTAACTAGAAAATTACAAGCAGATGCAAGTGTTGTAATATCAGCATCACACAACACATTTGAATTTAATGGAATAAAGTACTTTAGCAATAAAGGTATGAAAATTCCAGACAGTCTTGAAGAAGAAATAGAAGAAGTAATGGATTCAGGAAAAATTGACGAGCTTACAGCTGTAAGTAGTAAAATAGGTATATCAGAATACAGAGCAGACTTATTAGACGAATATGTATATTTCTTCAGAAAGAACTTTGACGACAACTTTGATAAAATAAACAAAGATAATTTTGTTGTTGGAATAGACACAGCAAATGGTGCAACATCAGTAGTTGCAGAAAAAGTATTTAAAGCATTAGGAATAAAATATAAAATAATACATAATCATCCAGACGGAATAAACATAAATGACAACTGTGGTTCAACACATTTAGACTCTTTGAAAAAATTTGTTGTAGAAAACAAATTAAGTCTTGGAGTAGCATATGATGGTGATGGAGACAGATGTTTAGCAGTTGACGAAAAAGGTAATGAAATTGATGGTGACATGATAATGGCTATTGTTTCAAACTATTTAAGAAAAAAAGGAAAATTAGCTAAAGATACAGTTGTAGCAACAGTTATGAGTAACCTTGGATTACACAAATACGCAAGAGACAATGGATTAGAACTTGTTCAAACAAAAGTTGGAGACAGATATGTATTAGAAGAAATGCTTAAAGATGG
Source organism: uncultured Clostridium sp. (assembly GCA_945865665.1). Classification (GTDB taxonomy): domain Bacteria; phylum Bacillota; class Clostridia; order TANB77; family CAG-508; genus CAG-269. Next base: position 33,753 of record CAMBEE010000010.1, on the reverse strand, counting down.
ATACAACCTAGGTGGTGAGCAATCTGGACATGTAATTTTATTAGACTACAACCCAACAGGTGATGGGATTTTAACATCATTAATGCTAATTCAAGCAATATTAGAAGAAAACGAAACAGCATCAAAAATGACAGAAATAATTAAATTGTATCCTCAGGTATTAATAAATGCAAAAGTAAATTCTGATAAAAAATATGATTATGAAAAAGATGCAGAAATAAAAAGTGCAATAGATAAATTAGAAAAAGAATTTGCTGGAAATGGTAGAGTATTAATCAGACCTTCTGGAACAGAGCCATTAGTTAGGGTTATGATAGAGGGAGAAGACCAAAAATACATAACTGAAAAAGCTAGAGAAATAGCTGACTTAATTGAAAGTAAATTGAAATAATTGTAATAATGATGTAAAAAGAAGATTTGCCGGTGTTACATAAAATTTTGAAAAATAAAATAAGTTGTTACACAATTGTAATATTTTTGTAACAAAAAAGTAATAATATTTTTTCGATTTTTATTGAAATATTCAAATACAAGTGTTATTATATAAGCATAGGAATTGTTAAACATTAATTATATTGTGTTTTGAGAACGGGGGGAAGCCATAGCGCTTCCTTTTTTTTGCAACTTACACACAAAGCTTTTAAGGCTGTTTTTAATTGACGTTTTTGAAAAATTTACAAATAGGGCTTGAAATTCACGAAAAATGTGATATAATAATATGCAAATTAAGTCAATGAAATTTGTTAAAGAAAAAAGTAAAGACTTAAAATTTAATATAAACATAAACTAAAGTAAGGACAACACAAATTGTATAATAACTTTTAGAGAGCCAATGTTAGCTGGAAATTTGGTAAGTAAAAATAATTTGTTATCACCTAACTGTTTTTGAACTGAACAAATTAATGGTGTTGTAAAAAATATGACACAGCAAAAAAGTAAGTTTAAACGTAAATCTGCGTTAAAGATAAATAAGAGAATAATGTAAAACAAATTAGAAAACATAAATAAAAGTGGAACATTATTAAGATAGGTGGTACCGCGGAAAAGGCTATTTCGTCCTAGAAAACTAGGATAGAAGTAGCCTTTTAAACTGTCCAAAAACAAAAAGATAAAAATAAAAAAGGAGGAATTTTTATGTACAAAAAAGTAGAATTAAAAGACGGCTTTGTAGGAATGGAAAGAGAAGTCGCAGAAAACTGGAAGAAAAAAAACATAATCAAGAAAAACTTTGACATGAACAAAGGAAAAAGATATTTCACATTTTATGATGGACCACCAACAGCAAACGGAAAACCACATGTTGGACACATCGAAACAAGAGTTATGAAAGACATAATTCCAAGATATAAAGTTATGAAAGGATATCAAGTTATAAGAAAAGCTGGATGGGATACACACGGATTACCAGTTGAACTTGAAATCGAGAAAAAACTTGGAATTTCTGGAAAACAACAAATTGAAGAATATGGTGTTGAAAAATTTGTTAAAGAATGTAAAGAAAGCGTTTTCACATATGTTCATATGTGGGAAGAAATGACAAACAAAGTAGGATATTGGGTTGATATGGAACATCCATATGTAACATACCACAATGACTACATCGAATCAGTTTGGTGGGCATTAAAAGAGTTATGGAATAAAGGACTTTTATATGAAGGACACAAGGTTATGCCATATTGTCCAAGATGTGGAACAGCTTTATCTTCACACGAAGTTGCACAAGGTTACAAAGATGTTAAAGATTTAACATGTATTGCTAAATTCAAAGTTCTAGAAGGTCAAAAGATAGGAAATGAAGCAATTGAACCAAACACATATATATTAGCTTGGACAACAACTCCATGGACATTGCCATCAAACTTAGCATTATGTGTAAACAAATCATACACATATGCAGAAATAAAAGCAAATATTGGAACAGACGAAGAGCCAGTATATGAAAACTACATATTAGCAAAAGATTTAATTGAATCAGTATTAAAAGAAACTCCATATGAAATAATTAAAGAATTCAAAGGTGAAGAATTATTAGGAGTAAAATACGAACAATTAATGCCATTTGCTAAAGTTGATGGAAAAGCATTTGAAGTAATCCATGGTGATTATGTAACATTAACAGACGGTACTGGAATCGTTCATATTGCGCCAGCATATGGTGAAGATGATAGTTTAGTTGCTAAACAAAATGGAATTACATTTGTAAATTTAGTAGATAAATCAGGAAAATTCGTGCCAGAAGTTGAACCTTGGGCAGGTAGATTTGTTAGAGACTGTAACGAAGATATTTGCAAATGGTTAGCAGACGAAAACAAATTATTCAGCAAAGAAAAACACATGCACTCATATCCACATTGTTGGAGATGTGACACACCATTACTTTACTATCCAAAAGAAAGTTGGTTTGTTGCAATGAGCAAACTAAGAGACGAATTAGTTGCAAATAACAACAAAGTAAACTGGTATCCAGACACAATTAGAACAGGAAGATTTGGAAAATTCCTAGAAAATGTAATTGACTGGGGAATTTCAAGAGACAGATATTGGGGAACACCACTTCCAATTTGGACATGTGAAGACGAAAACTGTGGACATCAAGAATGTATTGGAAGTATTGCAGAATTAAAAGAAAAAGCAATAGACTGTCCAGATGATATAGAATTACACAAACCATATATTGATAATGTACATTTAAAATGTCCAAAATGTGGTAAAGAAATGAAGAGAGCAAAAGAAGTTATAGACTGTTGGTTTGACTCAGGTTCAATGCCTTTTGCACAATGGCATTATCCGTTCGAAAATAAAGAAATGTTTGATAACAACTTCCCAGCAGGATTCATTTCAGAAGCAATTGACCAAACTAGAGGATGGTTCTATACATTAACAGCATTAGGAACAGCATTATTTGGAAGAACGCCATTTGAAAACTGTATCGTTTTAGGACATGTTCTAGACGAGCACGGACAAAAAATGTCAAAATCAAAGAAAAACGGTGTAGACCCAATGGTATTATTAGACTCAGTTGGAGCTGATGCAACAAGATGGCACTTCTATACATGTAGTGCACCATGGCTACCAACAAGACTTGGACTAAACAATGTACAAGAAACACAAAGAGGATTTTTAAGTACATTATGGAATGTATACTCATTCTACGTTCTATATGCAGAAATAGACCAATTCAACCCATTAAAATACAGTGACTTCAAAGTTACAAACATAATGGATAAATGGATAATTTCAAAATTAAACACATTAGTAAAAGAAGTAGACGAAAAATTATCACAATATGATATAACAAGTGCAGCACTTCAAATTGAAAGCTTTACAGACGAACTTTCAAACTGGTATGTACGTAGAAACAGAGAAAGATTCTGGAGTCAAGAATTAACAGACGACAAAATCGGAGCATATGTAACACTATACAAAGTACTAGTAACACTATGCAAAGTAGCAGCACCATTTGTACCATTTATGACAGATGAAATTTATCAAAACTTAGTTGTAGGATTAGACGAAAAAGCACCAGAAAGCATTCACTTATGCTTATGGCCAGAATATGACGAAACAGCAGTTGATTCTAACCTAGAAAGAGAAATGGACTTAGCATACACAATAGTAAAACTAGGAAGAAGTGCAAGAAACTCTGTAAATATCAAAAACAGACAACCATTATCAGAAATGCTAATATCTGTAAATACATTACCTGAATACTATTCAGACATAGTAAAAGAAGAATTAAATGTTAAAAAAGTAGAGCTAGGAGCAGAAATGTCAGACTACGTAAACTTTGAAATCAAGCCAAATCTACCAGTTTTAGGAAAAGAATATGGAAGATTAATTCCTAGAATAAAACAAGAAATTGCTAAGAAAAATCAAATGGACTTAGCAAACACAGTAAAAAACGGTGGAGTAGAATACATCGAAATAGACGATACACAAATTGCATTAAACTCAGAAAACTTACTAATCACAATGAATGGTAAAGACGGATTTGCATTTGCAGGTGAAGGTGAAATCGGTGTCGTATTAGACACACATATCACACAAGAATTAAAAGAAGAAGGATATGTAAGAGAGGTATTATCAAAAGTTCAAAATATGAGAAAAGACAAAGGTTTTGAAGTTTTAGATAAGATAAATCTTTATGTAGCTGGAAACGAAATGCTTGAAAATGTTATCAAACAAAATGCTGAATTAATTAAGCATGATACTTTGGCATTAGATATTGTTTATGATGCTGAAAGAGCTGATTATACAGAAACTAATATTAATGGTGAAAACTTGAAATTAGATGTTGAAGTTGTAAAATAAAAATTCGGGATTGGGGGACGGGTCTTCAATCCCGAATTTTTATAAATTTTCGTGCACGAACAAATCTGAAAAATCTTTGATTTTTTGGATTTGTTCTATTTCTTTATATTAAATCATTGCAATATTTGTTTTTTTATAGTATTATAAACAAAAAATAACAAAGAAATATAGGGGGATATATATGGAAAAAGAAAAAAACATTGAAACAAAGCAATTAACAGAAAAACAAAAACTATTATCATATTTTTTTACATACTCGTTTTTGGGATGGATATTAGAAACAGTCTTTTGTGTACTAACATTGGGAGTATTTAACAAAAGAGGATTTTTATATGGACCGGTTTGTCCAATATACGGATTTGGAGCAATAATTTTAATAGAAAGTTTGAAAAAAATAAAAACAAATACAGTAGGAAAATTTTTTATTTCTATGATAGCATTTACCATATTTGAATATGTAGTATCTGTTGTATTAGAGAGTTTATTTGGTTTAAGATGGTGGGACTACACAGGTGAACCATTTAATTTTCAAGGGAGAATAAGCCTTGCATATTCAATTGCTTGGGGAATAATAGGAACTATTTTTGTTGAAAAAATTCATCCTTTTGTAAAGAAACAACTTGAAAAGATTACAACAAAAATTCCTCATAAAGTTCAAATTTGTTTATTAATTTTATTTTTGACAATTATTATAATTGACTTTATGATGTCTATAACTAGGTACTCAATAGCTTTGTATTAGTAATTCTCTTTAGGTATAAGATTTATTTTTCCTAGTATAATATTTTTCTTACTTAACTGTAATTTTTTATTAAAAAAGAAAAAATAATTGGAATAAAAATAATTGATAATGAGTAAAAAAAGTGATATAATTAGCAATGTAAATGGAGTAAAATAAAAAGGAGGAATAATTTCCAAAAAATTTCCAAAAGATATAATAATATATGCACAAATAAAATGGAGGAAGAAACAATGAAAGAAATGATAGAACGGATAAAAACAACATTACCATATCTTCAAAATATGAAAGTACGAGAAGTAGAAAAAAACGCTATTACTTTTATAAGTGAAAATGGTAGAGAAATAATTGAGTTAAAGAAGCCATGTTGTCACGATGAAGAAATTACTTATGATTATATAGTATATGAAGACGTTGATGTTGAAGTACTTAAATTTATACTTAAGATATCAGACAGTAGTATAAATCTACTATGTAAGACGGCTTCGTATGAAAAAACAGTTTATATTAAGGCTAAAATTGATTTGTTCCAGTATGTTCTTGAATTTGGATTGAGGAACTTAGCAAATGCATTCAATTTCTGTAAAAATTTAACAGAAGAAGAAAAGAATAACGGGTATTTAATAGTTAAAAAAGCTATTAAATATAGTGAGATTCCGTTAGATACTGTTATAGATGCAAGAGTTGACGAGTCCTTTGAAGTTGAAAATAAAAAGATTGTAAATTATAAGGAACAGGGTGTAAATTGTTTTCTACAGTTTTACCATGGAGTATTTTATTATGCTGAAAATGATTTCAGGGTACGGCTAGACAAAGATGAAAATGTAGAATTTTCAATTTGTGGAAAGAAAAATACTCTTCTAAAAAATGAAGATGTTTCAGTTTGTTTGAAGAGTGCTTTTGAAAAAATTGATATTATAAGCGATAAAATGTGCAATATTGAGAATAGCTTATGGAAAAAAATTTGAAGTATTTTTTGATAAAAAATATGAAAAAATAAAAAGATATGATTTTTGTGTCATATCTTTTTTATACTATAGGAGAGTTCTCCGAACTTCCTATAATATAAATACTTTGCACAGAAATTTGCATAAAGCAAATTTCGCGCGCGAACAAAGACGCGGACTTAAAAATGTATTAATAAGTGATAATGTTAGTAATGTCCGCTTTTGTTCTTTGGCGTGGAGCCAATAAGCAGAATTGAACTGCTGACCTACGGGTTACGAATCCGTTGCTCTACCAACTGAGCTATATTGGCAAATTTAAAAAAATTATAACATACATATATTTAATTTTCAATGAAAATAAGTATAAAATTTTAAAAAATGAATAAAATAATAAAGAAATTGTTGATATTTCAAAAGTTAAATATTACAATTGAGTTACCAAAAGGGAATACCCCTTTGTTCGGTCGATAGCTGGATACTGATTTTGTTAATTAAGCGTATGTTAAGTACGTCAGTCTAGTTGGGAAGAGAGCATAAGCTCTCTTTTCTTTTATGGTAAAAAAATAAAGATTATAGGTTCAAATGTTCAAATAAAGGCAGTTATAGGCCTTGGGTATAAGTTAGAAATTTAATATAGATTTAAAATATATAGTTGTAGGAAAAATAGAAATGGAATTGATGGCAATAAAATTAAGCAAACTATTATATAGCAACTAAGAAAAGGACTATTTTATATGGAAAAATTAAAGAAAAAATGAAACACAAAATAATAATATGCAAAGACTAGGTGAAGGAATGAATTCAAATAGTAATGTTACTTATACTGCGACAAAAGAGGCATTAGATAGTGGAGAATTTACATCAACTAACAGATACAAACTTGAATTAATGGCTATTAAGCTAATAATTCAGTTCGTATCTGTTAGTTTTTTTGTGTTATTGATTAGATGTCTGATCTTTATCAGAAAGACAATCGGTTTTTGAATGATTTTCTTTATCATTCTCTCCTGGCCATGCATCTAAAACTCCTATAATCGTAGGAGTTAAAAATATGCCTAATGTAATTACAATTGCTAAAATTTTAATAATCATAAAGTACCTCCCCATAAGTTGATTTTTTGCATATGTAATAAAAAAGTATATTAGAATTTTCTAGAATAACAATATTATATAGCAATTTATTGAAAACATCAATAGCATAATTTAACTAACAATAAAAAACGTTATAATTGTGGAGGACAATTCTAAATAATTCTCATTTTCTTAATCCTTTGTATATGTTTTCTTCAATAATTTTTATATCTTCTAAAGAAAGATGTTCAATTGGCGAATTAGAAAAAATTAATTTTAAAGCTTATTTTCGTTGACATTTTAAAGAAAAAACAGTATAATAGATATGTATTATTTGGAAAAGGAGAAAAACGATGCTAAAAAAATATTGGAAAAGAATTGGGATGTTAATACTAATAATTGCTTGTGTTTTCAATGTTATGAACAAACTTGTACACAAATTATCATTAAACAAAGAAATGTTACAATCAGCACAATATATATTTAGTGAAGAAAAAAATACAAATACCCCAAAATAATACTTGAAAAAATTTTGATAATATGTTATTATAAAAAACAGTCATGTTATAAAATACGAAAAAGAGGTGAAATTAAAATGAAAGAAGGAATACATCCAGAATACAACCAAACAACAATCACATGTGCATGTGGAAATGTTTTAGAAGTTGGTTCAACAAAAAAAGATATAAAAGTTGATGTTTGCTCAAAATGTCATCCATACTGGACAGGAAACTTAAGACAAGAAACAGTTGGTGGTAGAGCAGATAAATTTAAAAAGAAATATGGTCTTGCATAGGATCAAAAGATTAGAAGTACTAGAGAATATGAAAATATTTTCTGGTATTTTTTTTGTTTTAAAATATTCTAAAAACATTGCAATTTTAAGTTCAATATAGTAGAATTATTGTGATAGAAAATAAAGGAGGGTACATATGAGAAAGGAGAAAAAGTTACTTGTAACAATAATATTTGCAATGATTCTAATATTATTGGGAACAGTAAAATCAAATGCAGGAAGCCTATATCTTGGTGATTTGGGTTTTGATGCACAAATTAATAATGATGGAAGTATGGATGTTACTGAAACATGGTACATAAATATAAAAAATACAAATACTTTGTACAAAACATTTAAAAAAGACAAAAGCAAATATTCAAGTATAACAAATGTAACTGTAAAAGATATAACCAATGGAACATCAACTGACTTTAAGAAAACAAATGAATGGGCATATCATGTACAAAAAGGATATTACTATGGAACTGAAAATGAAGACAATGATTTTGAAATTGGATGGGGTGTCGGTTTAGATACAACATCATCATTAAGAACATATCAGATTTCATATAGAGTAAATGATGCTATAACAAAATATAATGATTATGCTGAATTATATTGGCAATTTGTAGGAAAAGATTTTGAAGTAGATGCTAAAAGAATTATAGGTACAATTTATTTGCCATCAAATGTTTCAAATAAAGAAGAAATTAAAGTTTGGGGACATACAGCAGGTTTAAATGGGACAATATATGCAACAGATACAAATAAAATTCAATTTGAAATAAATCAATTTAAACATGGAACATATGTAGAAGTAAGAACATTGTTTCCAACAAATTTAATTAATACTTCTGGTAGAGTAAAACAAACAGATATACTAAATACAGTCGTTAAAGAGGAAACAAAGTGGGCCAATAAGGCTAACAGGCAAAGAAAAATAGATAGTTGGATGCAAGAAAATTCTGATTGGCTTGTTGGACTAATTATAATTTTAATATTTGGTTCAATATTTTTAATTGTGATTATTGCGGAACTTAAGCAGACTAAAAAGTATAAGGCAAAATTGAAAGAAATAGAAAATAGAGAAAAAATTGTTGCAACAACTCAATATAAGTATTTTAGAGATATTCCAGATGAAGGTGCGACTCCAGGAGAAGTAATGAGAATATTAAACCCAATAAGGTCTCAATTTTCTTCATTAGAATTTGGAAAAATATTTTCAGCAACAATGCTTGATTTAACTTTAAAGAAATATTTAGACGTAAAATTAGAAAAAAATGAAAAAAATAAAGATGTTACAAATATTTATGTTTTGAAACAAGTAAGTGATGGTTTAAAACCAAATGAACAGCGTATTATGACATTTGTAAAAAATGCAGCTGGAAGTAAAAAAGTTATAACATTAAAAGAATTACAAAAGTATATAAAAAATAATCCATCTAAAGTTGAAAATTTACTGTCAGGTACTTTTAGAAGTGTAGAAACACAACTTGAAGATGATGGGATTATAGATGCAGAAGGATATACGGACTATAAAAAATATTCATCTGCTAAAGTAGGATACATAGTTGCAATAATTGCTTTATGTTGGTTTGTATTCGCTATAATACCAATCTTTGCAATTGTAATATCAGCAATTAATGCATATCTATGTTGGAAAATTCAAAAGAAATCAAATATATTTACACAAAAAGGTATTGATAAACAGGCAGAATGGAAAGGGCTAAAAGTATTTATGGAAGAATTCTCAATGCTAGATAAAAGAGAAGTTCCAGAATTAGTTATATGGGAAAAATATTTGGTATATGCAACAGCAATGGGAGTTGCTGATAAAGTTATAAAACAACTAAAAATTGTATATCCAGATTTTGAGAACATGTCAGATAGCATAGCTACATATTCATATATGAATTTGATGTTACATACTGATTTTAGTAGTAGTTTTACAAATGCAATGAGCTCTTCAATACAATCAGCACATTCAACATATTCATCAACATATTCATCAGGCTCTGGCGGAGGCGGCGGCTTCTCAGGAGGCGGCGGTGGAGGCCGGAGGCCGGTGGTGGCGGAGGCCGGAAGATAAAATGTCTCCTTGGGGACAGTTCTGTTTGGAACATCGGTTCCAAATGGGACATAAAAATTTTGAAGGACAATTAGATAGTAAAGCGAGGGAAGAAAAATGGCAAAACCAATAGTAGCAATAATAGGAAAACCAAATGTAGGAAAATCAACATTTTTCAACTATTTGGTGGGAAGTAGAATATCAATAGTACAAGACACACCTGGAGTAACAAGAGACAGAATATATGCAGAAACAAATTGGCGTGGAAGAAAATTCACATTAGTAGATACAGGTGGTATCGAACCAGAATCAGAGGATATCATTTTGTCTCAAATGAGAGAACAAGCAAATTTAGCAATATCAATGGCAGATGTAATAATCTTTTTAACAGATATTAGGCAAGGTGTTACGGCAGCTGACAGAGAGATTGCATTAATGCTTAAAAAATCAGGAAAGCCAATTGTTTTAGTATGCAACAAAGCAGATAATTACGAAAAAGATAGACAAGAGGCATATGAATTTTATAATTTAGGATTAGGTGACCCATATCCAATATCTGCATCAAATGCTTTAGGAATAGGTGATGTACTTGATGCAATATATGAACATTTTCCTGAAAAAGATGATTCAGAAGATGATGAAGAAATTATCAAAGTTGCTGTAATAGGAAAACCAAATGTTGGTAAATCTTCTTTAATAAATAAAATTTTAGGAGAAAAAAGAACAATCGTAAGTAATATTGCAGGAACAACCAGAGATGCAATAGATTCACCATTCGAAAACGAACATGGTAAATATGTTTTAATAGACACAGCAGGTATTAGAAAAAAAGCAAAAGTAAATGAATCAATTGAAAAATATAGTGTTCAAAGAAGTTTATTAGCAGTTGAAAGGGCTGATGTATGTTTAATGATGATTGATGCAAATGATGGTGTAACAGACCAAGATGCAAAAATTGCAGGTGAAGCTCATGAGGCTGGAAAAGGTGTCATAATTGTTGTAAACAAATGGGATGAATATGAAAAAACAACAGGAACTCTAGAAAAATATAAAAAAGAAGTTTATGAAAAATTATCATATTTATCATATGCACCAATGATTTTTATATCTGCAAAAACTGGACAAAGGGTTGATAAATTATTTGATTTGATAAACAATGTTGCAAAACAAAATGCGTTAAGAGTATCAACATCAGTATTAAATCAAGTAATAAATGAGGCAATAGCAATTGTTCAACCACCAACAGATAAGGGAAGAAGATTAAAAATCTATTATGGAACACAGGCTTCTACAAAGCCACCAACATTTGTTATTTTTGTTAATAATAAACAATTATTCCATTTTTCTTATCAAAGATATTTGGTAAATCAAATTAGAAAAGAATTTGGACTTGAGGGTACTCCGGTTAGAATTATTGTTAGAGAAAAGGGAGAAAAAGAATAATGTCGCATTGGGGACGGTTCTGTTTGAGACATCGTCTTTAAAAAGACATTGATATTCAAAAGAAAGAAGGTAAAGAAAATGGCAGCATACATAATAGTAGCAGTAATAGCATACCTAATAGGTAGCATAAATTTTTCAGTATTAATAAGCAAAAAAATGGCAGGATTTGATGTAAGAGAAAAAGGAAGTGGAAATGCAGGGACAACTAATATGTTGCGTTCAGTTGGAAAAAAGGCAGCAGTAATTACATTAGTCTGTGACATTTTAAAAGGAGTTGTTTCTATAGTAATTGCAATAATTGTAGGAAATATTGCAAAAAATTTAGATAGAGAATTACTTTTACAAATAGCAGGAATTGCAGTTGTTTTAGGGCATACATTTCCAATATTCTTTGGATTTAAAGGTGGAAAGGGTGTAGCAACATCACTTGGAGTTTTACTTATGAGTAACTGGCAAATAGGACTAATTTGTTTAGTATTTGCAGTAGTCTTAATGGCATTAACAAGAATGGTATCATTAGGTTCTTGTGCTGCAGCAGTATTGTTTCCAGTTTTAACATTATTCATAAATCAACATTACACTGTTTTAACAGATGGCAAAAGTGGTAGAGTTTATTTTATTTATAGTGTAATATTAGCTATAATTGTTTTATATAATCATAGAAGTAATATTAAAAGAATTTTAAGTGGAACAGAAAACAAATTAAGTTTTAAAAATACAAAATAATTCAATCAATGGAACCAATTTGAACCAATGGGGACGTTCTTAAATTTGAACCAATGGGGACGTTCTTAAATTGGTTGAAATAATAAATATAAAATACTCTTTTAATATAATTAATAATTTTCAACCAATTTAAGAACGTCCCCATTGGTTCAAATTTAAGAACGTCCCCATTGGTTCAATTGATTGAAAAAAAAGATGAAAGAGAAAGGTGAGATGAAAAAACTATGAATATTGCAATAATTGGAAGTGGAAGCTGGGGAGTTGCCTTGGCTGTACATTTAGCAAGTGTAGGAAACAATGTTAAAATATGGTCTTTTATGGAAGAAGAAAGAGATTTAATAAACAATGAAAGAAAATGTAAATTTTTGCCTGGTGTTGAATTGCCAGAAAATATTATGTGCTCAACAGATTTTGAGGAAGTAATTAAAAATAGCAAAATGATTTTACATGTTACACCATCAAAATTTACAAGAAGTACATTTAGACAATATAAAGAATATGTAGGAAATAAACCAGTAATAATATGTTCAAAAGGATTTGAAAAAGAAACATTAGAAACATTGGACGAAGTTATTTTAGAAGAAATGCCAACAGCAAAAGTGGGTGCATTATCTGGACCAAGTCATGCAGAAGAAGTTTCAATAGCGGTACCAACGGCACTAGTAATTGCATCAAAACATCAAAATATATTAAAAATGGTACAAGACGCATTTATGTCAGAAAAAATGAGAATATATACATCAAATGATGTAAAAGGTGTAGAACTTGGTGGAGCATTAAAGAATATAATTGCATTTTGCTCAGGTGCAGCTGCAGGAATTGGTTTAGGAGATAATAGCTTTGCAGCATTAATAACCAGAGGGTTAAAAGAAATTGTGCGTTTAGGTGTTGAACTTGGTGGAAAAGAAGAAACATTTTATGGTTTAAGTGGCCTTGGAGATTTGATAGTAACTTGTTTAAGTGAACATAGTAGAAATAGAAAAGCTGGATATTTAATAGGGCAAGGAAAATCACTTGAAGAAACAAAAAAAGAAGTTGGTATGGTAATTGAAAGTGTTGATAATATTGAAGTTGCATATGAACTTGGAAAATTACATAATATTGAAATGCCGATAGTTGAAACTGTTTATAAAGTTTTATACGAAAATCTTGACCCACAAGAAGCTGTAAAAAGTTTAATGACACGTGACAGAAAAACGGAATAAAAATTATAAAATTGAAATTAATATATAAATAAATTTAAGAATAAAATTTAAAAAAAATGAAATAATATTTATAAAAAAGTTATCAAATTTTGAAATATAAAAATAAAATATAAAAGGTACTGATTTGTATAAAAATCAATATTATAAAGTGTATCTAGAGTTTGATGACTGAATGGAGGAATAGAAATGGATTTTTTTGATAAAATAGGGAAGAAAGCAAGTGAAGCATACAAAGTTACGGCAGATAAAACTGGAAAATTAGCAAAGGAAGCTAAATTAAGAATGAAAATATCTGATTTAAAATCACAAATAAATGACATTTATAAGGAAATAGGGGAATCAGTTTATCAAAAACATACAAGAAAAGGTGAATATGACATCGAAAAAGAGATTGAAGAAAAATGTACAAAAATTGATGTTTTAAGTGATGAAATCGATTCAAATTTAAAGCAATGTCTAGAGTTAAAAGATAAAAAACAATGTTCAAGTTGCTTTGCTGAAATTGAAAAAGATGTAAAATTCTGTCCTAAATGTGGTGCAAAACAAGAAGAAGTAAAAAAAGAACCAGCTAAAGAAGTTGAAGTAATAGAAAAAAGTAATAATCCGTTTGATGGGAATGATGTTGTTAATAATGAAACTGAGGAAAGTCAACAAACAGAGAATGAAGAAAAGTCAAATTTGGAAGAAACTGTAACAGTAGAGTCTGATCCAAAATTAGAAGATGATAAAACTGTTGAACATATTAGTGAAGAAGAGTAAATAATATAAAAAGAATTTCTATAGTCAAAAAAACTAATAGAAATTCTTTTTTTAATAAGGATATCTTTCATAAAGATACTTAATTAAACTATTAGCATTATCTTCAGTAACATGGATATAAACACCTTTATCCAAAGATATCCACATCATGATTTCAAATCTTTCAATATTATCTACAAATGCACCAATAATTTCTGTTATTTCAATTGGATTCTCATATTTGTGTTCCCAATTCAAAATATTATTCATATTAAAAGAGGAATTATAAAATAAACTCAAAAAATTTTCTATCTCTTCAGATTTTTCACTATATAAATTAACTGAAACCATAAATCCGATAACTCCTTTTATGTATTATAAAGACTTTAAATTAACCAATTGAGGTAATCAATAAAAAATAAAATATACTTTGTCATATTAAATTAGTATATTATTTATCTAAAAAAATATACATATAAAATTTATTTGGAATACTTTATAAAAAAAAGCAAATAATAAAAATAACATCTAAATCAATAAAAATTATAATTTAGTATAAGTAAATTTTAAATATATAAAAGTTGTTTGTCTAAAATATAATATAACGGGAGGTTTGAATTTGAAGAAGTACGCAAGAATTGCATATATATTTATAATATTATTAATTTTATTATCAATTTTTTTAGTGTATAAAGTATCAGGGAAAGACGAGTCACAAGATAAAATACAAGAAAAATCATTAAGCTCAATAAAGTATTTTGATAACAAATTTACTGATTTATTTAATGAAATAAATAATATCAAATTTGAAAATTATACAATTTCAGTTACAGAACCAAAAGAAGAAGAAAATACAACAGAAACAAATAATGAAGACACAACTGGGAAAAAGTCAGAAGATAGTTCTGCAGAAGATGGAAACTCAAAAAAGGATGATAGCTCTCAGAAAAGCGGAGATTCAAAAAAAGATGGCTCTTCAAGTTCTTCTGAAAAGAGCAATGAAAATGTGCAAGAAAATAAAAAAAAATATAATATAGAAGAAAAAGGAATACTAACAAGAGACACTGAAGTAAATTGGAAACAAATAAAGAACGAAACCGAAAAAATGTACACATCATTATATCCTGCAATTTTAGATTTATATAAAACAAATATAAACAAAGAAGAAATAACGAATTTTAATAGAGAGTTTGATAAATTAACAAAAGCAATAAATGATGAAAATAAAAAAGATACATTAAAAGAATTGTCTAGTTTATATGGTTATTTGCCAAAGTTTGTTGAAGAATGTACAGACGACGAAAAGGAAAAGGTAGTTATCAAAACAAAGAATGATATTTTTAGGGCGTATAGTATTCTAGAAGAAGAGGATTGGGAAGATATTTCTGATTATGCAAATGATGCATTACAGGAGTTTTCAAAATTGGCTGAAAGTTCTGAAATAAAAAAAAATAAATATAATATAAATAAGGCATATATTATGTTAAAAGAGTTACAGGGAGCAATTGAATTAAAAGAAAAAGATATTTTTTTGATAAAATATAAAAATTTACTGGAAGAATTAGAAAATATGTGATATAATTTTCAAAGAGTAAATTGAATAGTCGCTGGTAACTTCCGAAAGGAACTACGAGAGGAAAGTCCGGGCTCCATAGAGCAATGATGCTAGATAACGTCTAGTGTGGGTAACCATAAGGAAAGTGCAACAGAAAATAACCGCCCGTATGGGTAAGGATGAAAAGGCGAGGTAAGAGCTCACCGGTTCTATGGTGACATAGAATGCTGTGTAAACCCCATCTGGAGCAACACCTAATAAAGAAGATTAAGTCTGCTCGACGCCTTCTTGAATTGCGTGGCTTGAGGCATATAGCAATATATGTCCTAGATAAATGACTATTTTAAAAGACAGAACCCGGCTTACAGATTTGCTCTTTTTTTATTAAAAATCAAAAATTTTAAAATCATTAGGTAAATCACCAAAAAAATTCAAATTATTATTATAAACAGGATGAATAAACTGCAAATTATGGCAATGCAAAGCCTGTCTATTAATTAAATCAGAAATAGAACCATATAAACTATCACCAAGCAAAGGATGACCGATGGCAGACATATGAACCCTAATTTGATGAGTCCTACCAGTCTCCAAAGAACATTTAACTAAAGAATAATTATCAAATTCTTTTAAAATTTCATAATGAGTTATGGCAGTTTGACCATTTTCAGAAATACATCTTTCGATAATACTATTTTCTTTTCTTGCAATTGGTAAATTAATTGTACCAGATTTTTCGTCAAAAATTCCATCACAAACGGCTAAATATTCTTTTTTAAATTGATTTTTTTTCATTTGGTTAATTAAACATTCTTGAATGTATTCACATTTTGCAAAGATAACTAATCCAGATGTGTTTAGGTCAAGCCTATTAACAGGTCTTATTTTTTTCTTTAAACCAATTTTATCAAAATAAAATCTTATACCATTACACAAAGAATCAGAGTAATGTAAAACTGATGGATGTATTGCAATTCCAGCAGGTTTATTCACAACTAAAAGCCAGTCGTCTTCGAAGATGATATTTAAATCCATCTTTGTTGGTACAATATTTGAATTATCTTCTTCATAATCAAAGTTGACTGTAATTGTGTCTCCTAAAGTGCATGTTTTACGTGTGTCACAAGGCTTGTGATTAAGTTCTATTTTATTTAATTTTATTAATTTGTATAAAAGCCTTGATGATATTTTTAGTTCATTTTGTAATATGCTATTTATTGTTTGTGTGTTGTTTTTTATTTCATAATTTATTTCCATTTTTGATCCTTCTTAATATATAATTTTATAGTTTGTGTGTGTCTATTTTTCCCTTGGTCATTATATGTAACATTATTGTAACAGGAAAGTGCAAAAAATACAAATTTTTACTTTACTTTTTTTATAAATATGTATATAATTGTTACAGTTTAGTAGGAAAAATCCTTGAAATATCTGTGAATGATATTTTTCATATTTTCTCAGGTTCCCTACATCACATTCGAAATATATTCAAAATATCATTCACAGGTATTTCAAGGATTTTTCTTACTGAACTGTAACATATAATTTGTTACGGAATGATAAATGAAAAACAATAGTTAAAAATAAAAGTGGCAAAACAATTATATTAATAAAAACATTAAGGAAGGAAAAATAAAATGCGAATAAGATACAAAAAATGGGCGAGACCAGAATTAGAAGCGAGTAAATTCTATATAGATAACCCAGAAGAATGGAAAGGAAAATGGAAGGAATTTTTCAAAAATCCAAATAATCCAATACATTTGGAACTAGGATGCGGAAAAGGTCAATTTATATCAAATTTAGCATCAAGTAATTTAGATATTAACTATATAGCAATAGATTTAGTTGATGCAATGCTTGGACTAGCAAAAAGAAATGTGGAACAAGTGTATCAAGAAAAAAATATTGAACCAGATAATGTTGCTCTAACAAGATTTGATATTGAAAGAATATCAATGATTTTGGATAAAACAGACAACATTCGAAGAATATATATAAATTTTTGTAATCCTTGGCCAAAGGGAAAACATAGAAAGAAAAGACTTACACATACAAGGCAACTTGAAAAATATAAACAATTTTTGGCAGAAAATGGAGAAGTTTATTTTAAAACAGATGATGATGATTTATTTAATTCAAGTTTAATATATTTTGAAGAAAGTGGTTTTAAAATAGTATCAAAAACTTATGATTTGCATAAAGAACCAATTTTTGAAAATAATATAGAAACAGAGCATGAGAAAATGTTTTCAGAACAAGGAATAAAAATAAAAGCACTAATTGCCAAATGTTGTTTTGGGGACAGTTCTGTTTGAGACATCGGTTCCCAAAAGAATATTTGATTTTATAAGGGATGAGAACAAATGAAAGGTGATAATTAATGGAAGATCCAGATGTAACAGAAATGAAAAAAAATTGTAATAACAGAGAATATGTGCTTCAAGCAGTAAAAGGCAAAGGAAAACTTTTGGAATTTGCAGCACCTGAATTTCATGATGATGAAGAAGTAGTAAAGACAGCACTTGAACAAGATGGTGAGTCAATGGAATTTGTATCTGACCGTTTAAAAGACAACAAAGATTTGATGCTACTTGCAATAAAAGGAGCACCATGGACTGCATGTTATGCATCAGATAGACTAAGAGCAGACAAAGATGTAATAATGGCAAGTGTAAAAACATATGGACAAACTTTATATTTTGCAAGTGAAAAATTGAGAGATGATAAAGAAGTTGTGAAAGCGGCAGTTACAAATAAAGGATTAATTGTAAAGTTTGCGAGTTACAGATTAAGAAATGATAAGGAAATTGCAGAAATTGCAGTAAAACAAGACAAAAGAGCATTCCAGTTTTTAACAAAAGAATTAAAAGCAGATGAAGAAATAAAAAGTCTTTTAGGATAAAAAACGGGATTAGGGGACGGGTCTTCAATCCCTAATTTTTAAGGTTATTATTTTTTCGGGATTGGGGGACGGGTCTTCAATCCCTAATTTTTAAAATTATTATTTTTTCGGGATTGAAGACCCGTCCCCCAATCCCGAAAAATTGAATGGAGGAATTTAAAATGATTAAAAAAGTTGCAATATTAGCAAATGGTGGAGATGTAGCAGGTTTTAATGCTGTAATAAGAGGAATTGTAAAAACAGCAGAAAATCATGATATAGAATGTTATGGATTTATAGATGGATATAATGGTTTATTAAAAAATGAATATGAAAGATTAAGTACAGCAGAAGATGGAAATGCAGAAGGAATATTGCCAAAAGGTGGTTCAATAATAGGTTCCTCAACAAATGCAAATGTATTCAATTATAAAGTTACAAATGAAGATGGAACAGTTGAATACAAAGATTTGTCTGATGTATGTGTAGAAAACATTAAAAATGATGGATTTGATTGTATCTTTACACTAGGTGGAGATGGAACACAAAAATCTGCCAGAGATTTTGCAACAAAGGGTGTAAATGTAATAGGAGTTCCAAAAACAATTGATAATGATGTTGCTTGTACAGAAATTACATTTGGATATAATACTGCTGTATCTGTTGCAATGGAAGCAATTGATAGACTTCATACAACAGGTGAAACACACCATAGAATTATGGTATTGGAAGTTATGGGAAGATATGCCGGATGGATAGCATTAGAGTCAGCGATTGCAGGTGGCGCAGATGTTGCATTAATTCCAGAGATACCATATGATATAAATAAAGTTGCAGAAAAAATAAAAAATAGACAAAAAAGAGGCAAAAATTTTGATATTGTTGTTGTTGCAGAGGGAGCTAAGCCAAAAGATGGAGAAATTACTGTTGAAAATGTAAGAGATAATGGTAAAGGTGTTGATAATACAAAGCTTGGTGGAGTTGGTGAAAAAGTTGCAAAACAATTACAAGAATTAACAGGTTTAGAAGCTAGAAATACAACACTTGGTTATATGCAAAGAGGTGGAACACCAACAGCATTTGATAGAGTTTTATCAACAAAATATGGTACTGCTGCAATGAGAATGGCTATTGAAGAAAAATTTGGAAATTTAGTTGTTATTAAAAATGGAAAAATCGATTATGCATCACTAGAGGATGTTGTTGGTCAAAATAAAGAAATTGGTGCTGTTTCTGGAAACACAACTGTAAGTAACCAAAGAAAGGTTACTATGGATGATGATTTAGTAAAAACAGCAAGAAGTGTAGGAATTAATTTAGGAGACTAAGTGATTATAAATGCAATTTTGAGATAATTGTGAAATTTGTGTAAAAACTATTGTACAAAAAAATTATTATTGGTATAATCAAAACAGATAAAAATTACGAAGGAGGAATATAAAATGGCAATAAGATTTGTTTTAAACGAAACATCATATTTTGGAAACAATGCAAGAGAGGTACTAGCAGAAGAAATTAAGAAAGGAAAATTCAAAAAAGTATTTTTGGTTACAGATAAACCATTAGTAGATGCAGGAGTTACTGCAAAAGTTGAAAAAGTATTAACAGATGCAGGAATTGAATATTCACTATATGACGAAATCAAACCAAACCCAACAATTAAAAATGTAACAGACGGAGTTACTGCATGTAAAGAATCAGGAGCAGATGTAATAGTTGCAGTTGGTGGTGGTTCAAGCATGGACACTGCAAAAGGAATTTCAATTGTAATGACAAATCCAGACAGAGCAGATATCAAATCTTTAAATGGATTATCAAATACAGTTAATAAAGGAATGCCAATGATAGCATTACCAACAACAGCAGGAACAGCATCAGAAGTTACAATAAACTATGTTATAACAGATGAAGAAAGAAAAATAAAAATGGTATGTGTAGACCCTAATGACATTCCAATTGTAGCAATAGTTGATTCAGAATTAATGGCATCAATGCCAAAATCACTTGCAGCAGCAACAGGAATGGATGCTTTAACACATGCAGTTGAAGGATATATTACAAAAGCACATAACGAAATGTCAGATATGTTCCATATGAAGGCTATAAAATTAATATTCAAATATTTACCAGCAGCCGTAAATGAAAAAGACCCTAAAGCTGTTGAAATGATGGGAATGGCTCAATATATTGCAGGTATGGGATTTAGTAATGTAGGACTTGGAATAGTTCACTCAATGGCACACCAATTAGGTGCTGTATATGATACACCACATGGAATTGCAAATGCTATGCTTTTACCAACAGTTATGAGATTTAATGGAGAAAGTCCAGAAACAGCACAAAGATTTAGAGAAATCTTATGCGAAATTGGTAGACCAGATGCTGCACACTTAAATGACCAAGATGTTATTAATACATTTGTATGGATGATTAGTGAACTTTCTAAAGCAGTTGGTATTACTCAAACTATTAAAGATTATGGAGCAAAAGAAGAAGATTTTGAAATGCTTGCAGATAAAGCTATGGAAGATCCTTGTAAACCAGGTAATCCAAGAGAAGTAAGCAAAGAAGATTTTATTGAATTATATAGAAAAGCAATGTAAAATAATGATTTGACTCATACTACTAATGTTTTGGTGGTATGAGTTTTCATTTTATGTTGACTTATACGTGAAAAAAGTATATAATATGAATAGTTACTAGTAGTAAAGCATCAGAAAAGGAGCATGTATATGGAGAAGACATATAGACTCGTAATTAATGAGCAGGAAGTTAGTATTTCTTTGAATAAACAAGATAACGTGGCGGATGTAATAAGGTTACCAATAACTTATTTCCAAAATGGAAAGTATGTGAGTCAGAATGCATTTTTCCAGGAAATAAGGGAAAAAATTAGACATAAATTTGGAACGAAACCTTCAAACGTTAAACTTGATTTCAATGTTCAAGACTATGAAAAACTAGAGAAAATGATTAAAGAAAATCAGAGATCAAAAGACTAATTGCATTGCTCATCTCTTATCACTAATGTTTTTGGTGGTAAGAGAAATTTTTTTTGATATTGCATATTATGTTGACTTCTAGCTTAAAAAAGCTTATAATATATTTAGTAGCGATAAAATTTGCACATAAAAGGAGAAAACAATATGAAATTTAAATTAATTTCAACAGGAAATGGCAGTTTTTCAGTTGTTTTAGCGGATGTAAGAAGTGCTAAGCAGCTTAACATTACAGAGCTGGAATTGGAGGACCCGGCATTAATTTCAAGAGAATCTGTGATTTCAGAAATAAGAGAAAGAACAGGAAAATTTTTCACTTGTGAAGAATCGATAAACCTTGAGATTGATGAAAAAACAGAAAAGGAAATTTCAAAAACCTTTTTAAAAAACAAAATGATTTTTGAATCCGAGTAAAAATCTCCACCCTTACCATTAGAAATTTGATGGTAAGGGCTTTATTTGTTAGTGAGTTCATAGATTGGATTATTTGACTTTACATGAGATTCAAATTGATGTATAATATTAAATGTTGAAATTTAGTAGTTACTTGCAAACTTAAGGAGGAATTATGACATCTAAGCAAAAAAAACAAAAAAATAATTTTGATGTCATATCGCAATTTATGAACAGCGATATGACAGAAAAAAAATTAGAAAAAACAATTTCTGAAATATGTGTCTTAGATAGACAAATATATGAAAGGGACCTTAATATTGGACTCTTTTATGAGAACGGAAAGAAGTTTAATAGAGAGAGGCGAGAGGAATACGCAAAATATGGCAATAAGCCAATTCCTATACTGCTAAAAAAGTAACAAGAAAGGAACATCAATTGGTGTTCCTTTTTTTATATATTAGGAAAGTTATGCAACTTTCCTAATATATAAAATTATAACAATTTTTCTAATTCCTTAATTTTATCTCTAACCTCAGCAGCTTTTTCAAATTCCATGGAAGCAGCATATTTAAGCATTTCATCAGTCAACTCAGCAATAGTATTCTTAATATCATCAGCATTTTCCATTTTAAATTCAACACCAATATCTTCTTGTTTTGTAATACTGATATTGTCTCTAATAGATTTTTTAATTGTTTTAGGAGTAATACCATGTTCAAGATTATATTGTTCTTGAATATGACGCCTTCTGTTAGTTTCAGAAATAGCCTTTTCCATAGAATCAGTAAGTTCATCAGCATACATAATAACAGTACCATCAGTGTTCCTAGCAGCACGTCCAATAGTTTGAATCAAAGAACGCTCTGAACGCAAGAAGCCTTCTTTATCAGCATCTAAAATGGCAACTAAAGACACTTCTGGTATATCTAGACCTTCTCTTAAAAGATTTATACCAACTAAAACATCAAATTCACCTAAACGCAGATTTCTTATAATTTCCATTCTTTCGAGTGCTTTAATGTCAGAATGCATATAATTAACTTTAATATCTAAACTTTGTAAATATGAAGTTAAATCTTCAGCCATTTTTTTAGTTAGAGTAGTAACCAAAACTCTTTCATGTTTTTCAACTCTAATACGAATTTGCTCAATTAAATCATCAATTTGATTTGAAACAGGTTTAACTTCAATTTTAGGGTCTAAAAGACCAGTTGGCCTAATAATTTGTTCAACAACATTATTTTTGCTATGCTCTTTTTCATAATCTGCAGGTGTTGCACTAACAAATATAACTTGATTAATTCTTTCTTCAAATTCCTCAAATTTCAAAGGTCTGTTGTCATATGCAGATGGAAGTCTAAAACCATAATTAACTAAAGAATCTTTACGAGCACGGTCACCATTGTACATAGCTCTAACTTGAGGTATTGTAGCGTGTGACTCATCTATTAACAAAAGAAAATCTTTAGGCATGTAATCGAACAAAGTGAATGGAGGAGAGCCAGCAGGTCTGCCACTTATGTGTCTTGAATAATTTTCAATACCTTGGCAGAATCCAGTCTCTTTCATCATTTCCATATCAAAATTTGTTCTTTCATCAATTCTTTGAGCTTCAATTAATTTATTATTATCTTTAAAGTATTTAATTCTTTCTTGCAATTCTTGATTAATTGTAACTAGAGCACGTTCCATTTTGTCAGAAGTTGTAACATAGTGAGAGTTAGGAAATATCATAACATGAGTTCTTTCTGCAACAGCTTTGCCAGTTAGAGGATTAATTTCATGGATTTTTTCAATTTCATCACCCCAAAATTCAACTCTTATTGCAGATTCACTTTGGTCAGATGGGTAAATTTCTAAAATATCACCTTTAGCTCTAAAAGTACCTCTTTTAAAATCAATTTCATTTCTTGAATATTGCATATTTACTAGCTTTTTCATTACTTCTTCCCTAGATTTTTGCATTCCAGGGCGTAAAGAAACTATCATGTGCTCATAATCTATTGGGTCACCCAAACCATAAATACATGAAACAGATGCAACTATTATGACATCTCTTGTTTCAAACAAAGATGCTGTTGCAGAGTGACGAAGCTTGTCAATTTCGTCATTTATAGATGCATCTTTTTCTATATATGTGTCAGAAGCTGGAATGTAGCTTTCTGGTTGATAATAGTCGTAATAAGATACAAAGTATTCAACATTATTTTCTGGGAAGAATTCTTTGAATTCTGAATACAATTGTCCTGCTAATGTTTTGTTGTGTGCTAAAACCAATGTTGGCTTTTGAACTTTGTTTATTATGTTTGCCATTGTGAATGTTTTTCCAGATCCTGTTACTCCTAATAATGTTTGGAATTTTTTTCCTTCTTCTATTCCTTTTGATAGGTATTCTATTGCTTGTGGTTGGTCTCCTGTTGGTTTATAATCTGAATGTAATTTAAACATTTTTAAATTCCTTTCATTTTTGTATTTTGAATTTTTGTTTGTTAAATTCTTTATTATTATATATCATAATTTGGGCGGAAATTCAATATTTGGAAAAATAGTTCTAAAATAAAATAACAAGCATATAATATTAAAAAATAAAGTGCAAGGAGAAGAAAAATGCAATTTATAAAATATTGTATGCTTTTTTTAGTGTTTATAGCATCAGCCTTAATAGGAAAATACATATCACAAAAATATAAATTCAGAGTAGACGAGCTAGAAGAAATCAAAAATGCGTTAAACATATTTAAATCAAAAATAAAATTTACATATGAACCAATACCAGAAATATTCAAACAAATATCAGAAAATACCAATAAAAATGTATCAAAATTATTTAGTAATGCTGTAGAAAAAATGCAAACTGACTCAGCAGGAGTTGCGTTCGAAAAATCAGTAGACGAATATTCAGGAAATTTGAACATTGAAGACAAGCAAGCAGTAAAATCACTTTCAAAATTATTGCGGAATAACAGATAGTGACGGACAATTGAGTCAAATTGAAGTGACGGAAAATTTTTTAGATGAACAAATTAGACAAGCTCAAGAAGAAAAAAACAAAAATGAAAAATTATATAAAAAGCTAGGAATGAGTATAGGTATGGCTATAGTTATTATTTTAATGTAACTGTATATTTAAAATAGTGTAAGTTTTTGAGACTAAATAAATTTATTGGATATAAATATAAAATGTAATTAGGGGGATTTTGTATGAGTATAGATTTATTATTTAAGATAGCGGCAATTGGAATTTTAGTTGCGGTTTTATATCAAGTTTTGGTAAGAGCAGGTAGAGAAGACCAAGCAATGATGACCACTCTTGCAGGTCTTGTTATTGTTTTGACTATGGTAATAAAAGAAATAAGTGGATTATTTGATACTGTAAGGACATTATTCAGTTTATAAAAAATGGGATTGAGGGGACTGCCTAAATCCTTAAAAAGAAAGGGCATATAATGGAAATTATTAAAATAGTAGGAATTGCTTTAATTGCGCTGGTTATAATAATAATGCTAAAACAATATAGGCCGGAATATGCTATTTTTATAAGTATTCTAACAGGCATATTGATTTTAATTTTAGTGATGGACAGGCTGACAGGAATTATAAATTTAATACAATCAATAGAAGATAAATTCTCAATTAATACACAATTTATAGCATTATTAATAAAAATTACTGGAATTGCATTTTTATCAGAATTTGCAGTAAGTATATGCAAGGATTCAGGTGAAGTGGCAATTGCAAGTAAAATAGAAATTGGAAGTAAAATAATTATTATATCAATGTCGATACCAATAATTTCAAGCTTGTTGGAGATTATACTAAAAATTTTACCTTGATTTTTTCAGATTTTAAGAATACAGATTAAGGCATTGCAATGAAGGGATGAAAGGAGGACAAAACAATGAAAATAAAAAACATTTTGATAATAATCATTTTCACAGTCCTCATAATACAACCAATAACAAGTTTTAGTGCAGAAATAGACCAAAATGCAATAGCTAGTCAAGAAGAAACATTTGGGATAACCTCTTTTATACAAAATTCTAAGCAGTATACAGGTGATTTTTTTGAAGATATAGATGTAGGAGAAATATTAAATTTAGCAATTAAAGGAGATATAGACAACTCAAAAATCTATAAAAAAATATTAAATTCATTAGGAAAAGAAGTACAAACAGGAATTAAAAGTTTGGTTAGTATTTTGGTTATTATAATTATACATAGCATTTTAAAATCAATTAGTGAAAGCCTTGAAAATGATAATATTTCTAAATTGATTTACTATGTTCAATATATAGCAATTGTAACAATAATTATGGGAAATTTTTCAGACATAATTAACTTAGTTAAAGAAACATCAACAAATTTGGTAGGATTTATGAATACTCTTATACCTGTGTTGGTATCACTAATGTTATATACGGGAAGTTTGACAACTACAAGTGTTCTGGAACCTATTATTTTGTTTATGATAAATTTTATTGGAAATCTGATACAAGATATTTTGATACCAATAGTTTTGATTATAACATCAATTAGCATAATTTCAAAAATATCAGATAAAGTTCAAATTGATAAAATATCAAAGTTTTTGAAGTCGTCCACAGTATGGTTTTTAGGATTGATATTAACTGTTTTTGTAGGAATTGTATCATTAGAGGGAACGCTTTCAAGTTCTGTTGATGGTATTACTGCAAAGACAGCAAAGGCAATTGTAAGCTCAGCTGTTCCTGTTGTTGGAAAAATATTAGGTGATGTTGTAGATAGCGTATTAGGGTGTGGAGTAATTTTAAAAAATGCAGTTGGATTTGTTGGTGTAATAATTATTGTTGGAATTTGTATTTTACCAATTTTAAAACTGACAGTATTGATGTTTTCGTACAAGCTGATTGCTGGAATTAGTGAAGTAATAGCAGATGCTAAAATTGTAAAATTGTTGGACGAAATTTCTGATATTTTTAAAATATTATTAGCTATTTTAGTTTCAATTTCAGTTATGGTTATAATTGGAACAACATTACTGGTAAAAATGTCAAATACGGGGATGATGTTTAAGTGATAAATTTTTTAAGCTTATGGGTTAAGAATTTAAGTCTGTCATTAATAGTGGTTTCTATTTTGGAGATGTTACTTCCAAATAACAAAACAAAAAAATATATAAAAATGGTTATGGGTTTATATATTCTGTTTAGTATAATAGCACCATTTGTTAATAACAGTAATGTTCTTAATTTTAATATAGAAGATGTGTATTCTGACTATAGTAAGGAAATATCGAGTATATCAGCTACATCAATGGAAGGAGAAGTAAATCAAGCTTCTATGGATGATAGGTTAAATAAATTATATAAGGAACAATTGGAAAGTGATATTACTCAAAAAGTTGAAGAGAAAGGATATGATGTTAGAAAATGTAAAGTTGATGCACATATATCGGAAAGTGATACAGGGATAGAGTATATAACTATAGAAATAGATGGAAAAAATGATAATGCAGAAAATTCGAATAATTCGGATAATTCAAATAAAACAGATGCTACTGAGAATTCTAATGGTAGTTCTAAATATTCAAAAAATTCTGGAAATACATTAGAAGACAAAATAGTTAAAGAAATTCAAAAAATTCAAAAGGTAGAAATAGATGTTTCAAAAGGTGATGATAGTGAAGACACTAATTCTGCTATAACAAAAACCGATGCCAAAATGATAAAAGATTTTTTAACAAAAGAATATGGGGTGAGTGAAAAATGTTTAAAAATAAATTAAAATCAATAATTGGTGATGGGAATAATGATGGAAACAACAAAAAGAAAATTGAAAATTTAGTATTTTTGGTAATTGTATTAATAATAACGGTTGTTGTAATAAATTACATTTGGAATGGAAATAAGAGTTCAAATAAAACTATAACCAATTCAGCAGGAAGACAACTGGCAAGTAGCAAGACTAGCCAAGATGCGGATTCAAACCAGTCTTCTAGTTCCATTAATAGTGAAAGTTTAGAAAGAAGGTTAGAAGATATTTTAAAAAATATAGATGGTGTTGGAGATGTAAAGGTTTTTATAAATTATTCTGAATCATCAGAAACGGTTGCAATGTATAACGAAAATTCAAAAAAAAGTACGACTGAAGAAACAGACAAGTCTGGTGGGGTAAGAAAAGTGGAAGAAACGGATTCACAAAAGGAAGTTATATATCAAGAACAAAATGGGAACAAAACACCTATTGTTCAAAAGACTATTGAACCTAAAATAGAGGGTGCTATTATTACTGCAAAAGGTGCTTCTAATATTAATGTTAAGACTAATATTATTCAAGCTGTAGAAGCGGCAACAGGTCTTGCTACTCATAAAATTCAAGTATTTCAAGGAAATTAATGTCGCTTTACATAAAAATGAAATGAGGAGGAAAATAAAAAATGAAATTTTTAAAGAAAAATCAGGTTATAATTTATGTTACAGCTTTGATGTTAGTTGTTGCAGGATATATGAATTTTACAGCAAATGGAGATTTAAAAAGTGCCGTTCAGACTGCAAGTTCAGAGGAAGAACTTGATAAAATGGCTAATATTGGTGATGCTCAATTGGTTAGCAGTAATGTGGTTAGTGAAAGTGAAAACCAAGAAAACATTTCTAATGCAAATAGTGCAAAAAGTGAAAACACTAATGAGACATCAAATTCTGAAAATGAGAATCTTACAAATGCAGAAAACAGTAATGCTATTAATGAAGAAAAAAATCAAAGTAATACCAATGAAAAAAATGAAACTGCAGAAACAAGTAGTAATATATCCCGTAGTAATGACGACTATTTTTCAACTTCAAAATTGGAAAGAGATACAATGTATTCACAAATGCTAGAAACATATGAAAATATTCTAAACAGTAGTAATTCATTGGAAACACAAAAACAGTCTGCAACAGAGGAAATTAAAAAGATAAATGATACTAAAAACAGTATTATGATATGTGAAAATTTAATAAAGACAAAGGGCTTTGAAGATAGTATTATTTTTGTTAATGGTGAAAGTATAAGTATTGTTGTTAAGGATAATCAATTGACTGCTGAAAAAGTTGCTCAAATTCAAAATATTATTTCTCGAGAAATGAATGCAAAAGTTGAAAATATACATATTTCTAATAAATAAAAAATAAGACACATTAGTTGTTAAGCAAATGTGTCGTTTTTATATATAATATTTAATAAATAAAAATTATAGAACATAAATTAACTTATGAATCAAATAAAAATAATGAGTGTTTTATGCAAAATTTTCTGTAATTATTTTAATATATTCTCCAATTTCTTCATTAGTTAAGTCTAATTCTAAAATTAGTTTTTTTAAGATATCTCTTCTAGGAAAAGCCTTTTCACTGTCTATTCTTACGTATTGTCTTAATGAAATTCCTAATTTTTCTGACATTTCTTCCTGAGTTAATTTTTTTAATTTTCTCTTTTCTTTTATCATAAAATCACCTTAATAATGTTTAAATTTTTTATAAATTATTTCATAAATTGCTATAAAAATATATTGACTTTTAACGTTACTATAACTTATAATTAAAAGTGACAAATAATGACACGGTTATACGTAAGATTTAAAAATTATTAGGGAACAGAGGAGAAATTTGAAATGAAAAATAAGTATAGAAAAAATGAAGCGATTACACTTATAGCAATGGTTATTACAATAATTATTCTTTTAATTTTAGCAGGAGTAGGGATACAGGCTTTGACAAATACAGGGTTGTTTGATAAGACAAATCAGGCAAAACAAAAATCCAAAGATGCTACAATAAATGAAGAAACAAAAATAGGAGAATATAGTAATTATGTTGCTAATTACATTGATTCTTCAAGGGATCAAATTACAAATTCAAACAAGGTTTCGATTTTATATCCAAATGGGACAGAAAATGAACCGGCTAATATTAGTGCTAATCAGAGAATAGTGGTGGATAATCCATATCAAGGACATATAGTAAAATGCATTGCACAAATTAATTATAATGGTTATTGGGGAGAAACAGGATGGATTTATTATAATGGAGGATATGGAGTTGTTGCTAATCAATTGACTGGTGATAAATATGATAAAATAGTAATTCAATCCGGTTCAAGATTTATAGCTTCTGTGTCTAATAATACAGGGAATCCTTTGAATATTGAGGGAAAAGACATTGAAATTGCTCCATTTAGAATTATTGTTATATGTGAGGATTAAAATATGTATAGATATTGTTTAATAAATAAGGAGAAATTTGAAATGAAAAATAAGTATAGAAAAAATGAAGCGATTACACTTATAGCAATGGTTATTACAATAATTATTCTTTTAATTTTAGCAGGAGTAGGAATACAGACCCTGACAAATACAGGACTATTTGGAAAGGCAAAAGAATCTAAAGAGAAAAGTGATTATAGTGCGGCATATGAAAAATTAATGCTTAAAATAAACGAGGCTCAAATAGAGAAAAATGGAAAATGTACATTAGAAGAACTTGAAGAATTGTGGGGAAAAGAAGACGAAATAGATGTAATTATAATGCAATATAATAAAACAGCCAAAAAGGATAAAAACATAAACTCTTATGATGCAGGAAATTTAAAAAATATGCTTGTAAAAATGTCAGGATATGAAAAGTATTATTTTTTACTTGATGTGAATTGTGATGTAATTAAAGTGTCAAAAGATTATGGAAAAACTTTTTCTGATATTAAAAAAGAAAACGATGGGGATAAAGAAGTTAAGGACAATGAAGAGATATTAGAATATACAGATGATGGAAGAATATTACCTGTATTTGATTCTTCTTCTAACAATAAAGATGGAGTAACAATATCTGTAAGTGATTTCTATGATGGTGGAACATGGGGACCTGCATTTGGAGCAGTGGATGGAAATTATTCAACAACCTGGTCAACTGAAAGTGGAAATTATAATCCACATTGGTTTAAAGTTGAGTTTGATACACCTAAAATAATTGATTCATATTATTTAAATGGTGCTTATAGCTGGGGACAACAGTATAAGTTTTATTTAGAGGCTAGTGAAGATGGAGAAAATTGGATGTCATTGGAAAATGGAGTTGTACATGATGGAGTAGATTATCATTCTGCTGGTGAATGGAAGGTAAAATTAAACAATGAAAAAGCATATAAGTATTATAGAGTCTATTTTCCTCAAGGTGGATGGACATATGGAACATCAGGTGGAGCGGCTATATGTGAATTACAACTATATGGTGATAAAATAAGAAAGACAAGCTTATTGGAAAAAGATACACTTAATTATGATGAACATATACAATATTATGCATTTAAAGCAAAAGCAAATAAAAAATATAAGATAGAATGCTATGGTGCTCAAGGTGGATCGTATTTGGACTCTAATCCAGGAGGATATGGTGGGTACACTTACGGAATATTCACAGCAAATAAAGATACTGTTTTATATATATACACAGGAGGACAAGGAAAAGGAAGCATTGCAAATGCCGTTATTCCAGGAGGATATAATGGCGGAGGTGCTGTTGCATCAACCTGGAGTGATGAAAATGAAAAAAGAGCAAGTGGAGGTGGAGCAACTCACATTGCTTTAGTTCCGGGATTATTATCAAGTTTAGAAAATAATAAATCAGATATTATAATGGTAGCCGGTGGAGGCGGTGGATCAGGAGCTAATAGTGTCGTATACAATTCTGCTAATGGATTTGGTGGGAATGGAGGAGGCCTAAAAGGTGAAGAGGGTAGAGCAACAAGAGATGTTCCAGGCACAGGAGGAACTCAAACAACCGCAGGAATTAATGCTTCATTTGGAAAAGGAGGAGAAAGTACACACGGACTTCTAAACGGCGGTGGAGCCGGTTGGTTTGGAGGAGGAACTGGTTGGCTTGCTGCAGGAGGAGGTTCTGGATATATAAATACACAATATTTGCAAAATTCAGAGACAACTACTTCAACTCATACTGGAAATGGAGAATGCAAAATAACAGTTCTTAAATAATTTATTATTAAAATTTATTAGGAAATAACTTTGAAAATAATAAAAATCACTAGACAAAAATATCAAAAAGTTATATAATATAGTACATATAAAAAGCAAATAAGCACAAAATAAAGAAAAACAAAGAAAAAGAGAAGTACATTTAAAACTGATTTAAAGAGAATAGAAGTCAAAGGCTGGAAGCTTCTAAAATAAAGATAAATGGAAAGTAACTTTGGAGTTGATAATCCGAAAATAAACTCAAGATTATCCGTAATACTGCGTTAAAGTAAAAGAGATATTATTTAAAATAAAGTAATTTACACAAAATGTCAACAATATTAATTTTAATAATAATTAAGGTGGTACCGTGAGATATAAGCTCGCCCTTATGCTAGATAATAGCATATTGGCGAGTTTTTTGTACAAAAAGAGAGATTTTTAAATTTCAAATCTTCATTGTAAAAAAAAGGGATTAAAGACCCGTCCCCCAATCCCTAAAAAATTTCGAACTGTGTCATACCAAATATAAAAAGGAGGTTCAAAATGCTAAAAATTCAAACAAAAAAATTAGGTGCAGAATTAACAAGTGTACAATATAATGGCAAAGAAATGTTGTTCCAAGGAGCAAAAGTGTTAGATAGTAATGGTAATATATATTGGAAAAGACAAGCACCAATACTATTTCCAATTGTTGGCCAACTAAAAAACTCTCAAACTCAAATAGAGGGAGAAATATATGAAATGTCACAACATGGATTTGCAAGAGATATGGAATTTGAAGAAATATCAAAGACAGAAAACAAGCATCACTATATGTTAAAATATAATGAAGAAACATTAAAAAAATATCCATATAAATTTGAATTACATATCATGTATGGAGTAAATGGAAATACTTTAACAGTAACCTATAAAGTAAAAAACATAGATGATAAAACAATATATTTTGGATTAGGAGGACATCCAGCATTTAATTGTGATTATAGTAATGGTGAATATGAAATAGTATTTAACGAGAAAGAAGAAGATATTGAATTTCTAAAATTAAAAGAGGGTTTAATAGATACAGAAAATGCTGAAAATATTTTACAAGATAATAAAATTTATTTAAAAGAAGATACTTTTGATAATGATGCAGTAATTATGAAAAATTTAAAATCAAATAAAGTAGTTTTGCAAAATCATGAAACAAATCAAAAGATATTAGAACTTGATTTTACAGGATTCCCATATTTGGCGTTATGGTCAAAAAAAGGAGCTCCATTTGTCTGCATTGAGCCTTGGCAGAATACAGCTGATAGAATAGATAGTACACAAATTTATAAAGATAAAGAAAATATTATTGAATTACTAAAAGATAAAGAATATAAGTGTGAATTTAAAATAAAAATATTATAAATATAGGAGAAGATTATGGCATATTCAATAGAAATAAAAAATGAAGTTATTAAAAAAATTTCAGAAGGCGAAAAAATAAAAGAGATTAGTGATAGAATGGGAATTAGTGTACCAACTATTTACAAATGGAGAAAGGAAAATCAATTAGATAACAAGAATATGGATGATGTAGACTTGGCAGAGCAAAAAGAAACATCTAAAGAAATAAAGAGATTAATAAAATTAAGAAAATTTAATGATGCATTAAAATATACTGATAAATATCCGGATAATCCTGTAATACAGTCACAAAAAGTAAATATATACATAAAAAAGAGAAAATATAGAGAAGCAAAAGAAATAGGAAAGAAATTTGAAAATTATGCACAAATCCAATCTCAGATGGTAACAATAGCAATAAAACAAGGAGATTATGAAAAAGCAAAAGAAATAGGGAAAAAATTTGAAAATTATGCACCAATCCAATCTCAAATGGCAACAATAGCAATAAAACAAGGAGATTATGAAAAA
>CAMBEE010000009.1 GCA_945865665.1 uncultured Clostridium sp. | reverse complement strand
TAAGATTTTCTATTTTTCACTTCAATCAAACGGATACAATATCAAATATATATAAACCATAGGGGGCAACTTGCACACAAAAATTTTCTTAGTATGTAAATTGTAACAGAATAGTGAATTTATAAGCAAAATACCTCAAAATTACTTGAAAAATTTGTAAAATGTTATATAATATATACATACAGGAACAGCTAAAAGCTAAACCTGAAGAAAGGGATGCAATAAATTGGAAAAAAAGAACTTAGAAGAGCTAGAAAAAAATATAGGATATAAATTTAAAAATATAAAATTATTACAAAACGCATTAACACACACATCATATGCATATGAACATGGAGTACAAAGCAATGAAAAACTAGAATTTTTGGGAGACAGCATCCTAGAATTTGTATCAAGCGAATATATGTACAATAAATATCTAAACTTAAAAGAAGGACAATTAACAAAAGTTAGAGCAACAGTAGTATGTGAAAAAAGCCTACATAAAGTAGCTGTAGCACATAACTTTGGAAAATTTTTATATTTAGGAAAATCAGAAATAAAATCAGGTGGAAATAAAAGACCAGCAATATTGGCAGATAGTGTAGAAGCAGTTATAGCAGCGATATTTATAGATGGTGGATTAGAACCTGCAAAAAAATTCATTATAGAAAATTTAAAAGCTGAAATAGAAGTTGCAACAAAACATGTAGGAGAAAAAGATTATAAGACAGTATTACAAGAAGAATTGCAAAAAAATGGAGATGTAAAAATAGAATATATAATTATAAAAGAATCAGGACCAGATCACAACAAATCATTTGAAGCAGAGGTTACTTTAAATGGTAAAATTCTTGCTAAAGGAAAAGGAAAGAGCAAAAAAGAAGCTGAGATGCAAGCTGCAAAAAAAGCGTTAGAAAATAAAAACTAAAAACTCAAAATTGAAAAAATTGATTTGTGTATTAATTAACAAATTCTAAAAATTTAAAGAAAGAATGGAGAAAATATGAGTAAAGAATATGTAATTCCAGTATTTGTACCACATTTGGGATGTCCAAATGATTGTATATTTTGTAATCAGAAATCGATAAGCGGACAAAAAAAGAAACTAACAAAAGAAGAAGCAAAAAAAACAATAGAGTATTTTTTAGAAAATATAAAAGATAAAGACGCAAAAAAAGAAATTGCATTTTTTGGTGGAAGTTTTACAGGAATAGATGTAAAACAGCAAGAAGAATTATTACAAATTGCATATGAATACATAAAAAATGGACAAGTTGATAGCATACGAATATCTACAAGACCAGATTACATCAACAAAGAGATTTTGAAAAGGCTAAAAAAATATAAAGTAAAAACTATAGAACTTGGTGTACAATCAGCAAATGATTATATTTTAGGTAGAGCTAATAGAGGACATACATTTAAAGATGTAGTAAAAGCTTCCAAATTAATCAGATGGTATGGATTCAATTTAGGACATCAAATGATGGTAGGATTACCAGAAAGTAGTAGAATAGATGAAATTAACACTGCAAAAGCTTTAATCAAATTAAAACCTAAAATGATAAGAATATACCCAGTGCTTGTTATTAAAGGAACAAAACTGGAAAAAGAATATAATGATGGAACATATGAACCATTGTCAGTAGTACAAGCAGTTGAAACTTGCAAACAATTGGTAAGAATGTTCAATGATAAAAAAATTGATATAATAAGAGTTGGACTACAAAATACTGAAGAAATATGTGAGCCGGGAAGTAATCAAAGTGAAGTCGTTGCAGGCCCTTTTCATCCAGCGTTTAGACAATTAGTTGAGTCTGGTTTGTGGTATGATGCAATTGTTGAGAAAATAAAAAAATTAAATGTAAAAGTAAAAGAAGTAGAAGTTACTGTAAATCCAATAGACGCAAATAATGTAATTGGACATAAAAGAGAAAATATTAAGAAACTGCAAGATCTATATGAAGTTGATTTAAAAGTAAAACAAGACAAAAATGTAAAACAAGGAAAATCAAAAATTGAGATTACAAAAACATATAATGATTTTTTAGAATAATCACATAAAAATCACCAAAATTACCATAATAGTAATAAAGGTGATTTTTTTTATGGAAATAAGCAAAAAAAGAGTAAGACAAATTTCAATAGAAATGATAGAAACAATAGTTGGAGCAATAATAATGGCAATAGCAACATCATTATTTTTATTACCAAATCAACTATCATCAGGAGGGTTCGCAGGTATAGCGACAATTTTATACTATTTTTTAGATATACCAATGGGAACAACAATACTTGCAATAAATGTACCATTATTTATATTTTCAGCATACAAATTAGGAAAAGGATTTGTAATAAGGTCATTTGTAGGAACGGTAACATTTTCTTTTGCAATTGACCTATTAGATAAAATAACACCATTAACTCAAGACAGATTTTTAGCATGTATTTATGGAGGAATTATAATAGGGTTAGGTACAGCAATAATCTTAAAAGCAAATTCATCGACAGGCGGTTCAGATTTAATAAGTATGCTAGTAAAAAAATATAATCCAAATATAAGAACTGGAAATGTAATAATATTAGTAGATGTAATAATTGTAAGTTTAAATATGTTATTTTTTAAAGAAATTGAAATAGGCTTATATTCTGCAATTGCAATATATTTGATGGGAAAAATGATAGATATAATATTTGAAGGTATTTATTTTACAAAACTTGTTATTATAATTTCTGATAGAAATGAAGAAATTGCAGAAGTTATCGGAGAAAAAATAGGGAAGGGCACTACAGGACTTTATGGAAAGGGAATGTATAAAGATGAACAAAAATTAGTACTTCTATGTGCAGCGTCAAGAGGAGATGTTTCTAAGGTAAAACAAACTGCAAAAAAGATAGACCCACAGAGTTTTATAATAATTGCAAATGCAAGAGAGGTTGTAGGTCTAGGGTTTAAAAAATAAAAGAACAAATCTATGTTTTAAGATTTGTTCTATAATCGAAAATTAAATTTCACAGAAAATTATTTTAATTAATGTTCTATTTCTGAACATTGATTTGAAGTGTCATTTTGTTCTTCTTTGTAAGCAATAAAACCAGTTTTAGGCATATCTTTACGATTATCATTATGAAGAACTTCCTGATTCAAAAAAGAAGTATAAACATTTCTCATAAATTGAACCATTTTATTAAGGTCAGTTCCAGAATTATCAATATTTTCTATATAATAATCCACACAATTACTCATAGATTTTTTAAAAGCAAAATACGCATCAGCACTTTTAAATAAATTTTTTTTAAAAGAATTTTTATTAGAATTAGTTTCTTCCTTTAGAGCTCTAATGTATCGTATAAATTGTTTAGAACTAGAGGTTGGAAGTGATTCTGTATCACTCATAGAGTAATAAGATGTTTCTAGATAACTGTTAGGATCTTTTATATTAACTTTATCATTTATTTTATTAACGATAGATGATATTTTAGGTTTAATATCTTTTGACATAGATTTAGGATATAAATATAAATAATTACCGCCACCTTGGCTTATCATGTAAATATTTCCAGAATTAAAGTCAAAAGCTGTATTTGTATAATTTAATAATTTACTTGTTTCATCAATTAAAAGTTTATTTGATTTATCTAATCTATAGTCACTAAAACTATGGTCATATGCAGTATTAGACAACTTTAAACCAGAAAAAGAAACATATGATGCAGAATATTTTTCATTACTATTACATATTTGTTGGGCCAAAGAAAGTCTGAAGTAATGTTTATTTAAAAGTCCTGTATGATCTTTTGTTAATTGATCAAGTAAATTTTCAGAGTTATGAATTAGTTTTTTAAGTTCATCTTCTGAGAAATCATTTAAATCAGAAAATCCTTTTTTCCTAACCATTAAAGCATTTATTAATATAGCATCATCAGTAGATAAATTATTTTTTTTGTTTTTATTGTTAATAATGTTATCATAATTTGGTGAATAAGGATAATCATTTTTCATTAATGACTCAAAGTTTTTTGGTAACTGATTATCTAATTTATCATTTAACAAACATAAAAAAGAATTTGTTACAAAATCAGCAGAGTCAACAATTTGTTGTGGCTTAAATTCAAAATTCTTAGATGGCCTAAAGTTCTTTAAAAATTCATAAATTGATATATTAATAAAATCATTTAATTCATTCCAAGAATATTCTTCTTGAGAAGAAACAGACTTTGGTATTTGTAAATCAAGAAAATCATCTGCTAAAATATCGGCTGGTGAATTAGATTCTTTACGAGCTGCTTTTATATTATTTACTTCATTATCAGTAATTTTAATTAGGCTATCAATATCTCCATAAGTAGAATCAGATGAAGCAAGCTCTATTGATAAACCACTTATAGTAACAGCATTTTTTTGTAAGTTATTATTTATTTTCGCAATATATTTATCTGCAATTTCTTTATTAGAATTAGGTAATACTATATAGATTTCATCTCCGCCAGCCCTAACAATTAAAGAGTCATTAGGGAGGCTTTTCTTTATAATTCTCATTGCAATTTCTAAAACTCTATTTCCAAAATCATGACCGTGAACATCATTTATAACACCAAGCTTATTAAAATCACCAAAAATAAATGAATAAGTATTTTCAGGGTTTGTAATAATAGGTTTTACTACTTCTTCAAAATAAGATTTTGTATAAACATCTTTGTATTCAGGACAAGAAAATGTTTTAATTCTGTTTAAGAGAATAATTAAATTAGATGTCAATTCATCTTTAGATTCCACTTAATTCACCTCCTAGGTCATAAGTGTAGTGTAACACAGACATAAAGAAAATACAAGTTTTTTTGCAAAATATTACGTAAAATAGATTATATTAATTATAAAACAATATTATTTTTTATATAAAATAGATTTTATAGATATTTATATGTTATAATATAAATGTATTTTTAGAAAAAATTTATATGATAGAAATAAGCAATAAAGTATAATATATTAAAAATAAAAGGTTGAGATTAATATGAAAGAACAAAAATATATATTAGAAAATCAAAACTCATTTGAATTAAAAGACATATTCGAATGTGGACAATGCTTTAGATGGAATGAGCAAGAAGACGGAAGTTACATAGGAATTATAAAAAACGGTGTAATACAAGTAAAAAAAGAAAAAAAGATTTGCAAAGAAATGAATGGAGAAGAAGAAATAAATAAAACAAAAGAAATAATTACATTTACAGGAAAGTGTGACGGAAATCTTCAAGGAATTGTAGAAAAATATTTTGATTTAAAAAGAGATTATGAAAAAATAAAAAGTCAATTAGAAAATATAGACGAATACTTAAAGACAAGTATAGAATATGGAAAAGGAATAAGAATTTTAAACCAAGATTTATGGGAAACAATAATATCATTTATAATATCAGCAAATAACAACATTCCAAGAATCAAAGGAATAATAGAAAGAATATCACAAAAATATGGAAATGAAATTGAATGGAATGGAAAAAAATACTATACATTTCCAACGCAAAAGCAACTAAAAGATGTGACTGTTCAAGAATTTAGAAATCTTGGACTAGGTTTTAGAGATATACGATTATATGAAACAACACAAATGATATTAAACAAAGAAGTCGATTTAGAAAATTTAAGAAAAAATCCAAACACTCAAGAAGTAAGAAATGAACTATTAAAACTTTCTGGAGTTGGACCAAAAGTTGCAGACTGCATATTATTATTTTCGGATTTGAAAAGATTTGATGTTTTTCCAATTGATGTGTGGGTTAGAAGAGTTATGAATGATTTGTACATTAAGGAAAGCGATGAAAGCAAAGTTAGCAAAGCAAAAATAGAAAAATTGGCAGAAGAAAAATTCGGGGATTTGAAAGGTCTTGCACAACAATATTTATTTTATTGGAGAAGAGAAAATTAACGAAAAAATCGGGATTGGGGTGAACCAATAGGAACCAATGGGGACGTTCTTAAACCAATGGGGACGTTCTTAAATTGGTTGAAAGTTATCAACTATAATTTCAACCATTTTGTATTCATTATTTCAACCAATTTAAGAACGTCCCCATTGGTTCCCATTGGTTCACCCCAATCCCGATTTTTTAGAAAAGGAGATAAAATGAGTTTACGAATAATTTATGGAAAATCAGGTAGCGGTAAAAGTGAATACTGCTTTAAAGAAATAGCAAAATTAGTAAAAATAGAAAAGAAAATATATATAATAACACCAGAGCAATTCTCGTTTACAGCCGAAAAAAAGTTGATGGATGCAATTGACACAAAAGCCGTAATAAATGCAGAAGTGCTAACAATTTCACGAATGGCACATAGGGTATTACAAGAATTAGGTGGAAACACAAAAACTCAATTAACAAAATGTGGTAAGTCAATGCTTATTTATTCAATATTAAATGAAAATAAAAGCAATCTAAAATTCTTAAGTAAATCTGACGAAAATATTGATTTATCAATGACTGCAATTACTGAGTTTAAAAAGCATGGTGTTTTGCCAGAAGATTTAAAACAAGAAATTGATAAAACAGATGACCAATATTTAAAAACAAAATTGAATGATATGTTTTTAATTTACAGCAATTTTGAGCAAAAGTTGCAAGGTGAATATATTGAAGACACAGACTTATTAACAATATTAAGCAATATTATTGAAGATACTAACATTGTTAAAGATAGCCTTATTTATATAGATGAATTTTCTGGTTTTACATACCAAGAATATGAAGTGCTAAAAAAATTCATTAAACTTGCAAAACAGGTTACAATAACAGTATGCACAGATAGTTTAGAGCCAAGCCTAAAACCAGATACAGACATATTTTATCCAAATAAAGTTACGGTTTCTAAAATAATGAACATGGTAAAAGATGAAAAACTAAAGTTAGAAGAGCCTATACATCTAACTAATTTGCCACGTTTTAAAACTGAAGAATTACAATATTTAGAGAAAAATATTTTTAATAATAGAACAAAAAAATATGATAAAAAAGTAGAAAATATCAAACTATTTTTGGCTAAAAATCAATACTCAGAAATTGAAAATGTCGCAAAACAAATTACTAAACTTGTAAGAGATAAAAAATTAAGATATAAAGATATTGCAATTATTACAAGAAATATTGATACATATTCAAGTTTAATAAGAAGTATTTTTGCACAATATGATATTCCTGTTTTTATAGACGAAAAGAGAGATTTGAACCAAAACATAATAGTTCAATATTTGCTTTCAATATTTGAAATTTTCAGTAACAACTTTTCAAAAGAAGCAGTTTTTAATTATTTAAAAATAGGATTTTCTGACATAGAAAATGACGATATTTTTAAATTAGAAAATTACTGTACAAAATGGGGAATAAAGCACAATAAGTGGAAAAACGATTTTGCATATGGCATAAATGATGATAACAAAGAAGAAATTGAATATCTAAATAGATTAA
This sequence comes from uncultured Clostridium sp., assembly GCA_945865665.1. Lineage (GTDB taxonomy): Bacteria > Bacillota > Clostridia > TANB77 > CAG-508 > CAG-269. The sequence goes on along the minus strand of CAMBEE010000009.1, from coordinate 47,385 downwards.
GAAAACAAATCATAGAGCCATTATTAAAATTAAAAAGTAATTTTGGAACTGTTAAAGAAACAACAAAAGCAGTATATGAATTTATGCAAGAGCAACAAATAGAAGAAAAAATAAACGCAAAAATAAATGAGTTGCAAGAGTTAGGGCAAATTGATTTAGCAAATGAATATATTGCAAGTTATAAAATAATTTTAGACATATTTGATGAAATGGTTTTAATATTTGGAGATGAAAAATTAAGCATTGCAAAATATATGCAAATATTAAAAACAGGACTAAAAAATAGTGAATTAGGCAAAATACCGGGAACACAAGACCAAGTAATTGTAGGTGATGTAGAAAGGTCAAGAAGTCATAAAGTAGACACTATTTTCATAATAGGACTAAATGATGGAAGTTTTCCAAGCATTAATAAAGCAGAAGGTTTTTTCGGAGACAAAGATAGAGAGATTTTAAAACAAGACGGAATTGAACTTGCAAATGGAACAATAGAAAATCTATACGAAGAAAACTTTAATATTTATAAAGCTTTCACAACTGCAGAAAAACAACTGTATTTATCATATGCATCATCAGAAACAGAAGGAAAATCACTAAGGCCATCAATGATGGTAAATAAAATTAAAAAATTATTTCCAGAAATAAAAGAAGAAAGTGATGTAATCAACAAAAATTATGAAATAACAAATAAAAATATGACATATCAAGAACTTTTAGAAAATATATCAGAACTAAAAAATGGAAATAAAATAGATGATATTTGGTATACAATTTATGAATATTATAAAAATCAAAATGAGTGGTATTCAAAGTTACAGCAAGATTTGCAGGGAATTGATTATACAAATATTCCAGAGAATATCAACAAAGAAACAATAGAAAAATTATATGGAAACACGCTAAATGCAAGTGTATCAAAATTAGAGAAATTTGCACAATGTCCATTTTCATATTATTTGCAATATGGCTTAAGACTAAAAGAAAAAGAAGAATTAAAAGTGCAAAACTTTGATACTGGTTCATTTATGCATGAGACAATAGACGAATTTTTCAAAAAAGTAAAAAATGAAAATATCAGTCTTCCAGAATTAGTAACAGATGAAGAAAAAGTACAAAGCCTAGTAGATGATGTTGTAGAAGAAAAACTAGATATGGGCAAAAAATATACATTTGTTGCAACACCAAAATACAAAGTTTTAGTAAAAAGATTAAAAAGAATAGTCGCAAAAGCACTAAAATACATAATTGAAGGACTTGTATATAGTGAGTTTGATATAGAAGGAACAGAAATTGAATTTGGTAAAAAAGGAAAATACAAACCAATTATAATTCAATTAGATGATGGAAAAAAGGTTGAAATTATAGGAAAAATAGACAGAATAGACACAGCAAATTCAGAAGATGGAAAGTACTTAAGAATTATAGACTACAAATCATCAGCAAAAAATATCGACTTAAATGAAGTATATGCAGGATTGCAAATTCAGTTATTAACATATATGGATGCAGTGTGCAAAGAAGAGGATTTATTACCTGCTGGAGTGCTATATTTCAGCTTACTAGAGCAAATAATAAAAGCAGACAAAAAAATAACAGAGGAGCAAATTGAAGAAGAACTTAGAAAAAACTTTAAAATGAAAGGCTTGATACTAGCAGACGTAAAGGTAATTAAAATGCATGACAAAAATCTAGAATCAGGAACCTCAAAATTAATACCGGCTACAATAACAAAAGCAGGGGATATTTCAGAGGCAAAAACAAGTGGTGTTAATAAAGAAGAGTTTGAGATTTTGCAAAATTATATTTATAGAACTATTAAGCAAATTGCAAAAGAAATTTTGACTGGAAATATTAATATAAAACCATATAATAAAAAAGGTCAAAAGCCTTGTGATTATTGCTCTTATAAGGCTATTTGTGGTTTTGATACTAGACTTTGTGGAAATAATTATAATTATATAGACAAAAAGTCAAAAGATGATATAATTAGGAAAATGAAGGAAAAATCAAAATAATTACAATTATAAAATTAAAAATATTAAGACATTTTATAATATATTGTTTTTTTATACCTTGGTGTCGCAATCTCCATATCTAAAATACTAGTATGAAGATTGCTCCAGTTCGCACTCACATTCGTTCGTTTGGTCGCTTACGCGGTATTTCAAAAACAATATATTATAAAAAGTTATAAAAATTTTTAATATGTAAAAGGAGAAAATATTTTGAAAGATTTAAGTAATGAAAAGGTTGTACACATAAACAAAGATGGCGTACAATATTTACAATTTAGAAAATTATTAGAATATAGTAATGTAATAACACATGCATATTCAATAGGAACAGAAGTTAATTTTAGAACAGCAAGAGCAAACAAACAACAATTACCAGAACAAGAATTCAAAAAAGCAATGCAAGATTATGAAAAATTGTGTAATGCAATAAAAGTTGATTACAAAAATGTAGTAAAAACAAATCAAGAACATACAGATAATATTGCAATTGCAAATAAGAAAATAAATAAAAATTTACCAGATGTAAATTTGGAAGAATATAGTAGAACAGATGGAATCATAACACAAAAAGAAAATTTAGTATTATCAACTACAAATGCAGATTGCATATTGCTTTTATTCTTTGACCCAGTAACAAAAACAATCGCAAATACACATTCTGGATGGAAAGGAACATTGCAAAGAATTTCTGTAAAAACAGTTGAAAAAATGGTAAATGAATTAGGTTGTAAACCACAAGATATTATCTGTTGTATTTGCCCAAGCATTAGAAAATGCCACTTTGAAGTTGATAAAGATGTAAAAGATTTATTTGAAGAAGAGTTTAAAGATTTGAATATAAGTAAAAATATCGATATAATGGAAAAACAAAAATATAAAGAAAAGTGGAATATTGATACTGTTTTAATTAACAAGATTATATTGGAAAAGGCAGGGTTAAAAACAGAGAAAATCATAGATAGTGGATTATGCAGTGTGTGCAATAAAGATTTGATTCACTCTTTTAGAGTAGAAAAACAAGGGTATGGATTAAATACAGCACTAATATCATTAAAGTGAGAAAAATAAATTTCGACAAAAATAGACAAAAATGTGAGACAGATTAGGACCGTCCCAACTGTCTCAAAAAGGAGAGAGTATGAGTTTACCAAAACTAAAACCACAAAAATTAAAACTAGGTGATACAATAGGAGTTGTAGCGCCATCAAGCCCAATAATTGGAGACAATATAGACGAATTAAATAAAGCAAAAGAAATAGCAGAAAGAAGCGGATTTAAAGTAAAATGCTCAAAAAATATATTTTCAAACACAAATGAATATAGCGCTACAGCAAGAGAAAAAGCAGAAGACATAAATGCAATGTTTGCAGACAAAGAAGTGAAAATGATATGGTGTGCAAAAGGTGGGAACAACAGTAATAGTACATTTGAATATTTAAACTATGAACTCATAAAGAAAAATCCTAAAATAATATGTGGATATAGTGATATAACTTCAATTACAAATATGATAACAGAAAAAACAGGATTAATAACATTTAGTGGAACAAATTTTAAAACAATAGCAACAGATGAAACAGACTTTAGTTACAAACAAGCATTAAGCAGATTTGTAGATGGTAATTTGGAATTTGGACCAGAAAATGAAGAATATATAACAATTCAAAAAGGAAAAGCTGAAGGTGAACTAATAGGTGGAAATCTTTCACTAATACGAGGAATGGTAGCTGGAAAATATTCATTAGACTTTACAGACAAAATTTTATTTTTAGAAGAATTAGGTTTTGAAACAGACCCAGAAGCAACAAGTAATAATGTATATTACATGAAACAAAATGGAGTATTTGATAAAATAAAAGGTCTATGGATAGGCAATTATGAACACGAAAGCGGAATATCCCTTGAAAAAATAATACTAGATGTTTTAGAGGGTGAATATAAATTCCCAATAATAAAATCAAATAATTTTGGACATATAGAAAGAAAAACAGTAATTCCAATAGGTACAAAAGCAGAAATAAACACAGATGAAGATGTGAAAATAAAATTAGTAGAAAATTGTGTAATGTAGAAAATCCTATAGAGTTTTAAATAGGATGTAGATATATTAAGAGGTGTAATAATGTTTGAAACATGGGAAGAACTAGAAAATTCAATAATAAATTGCAATAAATGTAAATTGTGTAAAACAAGGCAAAACATAGTATTTGGAGTAGGTAACAAAAATGCAGATATAATGTTTATAGGTGAGGGACCTGGAGCAGACGAGGACAGGTTAGGAGAACCTTTTGTTGGTAGAGCCGGAAAACTTATGGATATGGCATTTGGAATTTTGGGAATAAAAAGAGAAGAAGTATATATTGCAAATGTTGTGAAATGTAGACCACCAGCAAATAGAAATCCAGAAGAGGACGAAGCAAATGCCTGTCTAAATTATTTGAGAAATCAGGTTATGTTGGTAAAGCCTAGAATAATAGTTCTATTAGGAAGTGTTGCTTTAAAACATATTCTGGGAAAAGAATATGGAATTACCGCCTCAAGGGGAAAATGGGTTGAAAAAAAAGGAATAATGTATATGCCAACTTGGCATCCTGCAGCACTTTTGAGAGATGAAACAAAAAAAGTTGATTTTATAAAAGATTTGCAGTTAGTTATGGAAAAAATAAATGATTTAACAGAGTAAAAACATTATATAGTGATAATAAAATTATAAAAAATTGCAAAGCTATTTTACGAAATAACCTTGAAAAGGTAGTCAGTCCCATTGACTACCTTAAAATTTTATAATAAAATAAAAATTGAGAAAAGCACAATAGATATGAAAATAACGAAAATAATTTGAACAAAAGAAAAGATAAATCTCAAAAGTTAATTAAAAAGGAAGAAAAATATGGAAGAAATAAAAGAAAAAGTAAACTACTGCTTAAACTGCAAAATAAAACCATGTTCTGTAAAAGGATGTCCACTAGAAAACAACATTCCAGACTTCATAAAAGCAGTAAAAGAAGATGAATACAAAAAAGCATATGAAATACTATCAAAAACAACAGTCTTACCAGGAATATGTGGCAAAATATGTCCACATATGAAGCAATGTCAAGGAAGTTGTGTACGAGGAATAAAAGGAGAACCAGTAAATATAGGAGACATAGAAAACTTCATATTTGAAAAAGCGGAAGAAGAAAACTATAGTCTAAAAGAAGCAATGCAAGAAGCAGAAGGCACAGATACAATTAAAGCAGAAAAAATATCACAAAATAGCAAAAAAATATCAAACAAAAAAGTAGCCATAATAGGAGGAGGGCCTGCAGGCCTAACATGTGCAGCATTTTTAGCAAGAGATGGAGTAAAAGCCACAATATATGAAAAATACAACTATCTAGGCGGACTACTAGTTCATGGAATACCAGAATTCAGATTACCAAAAACAAGAGTACAAGAAACAGTGAAAAGAATTTTAGATTTAGGAATAAATGTAGAGTACAACAAAGAACTAGGCAAAAACTTAAACTTAGAAGAATTAGAAAAAGAATATGATGCAATATTTATAAGTATAGGTGCAAATAAATCTGCAAAAATGGGAGTAAAAGGTGAAAAACTAGAAGGAGTATATGGCGGAAATGAATTGCTAGAATACAATATGCATCCAGACTATTTAGGCAAAATGGTATCTGTAATAGGTGGTGGAAATGTTGCAATGGACTGCGCGCGAACAATAAAGAGACTACGGAGCAAAAGAGGTAAATGTAATTTATAGAAGAGCAGAAGAACAAATGCCAGCAGAAAAAAAAGAAATTGAAGATGCAAAAAATGAGGGAATAAAATTCTTATTTCAAAATAATATTGTTGAAATAAAAGGAGATAACAAAGTTGAAGAACTAGAGCTTATAAAAACAGAACTAGTTCAAAAAGAAGGAGAAACAAGATTAGTGCCAGTTAATATTGAAGGAAGCAATTATAAAATAAAGACAGATTATGTAGTAATGGCATTAGGAAGTAATGTTTCAGACGAAGTTTTAGATTTAGGACTAACTTTAAACAAATGGGGAAATGTAATAATCAACGACAAATATCAAACTTCTAATTCCAAAATATTTGCAGGTGGAGATTTGGCAGGATGTAAAGGAACCGTAGCTTGGGCTGCACGCTCTGGAAGAGATGCATCAGAAACAATAAAAGAATACTTAGAAAGTAAATAAAAAATGGATTAAAAAAAGTAATATAAAAAAAGAGATTTGAGTTATATTCTAGCTCAAATCTCCTTTTCATTTATGACTTAATTATTTATTAATATTATTTTCAAAACTATCAACATTGCTTTGAGCACCATTATGTACAAATAAATTTTTAATATATCTGAAAATAGCTAAAAATTTAGAAGTTTTCTTTTTAATCAAATACATAGATGGGTCAGTAGGAACATTCTCCAATAAATTATATTTATCTTCCAAATCCATCATTTTATCAACATAATAATCATTAAAGAAAGTATATCCATCAGTAGAACCTAAGTAATCTTTAAAATTATATAATTTTCTTCTATAAGTCTCAATATCCTCTAAATCATTAATTTCAAAAAATACTTTATCAAAATAGCTTGAAACAATAAGATTTTGAGTTTTCATAAATGTTGATGTTATACTATCTTTCAAAGAATTTATCTTTTTAATCATATTATCAACTTTTTTATTTCTATCATCAACTTGAATAATTTTATTATTAATTTTGATAATCTCTTCTTCAGCCATTAAAAGTTTATCAATATTATCTTGGATATGCATAAAGTTTTTATAACCAACAATTTCAATAAATTTATTTTTAAAAGTATCATTACTATTAATAGTACTTTCAAATAAAACATCTTCTCCAACAAGATATGCGAGTTGGTTAACAAGACAACACTCCAAAGGATAATAAGAAGGACTATTTGTTTCGAAAGTGATATTAAAATATTTTACATATTCTTTAGGAATACCTAAAACCTTAGATGCCATAAGTTGTACAGCAGCTTCATTTAAACCTAAACCATATATTTTAAATTCTGTATAATCACACAACCCCATACGTAATAAATAATTCTTTTTATCTTTTATTTCCTGAATATAATGTATACATTCATGAATAGCAAACTCTTCTAAATCCTCGTCAGCAATATGATTATTAAAATATATAGAAGTATTTTTATAAAAGTAATTTGCCTCTGCCATTCCTTCAGGCATTTTTGCAATATACATATCTAATCTTGATAATTTAATAAATAAATCATTTTGATTAAGATTAAAATCAGGAAAAGTTTCGCATAATCTAACAGCTATATTTCTTGCTATAGAGTTGACTTTTAGTGTATTCAATTTTTTAATGACTATTATACCATCTTTTTTTAAATCTGATTCTACGCTCATATATTTCTCCTTAAAAAATCACTAAATATATTATACAACAAAATACATAAAGGAATGTTACAGAAATGTTAAGAAAATATTAAGTTTTTATTACATTAACTATTGTATACCATAACTAAAAGTAAGTGGAAATAAAATAGTTAGAACTTACAGCCTAAGAAAATTTTTGTGTGCAAGTTGCCACCTTAAGGGTTATATATATTTGATATTGTATCCTGTTCATTACGTTTAAAAAGAAAATCTAAAATATCTAACTGAGCCTCTCTCACTCAAGTCAAAAATGTATATATGTATATGATTTTAAACTTTTCGAATGTGATTAGAGCAATATTAGAATTTCTTAAATAAATTTATGGAAAGCGTTCACGTCGAGCGAAGCGAGGACTAAGTGGAATGATCCATCAATTTATTTTAGAAATTCTTATGTTGCGTAATGAACCGAGAAAATGTTTCAAATCATATACATATATACATTTTTTGTGAGCATTCCTCAGTTATTTATTTAAGATTTTCTATTTTTCACTTCAATCAAACGGATACAATATCAAATATATATAACCCTTAAGGTGGCAACTTGCACACAAATTTTTTTAAAAGCTGTGAACTGTAACCTAAAATAGAAAAAATATTTGTTTTCAAGTTCAAAAATATTGATAAATCTTTTAAATTAATGTATAATATACAAGATAAAAAAAGTTAGGAGATAGATACAAATGAATGAAAAAGTAAAAGATATATTAGAATGGATATACTGCATAATAATAGCAATAGTATTAGCCTTATTATTTAGATATTTTATAGGAACACCAACAATAGTAAAACAGGTATCAATGTACCCAACATTGGTGCAAGACCAAAGACTGTGGTTAAATAGATGGGGAAGAACAACTAAAAAAATGCCAAATAGAGGAGATATAATAACATTTGAAGCACCAAGCAAAAAGACATACACATATAATGAAATTGACCAATCAAATCCGGTAGCAAAATATGAGAATGAACCAACAAGTTTATGGGGAAAATTTACATATTATGTATTGGAAATAGGAAAAGATAGTTATATTAAAAGAGTCATAGCATTGCCAGGAGAACATGTTGAAATAAAAGATGATAAAGTTTATATAAATGGAGAAGCATTACAAGAAGATTACCTTCAAAGTGGTATAGTTACAGATTTAATGGGAGCAGGATTTGACGATTTTGTAGTTCCAGAAAATTGTGTATTTGCAATGGGCGATAATAGAAATCATAGTACAGACTGTAGAGCTTTCGGATGTATACCATTAGAAAAAATAGAAAGCAAGGTTTGGATAAGAATTTGGCCATTAAATCTATTTGGAAAAATAAAATAAGAACATTTAAATAATTTAATAGTAAAACAATTTACTAAGAACAAAAAGCAGGAGATAGGATGTTTAATAATATATTAGGAAATAATAATATAAAAGAATTGTTAACAAATGCAGTAAAAAATAATAAAGCATCACACAGCTATATGTTTGTTGGAACAGAAGGAATTGGAAAGAAATTAATAGCAAAAGAATTTGCAAAAATGATTTTATGTACTGACGAAAATAAATATTGTGACAGATGCAAATCTTGTATTGAATTTGATAGCAATAATAATCCGGATTTTCGAATAATCGAGCCAGATGGAAATAGTTTAAAAATAGAACAGATAAGAGAATTTCAAAATAAAGTTGCAGAAAAGCCTATCATTTCAAATAGAAAAGTTTATATAATAAATGATAGTGATAAAATGACTACTGAGGCTCAAAACTGTTTGCTAAAAACATTGGAAGAACCACCAGAATTCGTTACTATAATTCTTATAGGTTCAAATGAAAGCGCATTTTTGGATACTATAAAATCAAGATGTATGATATTGCGTTTTAACAAAATATCAGATGAAAATATTATAAAATTTTTAGAAGAGAATTATCAAACTAAAGTAAATAGTCAAATTATGTTAGAAGCATTTCAAGGTAGCATTGGAAAAGCTATTCAATTGCAAGACAAACAAGAAGAATACGAACAAATAGAAAATGTTATTGTAAATTTAGAAAATAGAGATAAAATAGATACTTTGAATAATGCAGAAGCTATCTACAAAGCAAAAGAAGAAAAATTTGAAATTTTAGATTATATAAATATTATTTTGTTAGATTTGGCAAAAAAATCTAGTAAATATGCAATGTGCATAAATATTGTTGAAGACACCAAAAGAAGGTTGCAGTCAAATGCAAATTATGATATGAGTATAGACAATATGTTGCTTAAATTGTGGGAGCAAGTGCATTAATTTATAAATATAAATATTTGTATGATTATGTAGTAAAAATATAGAATTTTAATATATACATTAATTAATAAAAATATAGGATTTATAAGAAAAATAAAAAATGGGGAAAGGAAAAATAAACTTGAAGAATATAGTAGGAATAAGATTTAAAAAATTAGGAAAAATATACTTTTTCAATCCAAAGGGAATAAAAGTTCAAAAAGGAGATAAAGTAATAGTAGAGACATCTCAAGGTGAAGAATATGCAGAAGTATTAATTCCAAACAGAAATGTTGAAGACGAAAAAATAGTAGCTCCATTAAAAAAAGTACTAAGAATAGCTACAAATAGAGATATAAAAAGACACGAAGAATGCAAAGAAATAGAAAAAGAAGCATTTAAAGTATGTGAAAAAAAAATAAAAGAACACAAATTGAATATGACTCTTACAGAAGTTGAATGCAAATTTGATAATAGCAAAATATTATTTTACTTTACAGCAGATGGTAGAGTGGATTTTAGAGAATTAGTAAGAGATTTAGCTGCAATTTATAAAACAAGAATTGAACTACGTCAAATAGGCGTAAGAGATGAAGTTAGAAGAATAGGTGGAAATGGAGTTTGTGGTAGAGAACTATGTTGTTGCACATTTTTAAATGATTTTGAGGCAGTATCAATAAAAATGGCGAAAGACCAAAACATCTCGTTAAATCCATCAAAGATTTCAGGAAACTGTGGAAGACTTATGTGTTGTTTAAAGTATGAGGACGAAGCTTATTTAGATAAGTTGAAAAATCTACCAAATGTTGGAGCAATTGTTAAAACAGAAGATGGAATTGGCGAAGTTGACAACATAGAAATTTTAAAAGAAAAATTAAGAATAAAGTTTAAAGGCGAAGATGGTTATACATATAAAAAATATGATGCCAAAGATGTATTAGTAATAAAAGATGTTGCTAGAGAACAAGTTGATGAAGAAGAAATTCAAAATAAGAAAGAATTAGAAGAACTTGAAAAACTAGAACAAGAAGATAAAAAAGTTTTAGGAGGTGAGAAAAATGGCATATAAAATTACAGATAAATGTATATCATGTGGAGCTTGTGCAGCAGAATGTCCAGTAGGATGCATTTCACAAGGTGAAGATAAATTCGTTATAGATTCATCAGCATGTATTTCTTGTGGTACTTGTGCAGGAGTTTGCCCAGTTGGAGCACCAGAGGAAGAATAAAAATTTCGGGATTGGGGGACGGGTCTCCAATCCCGAAAAATATATTAATTATATTTTTTACCAAATAATTAAGTTTATAATTAGTTAAGCTTAAAAATAAATTATCTTAAAAGTATAATGTTTAAAAAATTTAATTCTAAAATTTATTCATTAGTATATTAAAATCGGAAAAATTATCCATATAATTAGATTATTATAATAATATATTAAAGACTTTTTGCGAAAATTTCACAAATTAAAAGTATAAAAGTTTAGAAAGGAGTCAAATGTCGAGAATAAGTAGAAAAAATTATTTATCATCTTTCTTGCATATTATGGTGCAGGGAATAAATAGAGAATATATTTTTCAGAAAAATTATTTTAAAAATTTATATATGAATTTAACAAATGAAAAATTTAATGAAAATAATATATGTTTACTAGCATTTGCGATTATGGAAAACCATGCACATCTTTTAATTAGATTTGAAAAGATAGAAGATGTTTCAAATTGCATGCATGAAATAAATCAAACATTTGCACAAATATATAATAAAGTAGAAAATAGAGTAGGGTATGTTTTTAGAGACAGATATAAATGTGAACAAATAAAAGATGAAAGCCATTTATATAATGTATTGGCATATATACATTTTAATCCATACAAAGCTAAATTAATTGAGAAATTAGCAGACTATAAATATTCATCATATGTAGATTATATAAAAGGGAATATAGAGAAAGAAAAGGTATACATGATTTTTAATACATACGAGTATAAAGAAATTTTCATAGAACTGCATAAGGAATATTTTGATAAGTATTTAAAAAATGTGACTATTGAAAAAACATATAATGATGTTATAAATGAATTTAAATTAAAAAATAAAATTGAATCTACTAAAATTATAACAAAGGAAAATAATTTATTAATAAATCTTATTTTTGAATTAGAAAATAAGACTAATTTAAATGATAAACAGATTGCAACAGTATTAGGAATAGGAAAAAATAGAATAGGATATCTAAAAAATAAATTAAAATAAAAAAACGGGATTGGAGACCCGTCCCCAAATCCCGAAATTTTTATCTATTTGTAATCTCTTCCAAATCCAAAAGCTCTTGCCATCTTTTATCAACTTCTTTTTGGAACTCTTCAATCATCCATTCATTACCAGATTTAAACATATGCTTAAATCTCTTTTGAGGCTTCAAGAATTCTTCAATAGGAAGTTTTTTAGCAGGTTTATAAGAAATATGATAAACACCGTCAACAACTTCATATAAAGGCCAATAGCAAGTTTCAACAGCCAATTTATTAATTTTCATTAAATCTTCTGTTGCATAACCCCAACCTCTAGGACATGGAGCCATAACATTTAAAAATGTTGGACCTTCTGTATAAATTGCTTTTTCAGCTTTTTCATATAAATCTTTCATATTGTTTACTGCAATTGATTGTGCGACATATGGTAAATGATGTCCTACCATTATTTTTGTTAAATCTTTTCTTGACTGCATTTTACCAGGGATGACTTTTCCAGCAGGTGATGTAGTTGTGTCTGCAAATTTTGGTGTTGCAGATGAACGTTGAATACCTGTATTCATGTATGCACCATTGTCATAGCAAACATATAACATGTCATGGCCTCTTTCCATTGCTCCTGATAGTGATTGTAAACCAATATCATAAGTTCCACCATCTCCACCAAATGCGATGAATTTTGTGTGTTCATCTTCTGGTAATTTTCCTTGTTTTTTTAGTGATTTGTATGCAGCTTCTACTCCTGATAAAGTAGCAGATGTACATTCAAATGCTGTATGGATAAATGAATCTGTCCATGCTGTGTATGGGTAAATAAATGTTGATACTTCCATACATCCAGTTGCAGTTGATATTACTGCGTGGTCTTCTTCTTTTAGTGCTCTTAAAATGTGTCTTGCAACAACAGGTGCTCCACATCCGGCACACATTCTATGACCTTCTGTAAATCTTGAAGGCTTATTTGCAACTATTTCTTTAACATTATATGCCATAATTTTTTCTCCTTTCGTTTTATTCCTAATAAAATAAAATCTTCTATTTGTTCATATCTGTTCATAATAAAATAAAAATATGAAATTTATTATTTATTATTTATTATTTTTTATTTCTTGGTTCTTAGTTCTTAGTTCTTAGTTCTTAGTCCTAAATATCTATAAGGATTTTCAACTTTTCCGTCTTTAGCAATTTCAGCTAAATCTGCATAAACTGAATTGATTTCTTTTTCTGTTGTGTCTCTACCACCAATTCCATAAACATAATTAACAACTGGAACATTTTGTTTAGCAACATACATGCTAGAAACAACATCTTCAAACAAAGCACCACCGATAGCATTTAAAGAATCAGACTTATCTAATACTGCAACAGCTTTTAAATGTGACAATGCTTTTGCAACTTCTTCACCTGGGAATGGTCTGTAAACTCTGATTTTTAATAAACCAGCTTTAACACCTTGCTCTCTTAATTTATCAACAACAGCTTTTGTTGTACCAGCAGTTGAGTTCATACAAACAATTGCGATTTCTGCATCATCTAATTTATATTCTTCAAATAAATCATAATGTCTACCAGTCCATTTTTCGAACTCTTTTGAAACATCTAAAATAACTTGTTTTGCAGCTTTCATAGCATTTCCTTGTTGAGCCTTGTGTTCAAAAAGGTAAGCTTGTAAATCCAGTGGACCAATTGCCATTGGTTCTTTTTTATTTAATAAATAATGTTCAGGGTGATATTCACCAACAAATTTTTTAACATCTTCGTCATTCTCTAATTCGATATTTTCAATTGAATGTGATGTTATAAATCCATCTTGACAAATCATAATTGGAAGTTGAACATCTTTGTTTTCTGCAATTTTGTGAGCCATCAAGTTATTATCATAAGCCTCTTGATTATTTTCAGAAAATAACATTATCCAACCAGCGTCACGAACACCCATTGCATCTGAATGGTCATTGTGTATGTTAAGTGGACCAGATACGGCTCTGTTAACCAAGTTCATAACTATAGGAAGTCTTAAACTTGAAGCAATGTAAATCATTTCCCACATTAAAGACAAACCATTTGCAGATGTCGCAGTCATAGCTCTTGAACCAGCGGCTTCAGCACCAATACAAGCACTCATAGCACTATGTTCACTTTCAACAGCAACGAATTCAGTATCAACTGAACCATTTGCAACAAATGTTGAAAAATATTGAGGAATTTCAGTTGATGGTGTGATAGGGAAAGCAGCAACAACATCAGGATTAATTTGTTTCATAGCAGTTGCAACAGCTTCATTACCACTTAATCTTTCTCTTATACTCATTATTCAGCACCTTCTTCCTTCATAACAATTGCACCAAATGGGCAAGCTTTAGCACAAACGCCACATCCTTTACAATAATCATAATTATAATCTTCTCTTTTTAAAGAACCTTTGCAAACAGGAATACTATTATCTGGACAAACAGGGTAGCATAATCCACATTGTTTGCATTTTTCTTCTATCCATACAGGTTTAACACTTCTCCAGTCACCAGTTTTAAATTTTCTGGCATTACCTGCTTCATATATGTTTCCACCTATTGTTAAATCTTCCATAGGTGTTGTTTTATCTATATTTGACATCTTTTTCACCTTTCCTTGTAAAAAAATCGGGATTTGGGGACGGGTCTTTAGTCCCGATTTTTTAAAATTTTTTTAGGGATTTGGGGACGGGTCTCTAATCCCGATTTTTTTAAAATTTTTTAGGGATTAAAGACCCGTCCCCAAATCCCGTTAAATTTTTTTAACTTCTTTTAAAGCCATTTCTAGAGCTTTCATATTTCCATCAATAACTTCTGGCTTTTTAGCAAATTTATGTTTAAATGAGCCTTTCATATCTTCAAGAAAAGCTTCGTCAGACATAATTCCACTAACTTTAACAATTGCAGCAAGCATAGGTGTATTTGGAAAATATCTTCCTAATGATTCAATTGATATTTTTCTTGCATCTATTGTGTAAACATCACCTTTGTAACCATTTAACACACTTCTTAAATAGTCTGCAGATTTTGTTGTATTAATTACAATTGCACCTGTTTCTTTTAGACCTGCTGTTACTGGAACAGTTTCTAATAATGTGTCATCAACAACAACAACATAATCTGGTTCATAGATGTTACTATGAACTGTAATAGGTTTGTCACTAATTCTGTTATAAGCAGTAATCGGTGCTCCCATTCTTTCTGGTCCATATTCAGGGAAACCTTGAATGTATTTTCCAGTATTAAATGCGGCGTCAGCTAATAATAATGATGCTGTTTTTGCGCCTTGACCGCCTCTACCGTGCCATCTAATTTCTATTAGGTTATTCATAATAATTGCCTCCTTTAAAAATTATCGAATAAAAAATAAAATGATTAAAACTTTATTATATTATTTGATTTTGCATGCTTTATATACACGCATAGTATGTATCTAGTATATGCCAAAAATAGAGTGATGTCAAGGCAGTTTTTTGAACTAGTGAGTCAGAAAAATCAAGAAATGTAAACAAAAAAGCAAGAAAAATTGTCTTGCTTTTAAAGTATTAACCAAAGAAATATAAAATATAATTTAAGAAATATTTTTATTATTATCTATACTAATTAATTCTGATATATCACATTCTAAATATTTGCATAAATCCTCTAAATATTTGAAATATATAGAAGATGTTTCACCATTTATAATTCTGTTTAAATTTCTATTTGTTATATTCATATTTTGACATAGCCAGTATTTTGATTTTTTTCTTTTTTTCAATAATTTTTCTATATTAAAATTCAACATAAAATTCACCTCGAAAAAATTTTATAACAAAAGAAAAATATAAATGAGCTATTTACAAGTAGGTTATTTATATGTATAATGATTACAGAAAATTAATAGTTTTAGTATGATAAAAATAAAATAGAAAATACTTATACATAGGAGGAAACATATGGAACATATATGGAAAAATAAGGAAAAAGGAATTACACTTATTGCTTTAGTGATAACAATTATTATTCTGTTGATTTTGGCAGGAGTAGGAATATCAGCATTAACAAAAACAGGATTATTTAAAAAAGCAAATCAAGCAAATCAAGTTCAAAAAGAATCAGAAATGAGAGAAGAACTAACACTTGCAATACATAATTTGCAAATAGAAAAAGAAGGAAATGCTATACTAAATGATATAACTCAAAAGTGGCTAGAATCTGAGTTAAAAGGCTATAATCAAATAAGTGTAACAGAAACACAAGAAAATAATAAAAAAATAAAATTAAAGAAAAATAATATAACAAAAGAGTTTTTAATAGATGCAAATTTAAATATAATAGACGGACAGGAAAACAATAATGTACTTGAAATGAAATATATAAAGGATGATTTGTTGTTACACTATGATGCAAAAAATAATGTAGGAACTGGTTATAATGCAGAAACGCAAGAGTGGAAGAATTTGGATGGTGACTCAAATAATGGAATACTAAATGGAAATCCAACTTGGAATGGAGATTCATTATATTTTGATGGAACAGATGACTATATAGATTGTGGAAAAATAGGATTAGAGAATAACCATTCGTTTACTTATGAATGTACTATATCATATAGTGAATCACAACAAATGAAAACTCTTATGGGAGTACACAATACAGGAGGAAGTGGATTAGGAATTGATGATCATTCAGATAATTATTTGAAATTCCACTTGGACAGCTATGATGCTCAAAGAATTAATAGTACAATAACGTTAAATGACGGAGACATACACCAAATTATTGCAACCTATAATAGTGAGGAATCAAAACTATATTTATATATAGACGGTGAATTGAATAATAGTGGAGTAGTTTCAAATAGTTTAACATATCCAGATTTAAACTTTAATATAGGAAGATGGATTGGAGGACAAAGCCAATATTACAAAGGAAATATATATAATGTTTTGGTTTATAATAAATATTTGAACAACGAAGAGGTTTTAAATAATTATAAAGCCGATAAGCAAAAATATGAATTTGAAAAGAAAGATGATGGAAGTATATTGTTATATTATGATGCGAAAAATAATGTGGGAACAGGGCATAATTCAGAAACACAAGAGTGGAAAAATTTGGCTAGTGACTCAAATAGTGGAGTATTAAATGGAGATCTAACTTGGAATGGTGAT
This sequence comes from uncultured Clostridium sp., assembly GCA_945865665.1. Classification (GTDB taxonomy): domain Bacteria; phylum Bacillota; class Clostridia; order TANB77; family CAG-508; genus CAG-269. The sequence continues at coordinate 30,267 of CAMBEE010000009.1, read as the reverse complement.
TCATTATACTTTGATGGAACAGATGACTATATAGATTGTGGAAAAATAGGATTAGAGAATAACCATTCGTTTACTTATGAATGTACTATATCATATAGTGAATCACAACAAATGAAAACTCTTATGGGAGTACACAATACAGGAGGAAGTGGATTAGGAATTGATGATCATTCAGATAATTATTTGAAGTTCCACTTGGATAGCTATGATGCTCAAAGAATTAATAGTTCAAAAACATTAAATGATGGAAAGAAGCACAATATAATTGCAACATATAAAGGAAATCGATTAATTTTATATATAGACGGAAAATTAGATAAAAACATAGTTGTACCACAAGGATTAACATATCCAGATTTAAATTTCAATATTGGAAGATGGGTCGGAGGTCAAAGTCAATACTATAAAGGAAATATCTATTCAGTAAAAGTATACAATAAGTATTTAACAAAAGATGAAGCACTTGAGGATTATCGATATGAAAAAGATAGATATAATGTTGAATAGAATTAAAGATAAATACAACTAAGATAATAAAATTTTAATAAAAAAGCAAGAAAAATTTTCTTGCTTTTTGTCATTTCTTATAGTAAAATGTAGAAAGCAAAAACGGATAAAAGATATCCTAAAATAAAACGGAATTAAAGCACTGTCCCTAATTCTTCAGTAAAAGGAGAAAAAGGAACGTCCCTAAATCCGGCAAAAAAGGTGAGAAGATAAATGTATTTAAAAAGATTAGAATTACAAGGATTTAAATCCTTTGCAGATAAAACAGTATTAGAACTAATGCCAGGAATAACAACAGTAATAGGACCAAATGGTTCAGGAAAAAGCAACATATCAGATGCAATTAGATGGGTACTTGGAGAACAAAGCATGAAATCATTACGAGGTACAAAATCTCTAGACATCATATTTGCAGGAACTCAAAATAGAAAGTCTTTGGGCTTTGCCGAGGCTTCTTTGGTGTTTGATAATTCTGATGGTGCATTGCCGATTGAATATACGGAAGTAACAGTTACAAGAAAAATCTATAGAAGTGGAGAGACTGGTTATTATATAAACAAAGTTCCATGCAGATTAAAAGATGTATTGGAATTATTTATGGATACTGGTATTGGTAAAGATGGATATTCAATTATTGGACAAGGTAAAATTGATGAAATTTTGAGTAACAAATCTGAGGATAGAAGACATATTTTTGAAGAGGCTGCTGGTATTGTTAAATATAGGACAAGAAAGCAAGAGTCTGAGAAAAAGTTGGAACATACAAAATTGAATCTTTTAAGAATCAATGACATTTTGACTGAAATTGAAGGTAATCTAGAACCTTTACAAATGCAAGCAGATAAGGCTAAAAAATATTTGAATTTAAGAGAAGAATTAAAAAATATTGAAATTGGTCTATTTGTTTATAATATAGAAAAATATAAGCAAGATTTAGAAAAAGTTGTACAAGATATTGAAATTATGCAGTCTCAATGCAATGACGAAGAAGGCAGACTAGAAAGAGTAAAAATCTTAAAAGAAGAGTTAAAATCAAGTATTGATGAAATTACAGAAACAATTGAAAATATGTCAAATATAGGTTTTGAGAGTCAAAAACAAATTGAACAATTGAATTCTGATATAAATGTTGCAAAGACTAGAATTGCAAATAATAATGAAAATAATGATAGATATTTAAAAGAAATTGAAGAGCAAAATGTTAAGATTCAAGAATTGAAAGACGAAATTGAACAAAAAGAGGCTAAAAAAGATAACTTAAAACAAAACAAAGAAAAATTTGAAAAAGAGTTAAATGAAAAACAAGCAGAGTTAGATAAATTAACAGAAAAATTATCTTCAAAAGAGTTAGAAATTGAAGGATATAAACATACTGTAGAAGAAAATACAGACAAAAAATATGAACTTCAATCAGAAATAAATGCTCAAAACATAAATTATCAAAACTTTGAAAAAAGACAAGCACAAATAAAACAAGAAATGCAGTCAACAATTTCTGAATTAGATGGAACTCGTCTTAATAAAGAAGACATTACAAAGCAATTTAATGAAATCGAGAACAAGAAAAATAAGGCTCAAAATTCATTAAATGAAGTAGCAAAACAAAGAGAAGAAGCAAACCAAAAAATCAAATCATTTGAAAGCAATATAAATATTTTATCAAGTGAAATGAGAATAAAAGAATCAAGATTGAAATTTTTGATAGAGACAGAAAAAGAAAAAGAAGGATATATCAAAAGTGTTAAATCATTGCTTAAAGATTGTGAAAATATCAAAGAACTTGGCAAAGGTATGAATGGTGTTTTAGCAAATATTATAGAAGTTCCAGACGAATTACAAACTGCAATTGAAATGTGCTTAGGAGCAAGTCTTCAAAACATAGTAACAGAAACAGAAACAGATGCAAAAAGATTAGTTGAACATTTAAGAAAAAATAATTTAGGAAGAGCATCATTTTTACCAATTTCATCTGTTAAAGGTAAAAAATTAGACAAAATAAAAGGCAATGAAAGTGGAGTTATAGGAATTGCGTCAGACCTTGTAAAATACAACAAAAAATATGAGCAAATCATTTTAAATTTACTTGGTAGAACTGTAATTGTTGACAACATGGATACTGCAATTAAAGTTGCGAAACAAAATGGATATACATTTAGAATCGTAACAAAAGAAGGTGACTTAATAAATCCATCTGGTGCAATTACTGGTGGTTCAGTTGCTAAAAAGACTGTTAATATTTTAGGTAGAGGCAAAGAAATTGAAAAACTTGAAAAAGAGATAAAAAATCTAAAACAAAAAATTGAAAAACTAGAAAATGACAAGCAAAATTACGAAGAATCAATTGAAGGAATTTTAGAATTATCTGCAAATCTTGAAAAAGAACTACAAGAAATTGACATCACATATGCAACTGAAAAACAAAAAGTTATTTCAATAAATGAAAATATTGAAAAACTTGAAAAGCGTTTGAATAGACTAAAAGAAGAACAAACAAATCTTGAAAAACAAAAAGGAGAAGCGGTTTCAGCAAAAGGTGATTTACAAGTTGAAATAAATAAAATTGTTGAGCAAAATGAAGAACTTTCTAAAATAATTACTGAATTTGCAGAATTGAACAAAGATGACCAAAAATATATTGATGACTTGAATTTTGATATTACAAACTTGAAAATTTCTGTATCATCATTTGACGAAAGTGAAGCATCAATTCAAGAAATTCAAGAAAGAATTAATCAAGAATTAGAAAATGCACATACAAGTATTGAAAATAAAAATGTACAAATTGAGCAAATAAAAAAAGACAATGAAGACTTAGAGAAATCAATACAAGAGACACTTCAAAAAATAGAAGAAGTTAAAGAAAGTGTAAATAGTAGTAGTTCAAAAATTGAAGAATTGAAACAAGAAAGAGCTCAAAAGAGTGAAAAACTTTCAAAACAAGAAGATGAAATAACTGCTAAATTTAAAGTAATTGAAGACTTAAAAGGTCAACTTGTAAAATTAGATGTTAAAAAAACAAAAATTGAAGAAGACATTAATGGTATTATCAACAAAATGTGGGAAGAATATGAACTTACACCTAATAATGCAGAACAATATCAAAAACCAGAAAATGTTGCATTAACACAAAGAAGAGTTAACAACTTAAGAACTGAAATTAGAGAACTTGGAAGTGTTAATGTAGACTCAATTGAAGAATACAAAAACTTAAAAGATAGATATGACTTTATGAGTGAACAACGTTTAGACCTAGAAAATACAATGAGTAAATTAAGAAAAGTAATTTCAGATATGACTCAAATTATGAAAGAACAATTCAAAGAAAAATTTAAGGTTATAAACAAAAACTTTGGTGAAGTATTTGCAGAATTGTTTGGCGGCGGAAAAGCAGAACTTACATTAGAAGACGAAGAAAATATTTTAGAGTGTGGAATTGAAATTACAGTACAACCACCAGGAAAAAAATTACAAAATATGATGCTTCTTTCAGGTGGAGAAAAGGCATTTACTGCAATTGCATTGTTATTTGCAATATTGAAAATAAATCCAGCACCATTCTGTGTATTGGACGAAATTGAAGCGGCACTTGATGATGTAAATGTATTTAGATATGCTGATTATTTGAAGAAGTTTACAGACCATACTCAATTCCTAGTTATTACTCATAGAAAGGGTACTATGGAAGTGGCTGATACTGTTTATGGTGTTACTATGGAAGAGAGTGGTATTTCTAAGTTGTTGTCTATGAAGTTGAAACAATAGAATATAAAAAAACGGAGATTAAGTAATCTCCGTTTTTCTGTACACAACATACTTAATAAATATCATTAAGTATAAACCTTCTTAAACAATATTCAATTTTAGATACAAAGCTTTTAACCGGCATGCTTTCATATCATTAGGAGTTTTACAGATTATCGAATCTGCAGTAAACTTACCATGACGATATGTTTTAACCCATTTGATAAAATGTGCAATCTCTGCTTCTGATCCAGAAATACAAATGGCATCACACTGATGCTTAATTGTTAAAGAATTTTGTCCCATAAAGAAACCTCCTAAGTTGTTTGATAATAAACATTATACAACAACAATCATTAAAATGCAACAAATTTTAAAAATCCAATAAAAATTAATAGTAAACCAGAAAAAATTGACCAAATATTTGCTGGCAACTTGCAGAAATTTCTAATATGAATTCCCAAATAAGAACCGTAAACTAAGAAAAATTAATTGAAAAGCACTTACCAAAAAAGGGAATAAATTTAAATTAATATCTGCCATTGAACCAGAAATACCAATACAAAAACTATCCAAAGAAAGAGCGATAGCCAAGATTAATGCTTCTTGAGGCTCAATTATCTTTGAATGGTTGAGATCAGAAGATATTGGACTATTAAAAACATTTTGGGAATCTTTTTCTTTTTTAGAAGCTTGAAAACATATGTATATTCCCATGCAAATCAAAATAAAACATCCCAAAAAATTTGTAAACGAATTTGGAAGTATATATTGAATTATATTTCCAAAAAATATTGATATATATGTTGTAATTAGTGAAATTGCAAATAAAATTATTTTACTTAATTTAGATATTTTTGTATTTTTAATTCCGTATGTCACACCTATTCCTAAGGAATCTATACTACTTGATATAGCTAAAAGTATTGAATTTACCATAATAACACCTCTTACAACATAATATGACAAAAAAATTTTGCTGTTACATTGTAATAAAAAAGTACAAGCCACATATATTTAAATAACAAATATACAAAGGAGTGAATATTATGTGGCAAACATTAAGAAAAGAAGAAGTATTAAGACAATTAGGCACAGATGAGAAACAAGGATTAACAGAAAAAGAGGTAAAAGAAAGACAAGAAAAATATGGGAAAAATAAACTAGAAGAAAAGAAGAAAGAAAGTTTTATTGTAAAATTTATAAAACAATTTAATGATTTTATGATAATCATACTAATAATAGCGTCAATAATATCGGCAGTTGTATCAAAAATACAAGGAGAGAATGACTATGTGGATTCAATAATAATCATAGGAATAGTAGTATTTAATGCATTAATGGGAGTAATTCAAGAAGCAAAAGCAGAGAAATCGATAGAAGCATTAAAACAAATGACACCACAACTTGCAAAAACAATAAGAGATGGAAAAACAGTTGAAGTAAATGCAGAAGAACTTGTAAAAGGTGATATCATAATTTTAGATGCAGGAAATTTTGTACCAGCAGACTGTAGAATTTTAGAAAGTCATAACTTAAAAATAGAAGAATCATCATTAACAGGCGAAACACAAGGGGCAGAAAAGGATGCAGATATTTTATGTAATAAAAACGCACCTTTAGGTGATATGAAAAACATGGCTTTTATGGCTAGTATAACAGTAAATGGACATGGAAAAGCGGTTGTTACAGATACTGGAATGAGTACAAAAGTTGGACAAATTGCTAATATGATTATTGAAGATGAGGCTCCACAAACACCATTACAGAAAAAACTTGGAGAAGTTGGTAAAATATTAGGATTAGCGTGTTTAGCAATATGTGTAATAATTTTTGTTATGGGATTAATAAAACATATAGAACCTGTTGAAATGTTTATGACATCTGTAGGACTTGCAGTTGCAGCAATTCCAGAGGGATTACCTGCAATTGTAACAATTATGCTTTCAATTGGCGTTACAAAAATGGCTAAAAAGAATAGCATAATTAGAAAATTGCCAGCTGTTGAAACACTTGGAAGTAGTAGTGTCATTTGCTCTGACAAAACAGGAACTCTAACACAAAACAAAATGAAAGTTGTTGATGTTAGAAGTCAAAGTAAAAAATTTATTATTGAATTAGCAACATTATGCACAGACTGTGATGTAAATGTGGACAATGGTGTTGCAAAAGTTTCTGGTGAGCCAACAGAAAAGGCAATTGTAGAAGAATGTATAAATATTGGAAGTACAAAAAATAGATTAGAAAATTTTATGCCAAGAGTTAATGAAATTCCTTTTGATTCTAATAGAAAAATGATGACTACAATTCACAAAATTGGAAACAAATATAGAATTATAACAAAAGGTGCACCAGATGTGCTATTACAAAAGTGTACAAAACAAATAGATTCAATAAGTGAAATGACAAGCCAATATAACATTAAAATTAGAAATTTAGAAAATTTAAAAATTCAAAGTGATAATAGACAAATGGCACAAAAAGCATTGAGGGTAATTGCAGTTGCATATAAGGATTTAGATACATTGCCAAGTAAAATTGATTCACAAAATATTGAAAATAATTTAACATTTGTAGGACTAATTGGAATGATAGACCCACCAAGAGATGGAGTAAAAGAAGCAGTTCAAGTATGTAAAAATTCGGGAATAAAAACTGTTATGATTACAGGTGACCACTTAGAAACGGCAAAGGCAATAGCAAAAGACTTGGGAATTCTAGAACAAAAAGATATGGCAATAACAGGTCAAGAACTTGATAAAATGACACAAAATCAATTAGAAAAAAATATAAAAAAATATTCAGTTTTTGCAAGGGTTACGCCAGAACACAAAGTAAGAATTGTAAAAGCATGGCAACGAAATGGTGCAGTTGTAGCAATGACAGGCGATGGTGTAAATGACAGTCCAGCTTTGAAAAATGCTGATATTGGAATTGCTATGGGCAAAAACGGTACAGATGTTGCAAAAAATGCAGCAGATATTTTACTTACAGATGATAATTTTGTTACAATAGTTGAGGCAGTAAAGCAGGGAAGAAACATATATGATAATATAAAAAAAGCAATACACTTTTTAATTGCTACAAATATTGGTGAAATTGTAACAATTTTTATGGGACTTGTATTGGGTTTAAAATCACCACTTCTTGCAATTCAATTATTATGGATTAATTTGGTTACAGACTCTTTACCAGCAATTGCTTTAGGACTTGAAAAGCCTGAAAAAGATATAATGCAAAGAAAACCAGTTGATAGTAAAAAAGGAATATTTGCAGATGGTTTGTGGAATAAAATTATTGTTGAAGGAATTATGATTGGTGTTCTTACTCTTGTTTCATTCAGTATTGGAAATAAATATTATGGTTTAGAAGTTGGAAGAACTATGGCATTTTTATCAATAGGATTTTTGGAGTTGATTCATAGTTTTAATGTTAAAAATGAAAGGTCTATTTTTGAGGCAGGACTTTTTGAAAACAAGTATTTAGTTGGAAGTTTTGTTTTAGGAATTTTTATTCAGACTATAGTTGTTGTGATTCCTGCTTTTGCAAATGTTTTTGAAGTTGTACCTTTAAATTTAACTCAATGGATTATTACTGTTGCAATTTCTATTTTGCCTGTTCCGGTTATTGAGTTGCAGAAAAAATTTGATGCGAAAAATAAGGACGAAGAGAATAATAAAGAGGAGAAAAAGAACCTCTCATTTGCAAAAATGTGATAAAATTGCATAAAAATAGTTGCAAAAATTTGATGAAGCACTTCCCAAAAACCAAAAAATATGGTATAATTAAAAAACAAAAAAAGAGATCAAATAAGCAATAAGGTTGAAAAAGAAATCAAATCTTTTTCAACCATTAATGCATTGTGGAGGAAATAAAAAATGAACACAATAATAGGAGAACTAGGAAAATCACAAAAATTTATAGATTTAAGCAACCAAATAGAAAAAGAAAAAAGTCCGATATCAATATCGGGCTTAACTAGCGTTGGAATGACAGAACTAGTATCTGCAATAAACGGATACAACAAAAAGCCAATATTACTAGTAACATACAACGAAATACAAGCAAAAAAAATAGTACAAAACCTACAAACATTCGAAAAAGACAAAGTAGTATTCTTTCCAAAAAAAGAAGTAGTAACATATGACTATGTAGCAGAAAGCAAAGACTTGCCATATGAAAGAATAGAAACGCTAAACAAAATAAAAGAAAAGAAAAATCTAATAGTAGTAACAACAATAGAAGCACTAATGCAAAAAATGCCATCAAAAAAAGCTCTATACAAAAACACATTAGAATTCAAAGTAGGAGACATCCACAACCTAGAAGACATCAAAAAAAGCCTAGTAAATATGGGGTATTCAAGATGTGACTTAATAGAAGGAAGAGGACAATTCAGTGTTAGAGGTGGAATTGTTGACATTTCTGCTGATGACAAAACTGGTATAAGAATTGAACTATGGGGAGACGAAGTTGACTCAATCAGAAACTTCAGCATAAGCAGTCAAAGGTCAATATCAACACTAGAAAAAGCCAAAATATATCCAGCAAATGAGTATGTTTTAGACGATAAAATAGAAAATATTTGTAAAAGAATCAGACAAAAACTAACAGAAGGTAAACAAGACGAAATAATAGAAGAAGACTTAGAACAAATAAAAGCAGGAAATTACATAAGCAAAATGGACAAATATTTTGACGAATTTTACAAAGAGCAAGAAACATTAATCGATTACATGAGTAAAGAATGCTTAATTATGGTAGACGAAGTGAACAAAGTTGAACAAAGAGAAATGAATATCTTACAAGATATTGAAAACTTGAGTAAAAACTTAATAGAAAAAGAAAAAATAGTACCAGAAGCATTAACAAGCACAATGAGCGTTGATTTTGAAAGTCTAGAAATCAAATATCATACAATATATTTGGAAAAACAAGATGCAGTAACTAAAAAACAAGCACAAAGATATCATTTTGAATATAGAGAAATCAACTATTACAAGAGTGAAATTGAAAACCTATTTGAAGATTTAAATAAATGGAACAAAGAGAAAAAAAGCATATATGTAATGGTTGAAAATAAAGAAAAAGCAAAGAAATTAAAAGAACTTCTAGAAAAAGAAGATATACTATGCAAAATAGAAGAAAAATTAGACAAAACAATTATAGTAAAATCAACTGAAAATATTGTAACAATATCAGTTGGAAAAATAACAGAAGGATTTGAAAACTACGAAATAAATCAAGTTGTAATTTCAGCAGATGATTTAATTGATGGTGGAAAAAAGAAGAAAACATTTGCAAACCAAGCATTTAAAGAAGGAGAAAAAGTAGTATTTGCAGACTTAAAAGTTGGGGACTATGTTGTACACAAAAATTATGGTATAGGACTTTTTGTTGGTGTAAATACTATAACTGCAGACAAAACAACAAAAGATTATATCAAATTAAAATATAAAGATGATGCAATTTTATATGTACCAACAAGCCAATTAGATGCAATTAGAAAATATACAGGTGGAGATGCAATAAATCCACCAATGAACAGTCTAGGAAGCAAAGAATGGATAAAAACAAAAGAGAAAGTAAAGAAAAATTTAAGAGCTGTTGCAAGAGAATTAATAGAATTATATGCAAAAAGAGAAAAGGCAAAAGGATATGCGTTTAGCCCAGATACACCTTGGCAACAACAGTTTGAAGACCAATTTCCATATCAAGAAACAGATGACCAATTAAGATGTATAGAAGAAGTAAAAAAAGATATGGAAATTCAAAGACCAATGGACAGACTTTTATGTGGTGATGTTGGATATGGAAAAACAGAAGTTGCTATAAGAGCGGCATTTAAAGCAGTAATGGACCATAAACAAGTAGCATACCTGGTACCAACAACTGTTTTAGCCCAACAACAATATGAAGAATTCAGAGATAGAATGAAAGACTTCCCAATAAAAGTGGAAATATTAAACAGATTCAAAAGTGCGAAATATCAAAATGAAGTTATCAAGAAAATTAAATTAGGTGAGGTAGACATCGTAGTTGGAACACACAGATTATTAAGTAAAGATGTTGAATTCAAAGACATTGGACTACTAATAATAGACGAAGAGCACAGATTTGGTGTAAAAGCAAAAGAAAAAATAAAACAATACAAATCAAATATAGATGTTTTAACAATGACTGCAACACCAATACCAAGAACAATGCATATGTCAATAGTTGGAATAAGAGATATGTCAGTAATTTATGAACCACCCCACAACAGAAAGCCAGTTCAAACTTATGTATTGGAATATGACCAAGAGGTTATAAAAGAGGCAATAACAAAAGAACTTGAAAGAGATGGTCAAGTGTTTTATATTTATAACAGAGTAGACACAATACAGAAAAAAGCAGACGAAATATCAAGACTTGTACCAGAGGCAACTGTAAGTTATGCACATGGACAAATGACAGGAAATCAAATTGAAGATATAATGCAAGACTTTATTGAAAGAAAATCAAATGTATTAGTGTGTACAACAATATTAGAATCAGGAATTGATATAGCAAATGCAAACACAATTATAGTAGAAAATGCAGACAGAATGGGACTTGCAGCATTATATCAAATACGTGGTAGAGTTGGAAGGTCAGACAGGCAAGCATATGCTTATATAACATACAGGAAAGACAAAATGCTTTCAGAAGAAGCGGACAAGAGATTGAAAGCAATAAAAGAATTCACAGAATTTGGTTCAGGATTCAAAATAGCAATGAGAGACCTAGAAATCAGAGGAGCAGGAAGTATGATTGGAGAAATACAATCAGGACACTTAGAACAAGTAGGATATGACACATATTGCACATTACTAGACGAAGTAGTAAAAGAAATGCAAGGTGTAGAAGTAGAACCAGAAATAGACATACAAATAGACTTAAATGTAACAAGTTATATACCAGATGAATACATACCAGACTCAGCACAAAAAATAGAAGTATATCAAAACATAGCATTATGCAAAAAAGAAGAAGATATACAAAATGTTGTAGACGAAATCATAGACAGATTTGGAAATATGCCATCTGAACTAGAAAACTTATTAGATATTGCCAGAATCAAATATCTAGCAAAACCATTTGCAATAAGCAAAATTGCAAGTAAAAGAACTGCTGTTGTATTTACTTTTGAACAAAGTAAATATGAAATTGATTTACAGAAATTGATTAAAGCATATGGTAATAGAATCAAATTTTCACCAGGTGTTAAGACAATGATTACATTAGATATTGGCTCAACAAATGAAAGACAAATCTTAAATGATGTTACTGAATTTTTAAAACAGTTAAGTAAATAAAAATTAGGGATAGGGGGACGGGTCTCTAATCCCTAAAAATTATTTTACATTATATATAACTACAATGTAATGATAAAAAAATAGGGATTAGAGACCCGTCCCCCTATCCCTAATTTTAGTGAAGTGAAAGGAGAAAATATGCAAGTAATCACGAGTAAAGATAATGAATTTGTAAAACATGTAAAAAAATTAAAAGAAAAGAAATACAGAGACCAAAGCCAAGAATTCATTATAGAAGGAATAAAATTAGTAAAAGAAGCAATTGAAGAGAAAGCAAATATCAAGCAAATCATAATTTGTGATAATTGCGAAGATTCAGGAATAATTCCAAAAGATTTAATGTATGAAATTGCAAAATATAATTGTGTATATGTAACTGAAAATATATTAAAAACAATGTCAGATGTAAATGCACCACAAGGAATAATGGCAATAATAGGAAGAAACAATAATGAAAATAACATTGATTACAGCCAAGATATAATAGTTGCATTAGACGATATACAAGACCCAGGAAATTTAGGAACAATACTTAGAACTGTTGATAGTATAGGCTTAAACCAAATATTGGTATCAAAAGGAACAGCTGACTGTTATAACCCAAAAGTTGTACGTTCAACAATGGGAGCAATTTTTAGAATTAAGATTATAGAATGTGAAGACTTAGAACAAACGCTAAAAGAAACACAAAAAAATAATTTTAAACTAGTTGTAAGTTCACTTCAAACGAAGAACAGTTTATATGATATCAATTTTGATAAAAAGGTGATTATTATAGGAAACGAAGCAAATGGTGTTGAACCGCAAATTCAAGAAATGGCGGATGAAAAAATAAAAATACCAATGCTTGGAAAGACAGAAAGTTTGAATGCATCTGTTGCAACAGGAATAATTTTGTATGAATATGTTAGACAAAAAATTACAAAATAATATTATTTTGTAAAAAGCTCAGACATAAAAATACAATAAAATACAAATTTCAACATAAAACAACAATATATAATTATAACTTAGGTAACAATTCAAAAATTAATTGCAATTGTTACCTTTTTATGTTAATATAAAGACAGAAAAAATTTTTTCTTAAATTATTAAATTCAAATGTAAATTAAATTCAAAAAAGTTGTAATCTAAAAAATACCAAAAAATTTATTAAACAAATGAATAGAAAGGGGTGGGTATGAATTATTTTTCATACAATGATTATGCCGATTGTATAGAAAATAGAAAATTTTATAGAATTACAAAAGTAGAAGAAAAAATAGAAAGATATGAAACCAAAAATGGAATAGTACAAGAGCATAGCAAAAAAAATAAAATCATAAAAATTTTAAGTAATGAAAGGGAACTCAAAAAATTCTTAAAAGAATTTTTAAATTTTTCATTTAACGAAAATGTTGTATATTATGATAGCGAGACAAATATTACAGATAAAAAAATCAATAATAATTTAACTTGTAAAATAGAAAATAGAGAAAATTTTATATTTATTAAGGTTTTAGACAGAATTGATAACAATATTTCATATAGGATATTTGAACGTTCAACAGATATCATAAAAAAATGGAGCAATGAAGAGAAAAGAGAAAATTCAAGATATCCAATAGTGATACCAATTGTTATTTATACAGGGAAAAAAGAATGGAAAAGCAGTAATAAAAATATAAGGTACATTAAATATGAAAAAAATAGAATAAATTTTTCTTACAATATTATAGACATAAATAATATAACAAGTGACAAATTAAAAAATATGAATTCAGAAGTAGCAAAAACTTTATTACAAATAAAAAATAAATATTAACAATATGATAAAAAATATTGACTAATAACCATATAAGTGATATATTTACAAACAAGGAAAAAGGAGGAAGGAAAATGTTGCCAGATTATAGTGTTATAGGAAGAAGAATAAGAGAAGCGAGATTAAATAAAAAAATAAGACAAGAAGAGTTGGCTGATAAAATAAATGTGTCTGTTGCTTATATGAGTCGTGTAGAAACAGGAAAGAGTCAAATTAATTTAAAGAGATTAACTCAAATAGCTGAGGTTCTAGATGTATCACCAGGATATTTATTAATAGGAAGCAATAGGACTTCAAAAGAGTATTTAAAAGAAGATTTTAGAGCTCTACTGGATAAATGCACTCCAGAACAGCAAAAATTGATTTACCAAATTTCAGAATTAATTAGTAAAACTAAATTTGAAAATGTGAATTTATAAATTATTAATTGTTTTATTTTGAAATTTTATGAATATAATTAGAGAAAAAAATAGAAATTCTTAAATAATTTTATGGAAAGAGTTCACAAAGTGGAAGGGAGCCATAAAAGAATTTTAGAATTTCTTTTTTTCGAATTGAATTGAATAAAATTACAAAATAAAACAATATCATAACATACAAAAAATAAAAAATTAAAAAGGTAACCTCTATTTTGGATTTTACATAAAATATATTAGGATAAATAAAAGGAGGCAATTTATGAAAAACATACTAGAAGTCAAAAATATAGGAAAAAAATATCAAAACAAAGAAGACGAAATACAAGCACTAAAAAATGTAAATTTCAGAATAAAAGAAGGAGAATTTGTAAGCATAATAGGACCAAGCGGATGCGGAAAATCCACACTACTCTCAATAATAGCAGGTCTAGAAGAAAAAACAGAAGGAGAAATCTACATAGAAGGAGAAAAAGTCAGCGGAATATCTCCCAAAATAGGATATATGCTACAAAGAGACTGTCTATTAGAATGGAGAAATATATTAAGTAACACACTATTTGGGCTAGAAATAAAAGGAATAAAGACTAAAGAAAATATTGAATATGTAAAAGAACTACTAAAAAAATATAACTTATACGATTTCAAAAACAAATATCCATCAGAATTATCAGGTGGAATGAGGCAAAGAGTTGCACTAATTAGAACACTTGCGGTAAAGCCCAAAATATTACTGTTAGATGAAGCATTTTCTGCATTAGATTATCAAACAAGAATAATGGTAACAGAAGATATTTATTCAATATTAAGAAAAGAAAAAATTACGGCACTAATCGTAACACATGATATATCAGAAGGTAGATTCCAATGTAGGCACCAATTGAAATATGCTTAGATTAAACGATTTGAATTCAAATTTACAGTATCAAAAAGTATGGCATTTTGCCATATTTTTTGTATACAGGAAATGCCATAGGTTAAAAAATAAAAAATGCTGATATTTGAGTACTTACAGAGGAGTGATGCCATATTTTAATGTGTCGAGGTAAGGAGGCACTATCATAGATAGGGCATTCTTGCCGTGAATGGACAAGTTTGGAAAAAGTTATTTGTAATATAAAAGTATGTATAAATATATCTAAACAATATTAAAGAATTTGAGATGAACTGATAAAATTTAAAGGACAGATAATCAGAAAAATTGTAATGCTTAAAATGGAAGAAAAAGAAGTGTAAGTGTGGTAAAAAACACTTTTTTTTGATATAATGCAAAATATAAAAAATAAGAGGAGGAAAGATTTGTATGGAAAAAAATATAGACATTTATAATAAAAAAGAAAATTGTAATGTAAAAGCGAAAATGTTTTATACAGATGAAAAAGAAATTAATAAGCAAATTTTCATATTTTGCCATGGATTTTGTAGTGGAAAAGGTAGCAATTCAGTTAAAATAGTAGCAAATAAATTGTTACAATATGAAATACCATCTATTTCATTTGACTTTCCAGGACATATAGATAGTGTACAAGGAACAGATAAATTAACTGTAGAAGTATGTATTTCATATATTAATTCAGTTATTGATTATATTAAAAATAAATATGGAGAGAATATTAAAATTTCTTTTTTTGCTATCAGCTTTGGAGCATATATTTTATTAAATAAATTTATAGGGGATAATTCTGAATATCCAAATATAGTTTTAAGATCTCCTGCTTTTAATATGAAAGAAATATTTAAAAATTCTTTATTAAAAGAAACATTTGAAAAATATAAAGAAAGTGGCAAAGCTAAATGCGGTCATGGAGGTAAAATGGAAGTTCCATATTCTTTTTATGAAGATTTGACTAACAATGACTTATATAATAAGTATCACGAAAAAAGAAAAATATTAATAATTCAAGGAACTTTAGATGATACTGCACCGATTGAAGATACTTATAAATTTATAGAAAATAGACCTGAATTAGAACTTATAGAAATGGAAAATATGAAACACCATATGGAGCCAGAAGAAATAGAAATTGTTGCAGAAAAAATGATTGAAATGTTGAAGACAACAAATTGACATAAAATGCAAAAGATGGTATAATATGCATGTAGTTTTACTATAGTTTAGCTAATTAGCTCTTATTTTTGTTTTGAACACACTGCTATAAGGAGGTCATTTAAATGTTATACAGTAAAAAAGAGAAATTTGGTAAGTGGGGATTTGTAAACAACAATGGTGAGCCTATTTGTGATTTTATCTATGATGAGGTGCGGGATTTTTCAGAAGGAATTGCTGCAGTCAGAATAAATGACAAGTGGGGATATATTAATGAGAGCGGAAGGCAAATCTGTGAAATAAGGTACGATGCGGTAGGAGATTTTCAAAGTAAACTTGGTGTTGTTGAAAAAGAAGGTAAAAAATGTTATTTAAATCAAGATGGAGATGAAGTAGCTGTTACAAACTTCATGAATGAAGAAATGGTTTTTGAAGGTTGTAAAAGCTGTGCAATTGGGAATCATACAATTACGAACTTACCGGGTGGATACTTGTATGAAGATGATTTTATCAATGTAACAATTGATCCAGAAGTTCCGATTCGAGGATTTATTGTTATAGGAATTAAAAAGCACGTATCTACAACAACACAGATTACAAGAAACGAGAGAATTCAAATAGAAGATATCACCAACAAGGTAAAACGCGCTCTAGAGTATTTGGGAGCGAAAAATATTCTTTTATTTGAAGATGGTTTTTCCGAGCATTATAGGAGATGGATTATTCCCTCTGATGATTGGATGTTCCAGTTTGGAAGAGGAAAGAATCTTAAACAAATCACAATGTATGCAAAGAAAAATATGACAGATGAACAGAAAAAGGAGTGTCTGTTATTTGCAGGAAAAGTAAAAAGTTTCCTTGAGCTTAATTAGCCAAAAGGGAGAGAATGCTATATTCTCTCCTGAAATTTATAAAAAGGATATATGTATTATGAATTTATTTGAATTTTGTAAAGAAAATATACATATGGATAAAATAGAAAATTTTAAAGGAGACACTCGTGAATTAGCTATTATTAGATATGTTATGAAAGAAGTTTCTAAAATTTTCTATCGAGATTATACTTTTTTCTTAAATAAAGAGAATGTAAATGATAGAGATTATATTTATAATAAAAAGAATGATTTAACTAATATTGAAAACTTTAATATTGTATGTAAAAGTTATTGTAATGTGATTAAAGAATTATTAAAACAAAATTATAATATTGATTCTGAATTAATATCACCATTTGATGATAGATTTAGACATGTTGATTTGCTTATAAAAACGAAAAGTGGTAATAGGTATATTGTTGATCCATTAACAGATTTAATTGAAATGCAAGTAGGATTGAGAACAAACAACTTTGCCTCAAAAAGATATTATGATAGTCTTTACACTAAAATAATAGAAAATGTTAGTTTTTTAGATGATAAAGAATTAGAAGAAATTGATGACAAAATTGATTATAAAAATGACGGTTTATATTTAGATGATTTTTTAAAATTGCTAAAAATAAAATTAGATAATATGGAAGAAATATTACAGAAAGATGAATCAATTTCAATTAATCTATTGGGTAGAAAATACGATGAAAATAAAATTTATGATAGTCAGTTAACTGATTTGAAATTAAGATTTATTAGTAAATATCTAAATAATAGAAAAAATTTGAATGGAATGGTAGACCTTTTGATGTTTTCAAATATTGTGATAAAAAATCTATTTACAGAAAAAGAACAAGAGAAAATTCATTCTTATAGTTTTTGGGTTGATGAACGAGACTTGAAAGATACTAACTTGAGAAATATACTTATAAATAAGGAAAATAGAAAAAGAGGAGTAGTTATAAGTTTTAATGGAAGAAACTATATTTTTTCATTAAGTCCTAATTCATTAGAATATGGCGAGGAAGAATGGAAAAAAATTATTGAAGAAAACCATATTTTTATTAAGCCACAATATCCTGTAAAACTATTAAAATATTTAAAAAGTAAAGGTGCTGATAGAAACATAGTACATAATAATGAATTTTTAAGATTATTTAATAAATTTGAAAATTACTTGTTAAATAATGGTCAAAGTTTGGAAGATATTAGAGATAATAATGTATTTATACAAGATGGAATGATATTTATTCGATTTGGAAACAACAACATATCATTTAAAATAGAGAATGGAAATTTGACAATTAAAGATTATAAAAAGAATTTAAAACATACTGTTTTTTACCAAGACGAAGGAAGAAATATTTCATATAGAACGGAAGAAATTTTAAAAAATAATGAAAAAGTCAATTTATATGAATTTGACTCAAATGGTTTAATTGAATTAGATGATGAAACAGGAATAGAAGACTTTGTAGCTCCGTTAAGCAATGGAAAATATTTATCTAGAAATGCATCATATTATGAAGCAAAAACATATTCTGAACTTGCTTGCGAAAGAAATCGATTAAGAGATATTTTAACAGATGATGTTTCAAAGAAAAATTTTGTGATACTTGAATATCTATCTAATGCATCTGCTAAAGTTTATTTTGAAGAATTAAAAAAGAAGATAGATAATCAAGAAAACAATGTTACAGAAGCTCAACGATGTTTTGAAGAAGATTGTGCAAACATAGTTAGATTCTTTAGAAATGAGCCATTACAGAAACCTATTTATTATTTGCCAGAAGGAGATAGCAAAATATTAGAACGCCATATAGAAATGGATAATAAACAAGTTTTATATATGTTTTGTTCAAACTTGAAATTTAGTAAACCAAAACATATTTTAACACCAGGATTAGGTTCAATCTTTGTAGGTCCAATGTTAAAGAGTATGTATGGATTTGATTATACTAATATATTATTTAGTTTATATTCTAAAGATGAAAAATTAAAGAATATTTCTGCTAAAAAATGTTTTGAAGATATATGCAGTAATAATTTATGGAACACTACAGAAAATGAGCTTGTGCTGATTGATGATAATGTTGGTTCTTGCAATACAATGAATATTATTAGAGGACAATTAGAAGAAAGAGGTAAGTCTTGTAAGTTTGGTGCTATTAAATATAATTGGGATTTTTATAATCAGGTAAAACATGGAGAACTAGAACATCCAACTTTTGATGTTAAAGATGTTGATTTTTTAACTATTTTAGATGATCTTGGATATTGGATTATGAGAGATTCTATTAAAGCACTAAAAGAAATAGGTGGAGATGCCTATGTTGAACTAATGAGACAAGAAGGTCTGCATCAAGATAAAGTACCAGATATTCAAGTATTGATGCAATTGGCTGAAAAATATTCACAAAGTGCAGATGTTGATTTATACGATATGTCTGGTACAAAAATAAAGAAAAGTTCAGCATTTTTATGTACAAATTTAAAGAAACAAATTATAGAAATGATTAGAGATTTACAGTCTCAAGATTGGGGAGAAAGATGAGTAAGATAAAAAAAGAATTGAAAGAGTTTTTAACATATAAAAATAATTATAAATTCATTCAGAAAGAATTAATAGATATAGATGATTGTATTTATTGTGAAAATGAATTATTAAAAGATAAAGACGGAAATAAAATTAGTGAAACTGAAAATTGGATAGATGTCGGATATAGAAATAGAGGAGACTTTCCACAAATGCTTTCTAATTTATTTCCTTATAATTTTAAATTTAGAGGAAAAAAATTAGCTAGTATTGAAAATTTTTTTCAAGGAATAAAATTTAAAGACAAAAAAACTCAAAATCATGTTTTTACATATTATGGAACACAAGCAGTTCATATAAAAGCAGCAAGTAACTATGATTGGAAAGAAACAGGAGAAATCTATTGGCAAGGTAAAGCTATAAAAAGGGAAAGTAAAGAATATGAATTATTAATAGATGAATTATATATTTCAGCTATACAAAATCCCCTTTATAGAAATATATTATCTAATTGTGATAAACAGATTATACATTCTATAGGAGAAAATGATAAAAAAGAAACCACATTTACTAGATATGAGTTTGAATTTGAATTAAATTGCTTAAAAGATTTTATACAAAGTAAAAATAAGAAAGAGGTTGAAAAATATGAATAAAATTGTTAATTGGTTAGGGCAAAATATGGAATTTGAAGGTAGCCTAAGTTCGGCTATAGCTAAACATGAAATAACAAACTTCCCAGGTAGTTATGTTTATGATGATGGATTATTTAATATCGCAACAGATCCTGAAATCCCTATAAAAGGTTATATGATACTAGCTATAAATAAGAAAACTTTAACAATAACAGATTTAACAAAAGATGAAAGAAACAAATTAATTGATTTGTCAAATAGATTATTAAAAGCAATGCATAGAACAGGTTTTGAAAAAGTAATGATTTATCAAGATGAGTCAAGCTCTGGAAATCTACATATTAATTTTATACCAAGACATGAGTGGACTTATCAATTTCATGCAAATTTTGGCGAAATGGGACTTTATGCGAAAAATATCTTAAATATAAGTGACGAATATAGAAAAGAATTATTAGATTGTATTGAAAAAATCAAGATAAATTTTAAATAAGAGTATGCCCTATGGAGGACATACTCTATTCGTTCGTATTGATTAATTAATAATTAGTGATAAATTTCACATCATCCAGGTTTTCTTGGAGTTTCAATACGCGCCACAAACTTTCCATAAAACGATTGTCTTTAAAAGAGCAACATTCTGTGCAATTTTTAGGACAATTTTTCATAATGAATTTTGCTCTTTCTCCATGCATTAAATCTTCAAGTTCATTTTCTTTCCCTTCCATTATGCCATAATGATAATTGAGATCTGTAATTCTATCCCAAAGCACACAAGACATAAGATTTGTTCCATATAAAGGTGGAGAAATGAGTGAACTCCAACATTTTGTAGGTTTATCCCGTTCTACCATTGTTCTGTTATTATAAATGGTATTCAAGTCATTAGGAATCTGATAATCTTTGAGTCCATGGGAATATGCAGTTTCTTTCAATGTTACAAGTTCTTCAATCACATCGTGAGAGACAACTTCATTTTTAACACTCTCAAAATCAGGAATAAGAACTTTTACTCCTTGAAATACATCTACTCCAATATTTGCAATAGTGTGAATGAAGTCATCGTAGTGTCCAGCATTTAACGGTCTAATACAAGTTCTTGTTCCAATTAACAAAGAATCCTCTCTTCCGACTTTTGCTCTTGCATTGCAAAGCTTATCCAACAGATGAATTGCATCATCATACGAAAAGTTGTTTTTTCTAGATTTCTGATTAGAATAAACTCTATAAGCTTCAGATGAGATTCCTGGAAAACTAATTCTTATAAAAGCGACATTTCTCACCAAACACTCTAATAATTCATCTGATATTTGGCTTCCCGTACTCACGTAAACGATTCCCATATTGCATTTCTGATTAGCATATTCTAACATTTCAATCCTATCTTTATATAAATCAGGATTTCCTTCTCCACAAACTTCAAATCTAACTGCATTAAAGCCACGTTTAGCTGAATAAGAAGAAATTTCATCCAAAATCTTTTTATACTTATCAATAGGAATAATAGGATATTTAATATGCTGGTCTTTAATAGCCCACTGTCTACTTGGACATGCCAAACAGTCTTTACAATCAAAATCGCAATAAGGAAAATCTTTAGCACTTACCGACAAAATAGGCATTTGTCCTACTCCATGCTGAACTGCATACTTAATTGCTTCACAATAATCTTTTTCTGTCAAGGGATAAAGATGTTGTGGAGAACGTGACCGTGAAAACCATATTGTTTTTCCAGTTTTCATGTCTACTGCTGAAAATTGTTTAGCTGTTAAAATACTATCTTTGTAAGAGACTTTTTTCATATTATACCTCCTTGTGCTATAGTTATGGAAAAATGTGGTTAATTAACTCAATATAATTTATGTTAACATTCTTACGGCTTTTTGTCAAGAATTTTATCAAAACAATGGGAAAATAACGTATTGATACTCATTTTATCCGATTATTAATTATGATAACAATTATTTTATAAAAATAATAAAAAATTAAATTGTTTAAAATTGACGGTAAAATTTTTTGAAGAGAAGGTAGGTATATCTTATAGGTGATAAATTTTTTAACTTTTTTAAAATTAGGGGAGAAAAATTCAGAGTAAATCATTGTATATATAATAGGGAGATATTTTAAATATTTGCTATTGTTATTAAGCAAGGAGGGATAGACATGTTTTGAAATTATTAAATCAAAAATAAAATATAGTGTTTAACCTTTAAAATAAAGCTCTTCACATCAACAATTTATATGTGAATAATAAAATTTTTGAAACATATAAATTGAATAAACAAATTAAAACGAGCAGGAGAAAACTATGAACGAATCATTTAAAATTAATGTGTATTTTGATGAAAAGAGTGAAGAATTAGAAAGCTTAATAGAACGTCTACTAATTGATATATTAGAGAAAAAATGATAAAAAATTTTTATCATTTGAGCATTGGAAATCTCTAAAAAATCAGTTATAATTTAAGCTGAATTCAAATTGTTTTTTATCAAGCATGGGAAGGAGGAGCAATGCTTGAACAAATAGAAAAAACAATGTACAAGGTAGCAATTTATATAAGATTATCAAAAGAAGATGTAGATAGGGGTTATGATGAGAGTGAAAGTATAAAAAATCAAAGAACGTTATTAACAGAATATGTACAAAAATTAGGATGGGAGTATGAGCTTATAGATATTTATATTGACCAAGGTTTTACAGGAACAAACTTTAACAGACCAGATTTTCAAAGAATGATAAGAGATATAGAAAATGGAAAAGTTAATATGGTCGTAACAAAGGACTTATCTCGTTTGGGTCGTGATTACATAGAAACAGGAGAATACATAGAAAAATGGTTTCCAGAAAATAATGTTAGATACGTTTCAGTAACAGATGGAATAGATACTTTTGAAACATCGAATGGTAACAATGATATTGCACCTTTTAAATCAATATTAAATGATATGTATTCTAAGGACTTATCAAAAAAAATTAGGACAGCTCTACATACTATGCAAAAACAAGGAAAGTGGGTAGGAGGAAAAACCGCAATAGGCTATATGAAAGATCCAAACGATAAAAATAAACTAATAATTTGTGAGCCAGAAGCTAAAATAGTAAAGACTATTTTTAATATGGCTATTTCGCGGAAATCAAGTGGGGACTATAAGAGATTATTTGAATAGCAATAATATTCTTACAGCAAATCAATCAAGATATAATAAAGACTCATTTTGGGAAAATAAAACAATAAAAAATATATTAAGAAATAAAGTGTATATTGGAATAACAGAGCAAAATAAAAGGAGCAGAATAAGTTATAAAAATAGAAAGCTTAGACCAAATCCAAAGGAACAATGGAATGTTGTAGAAAATACACACCCAGCAATAATAGATAAAAAAGTTTTTGACATGGTTCAAAAAATGGTAATAGTTCAAAGTTACAACAGAAATGAAAAGAAAAATACATTTTTATTAGATGGACTACTTTTTTGCTATGAATGTCATCATAAAATAGGTGTAAGAGGAAAAAAGAATGGTCATTATTATATGGTATGTAACAATTATCGTAGAAACTCAAAATTAGGGTTATGCACATCACATGGATTCAGTTATGAGAATTTAGAAGAAGCCGTGCTAAACTATATAAAAAAATTATTCTCTGATATAGATAGCGAAAAAATAGAATTAAATATTAAAAAGAGTAGAAGTAAATATGATTACGAAAAAATACTAAAAAAACTAGAAACAGAGGTAAAACTTATAAATGATAATATTGATCAAATGTATGTTGATAAATTAAATGGAAAAATAACTGAAGTAATGTATGAAAGACTTTACAAAAAATTAATAGATGAAGCCAAACAAAAAGAAAGAGAATACATAGAAATACAAGAAATGCAAAATAGTTCTAAACAAGATGACACCCAAAACATAAAAAAGATAGTTAAAGAATTTTTAGAATTAAAAGAGCCAACACCAGAAGTGATGAAAGTAATTATAAACAGAATAGAAATACACCAAGACAAACAAGTAGATTTATATTTTAATTTTAAACAACTAAACAATATTACACAAAACTGTCTACTTTGACATCTACCAGAAGCAATAAGTATGTCAGACAGAGTACTTGTATTAAGTAAAAGACCAGGTACAATAAAAGATATCCACAAAATTGATTTTGAAATGGAAAATAGAACACCAATAAATTGCAGACAAAGTCCTAAATTCAGCAGATATTTTGACTGCTTATGGAAGGAGCTTGGTGTAGATGAAAAATAAAATATCACAAGAAAGAAAAAAATATTTAAAAGAAGTAAAAAGAAAAAAATTATTAGTAATAGCCACTCAATTAATATTTTTAATAGGATTTTTAGTGATTTGGGAAGCCTTAGCAAACGCAAAAATAATAGACAGTTTTATAACAAGCCAACCAAGCAGAATATGGAGTACATTTACACATTTGACATCAAACGATTTGCTAAAACATGTAAAAGTAACAGTATATGAAACAATTGTAGGATTTGGACTTGGAACATTGATGGGAGTTGCTATTGCTATAATCTTATGGTGGTCCAAATTTTTGGCAAAAGTATCAGAACCATTTTTAGTTGTATTAAACAGTTTGCCAAAAGTGGCACTTGGTCCAATAATCATAATTTGGGTCCGGATCAGGTATGCCAGCAATCATAACGATGGCAATTTTAATTTCTCTTATAGTTACTGTGCTAGAAATGCTAAATGGTTATCTAAAAACAGACAAAGAAATAATTAAGATGGCCAAAACTTTTAGTAGTACAAAACTGCAATTACTAACAAAAATAGTTATACCAGCAAATATTGGAACATTTATAAATTCTTTAAAAGTAAATATAGGACTTTCATTAGTTGGTGTAATATCTGGGGAGTTCTTAGTTTCAAAGGCAGGTTTAGGATATTTAATTGTGTATGGTGGTCAGGTATTTAAACTTGATTTGGTCATGACAAGTGTTATTATTCTAGGAATTGTAGCAGGTGTTATGTATGGAGGAGTTTTATTGCTTGAAAAATTTATCCGAAAATAATGTTTTGGAGCAATTCTTGTTTTAAATAATTTACCAAAAATTACAATAAATAATAAAAAGAATTGCAACATATTTAGGAGGACTATTGTGAAAAGAAAAATAATAATGTTAATCGTTATATTCTTAATAATTGCAATAATTGCAGGAATAGCAATATATCAAAAAAACAATAACAAAACAAACAGTAATTCAACAGTAATAAAAATGAATGAAGTAACACGTTCAGTATTTTACGCACCACAATATGTAGCAATAAACAACGGATATTTTAAGAACTACAACATTGAAATAGACTTAACAACAGGGCAAGGAGCAGATGCAGTAATGACATCAGTACTATCAGGTGAATCTCAAATTGGATTTGCAGGACCAGAAGCATCAATATACGTATATAATGAGGGAAAAGAAGATTATACACAAGTATTTGCACAACTAACAAAAAGAGATGGATCATTTTTAGTATCAAAAGAAAAAATTGATAACTTTGATTGGAATATGTTAAAAGGAAAAACGGTAATACCAGGAAGAAAAGGTGGAGTTCCATATATGACATTAGAATATGTAATCAAACAAAAAGGACTAACACCTGGAAAAGATTTAACACTAGATGATAGTATAAAATTTGATTTGATGGCAAGTGCTTTTACATCTGGAAGTGCTGACTATGTAACACTTTTTGAACCAACTGCATCTAATATTGAAAAGTTAGGCAAAGGTCATATTGTAGCATCAGTTGGAAAAGAAGCGGGGGAAATACCATATACAGCATATTTTGCAAAGAAAAGTTATATTGAAAATAATCAAACTACAATTCAAAACTTTACGAATGCAATTTACAAAGGACAAAAATGGGTTAAAGAACATACTGCAAAAGAAATAGCAGAAGCAATTCAAAGTTTCTTCCCAGACACTGATATCGACCTTTTAACAACTGCAATTCAAAGCTACAAGAATATTGATGCTTGGAATGAAACTCCAGTTCTAAAACAAGAAAGCTTTGATAAGTTGCAAGAAGTTATGAGTTTAGCAGGAGAACTTAAGGTTAAGGCTCCTTATGATAAAATTGTTAATAATAAATATGCAGAAGAAGTAATTAAATAAAAAAATGTCCTTTTTGGGACGGTTCTATTTGAGACATCGTCATTGAAAAGGACATTTTTTTTTGCCTAAAATATTGTAATCACCCACAAAATATGATATAGTGGACAAAGAAAAATATTGGTAACAAATTTAAAATCATACCAATATAAAAAGTAAGGAGTGATACAAATGATAGCATTAGGAGCAGACCACGGAGGATACAAATTAAAAGAAGAAATAAAAAAATATTTAGAAGAAAGCGGAATAGAATACAAAGACTATGGAACAGATTCAGAAGAAAGAACAGACTACCCAATATATGCAAAAAAAGTAGCAGAAGCAATACAAAACAAAGAATGTGACTGCGGAATATTAGTATGCAGGTCAGGATATGGAATGACAGTAGTAGCAAACAAATTCAAAGGAATAAGAGCAGCATCAATTCATGACCAAGAATCAGCAAAATATGCAAAAGCAGATGATGACATAAATGTAGTAACATTAGGAGGAGATTACCTAACAACAAATGAAGCAATTTGCATAATAAGAAACTGGTTAGGAACAGAATTTAAAGGCGGAAGGTATGAAGAAAGACTAAAAATGGTAGAAGAAATAGAAAAAAACAATATGAAATAAAATTGAAAATAGTTTAAGAAAGGACAGAAAATTATGTGGGGAAACATAGCAATAGCATTTATACTGGCGTTTGTAGTAACATTAGTAACTACTCCATATACAATAAAGATTGCCAATAAAGTAGGAGCAATAGATGTACCAAAAGATGAGAGAAGAGCACACAAAAGAACAATGCCAAAATTTGGTGGACCAGCAGTAATATTAGGATTTTTAGTTTCAACAATTTATTTATTAATTGTAATGAGTATAGAAAATTCAATAAATCTATTTGGTGTACAAGAATACTGGAAAAAACTATTAGGATTTTTAGCAGGAATATTGATAATTTCAGCATTTTGTATAGTTGATGATATAAAAACCATAAAACCATTAACAAAATTAACAGGACAAATATTAGGTGCAATATGTATTGTAGCAGCTGGAATAAGAATAGATGGAATAACATTACCATTTTTGAATTTTCCAGAAATGCATGAAATCACATCAGTATTATTAACATTAGCATGGATAATAATTGTAACAAATGCAATAAACTTAATAGATGGTTTAGATGGACTATCATCAGGAATATCAGTAATATCAGCACTTTCATTATTAGTAATATTTGTATTAAATGGATCATCATTAATATCAATAGTACTAATAACAGCACTAGCAGGAGCATTAGTAGGATTTTTACCATTTAATTTTACACCAGCTAAAACATTTATAGGAGATACAGGCTCAAACTTTTTAGGATTCTCATTAGCAGTAATCTCAATATTAGGGTCAGCCAAAACATATACAGCGGCAGTAATCGTTTTACCACTTATTGTTTTGGGACTACCAATATTTGATACAGTTTGGGCAATAATAAGAAGATTAATAAAAGGAAAATCAATAAAAGCAGTATTTAAAGCAGATAAAGGTCACTTACATCATAGACTAGTTGCAAAAGGATTTAGCCAAAAACAAGCAGTTTTAATTTTATATGGAATAAGTGCAATATTTGGAATGTTTGCAGTAATCTTATGTGATAGTGGAATTTGGAAAGCATTGTCATTTTTATTAATAGTAATAGTTGCAATTGCTGCAGGCTATAAAAACTTTTCTGTTGAAAGAACAGGAAAAGAACAATATGAATGTACACAATGTAAATATATTTATAATCCAAAATTCGGAAATGAAAAAGCAGGAATTGCAAAAGGAACAAAGTTTGACGATTTACCAGATGACTGGGTTTGCCCAGTTTGTGGAGAAGGAAAGGATATGTTCCAAATTCATGAATAAAGAATACAGATAGTTTTTTAAAAAAATTTGATAATATATTGTTTTTTATACCTTGGTGTCGCAAACTCCATATTTAAAATACTAGTATGTAGTTTGCTCCAGTTCGCACTCACATTTGTTCGTTTGGTCGCTTACGCGGTATTTCAAAACAATATATTATCAAATTTTAATAAAACGATAATAATAAAATTATAAAAAGGGAGACAAAAAATGCAAGACAAAATAATGAAATTTTTAGCATATGATGGAAAAATATCAGTAGTATGCGCAAGCACAACAGAACTTGTAGAAGAAGCAAGAAAAATACATGATTTAAGCCCAGTAGCAACAGCAGCATTTGGAAGATTACTTACAATTTCAGCAATAATGGGAAATGAAATGAAAAGTAAAGAAGACAAATTAACAGTTCAAATGAAAGGAAATGGGCCAATTGGAACAATGCTTGTAACAGCAGACAACTTCCCAAGAGTAAAAGGATATGTAGCAAATCCAGTTGTAGACTTACCATTAAATGATATGGGTAAATTAGATGTTGGCGGAGCAGTTGGAAATGCAGGATTCATAAATGTTATAAAAGACATTGGATTAAAAGAACCATATGTTGGAATATGCCCACTAATTTCAGGAGAAATAGCAGAAGACTTTGCAGAATATTTTGCAAAATCAGAACAAAAAAATACAGCAGTTGCTCTAGGTGTTTTAGTAGATAAAAATGGAGTTAAATCAGCAGGAGGGTATATAATTACTCCAATGCCAGATGCAACAGATGAAGAAATATCAAAAATAGAACAATCAATATTTAAAGCAGGAGCAATTTCAAAAATGTTAGATAAAAATATGACATTATTAGAAATAGCAAAAGCTGTAACAGGGGATGAAAATGTTAAATTAATCGAAGAAAATATAACACCAGTATATGAATGTGACTGTTCAAAAGAGCACATGGAAGATGGACTTGCAACATTAGATAAAGATGTTTTAAAAGAAATGATTGAAGAAGATGAAAAAGCCGAATTGGTTTGCCACTTTTGCAATAAAAAATATGAATTCTCTAAGGAAGAATTAGAAGATATATTAGAAAAAAATAAAAATAATTAAAGTGTTCGCTTGTTTTTTACACATAAATGTTGTATAGTAGTGAACATACAGGAAATGAGATAAACTATATCATATTATTAAAAAAGTCAATAAAAAAGGAGAAGATAAAAAATGGAAAATAAAGTATTAATATTTGGACACAAAAATCCAGACACAGACACAATTTGTTCTGCAATGGTAAAAGAAATTTTATACAAAAAAAATGGATGCGAAAAATCAAAAGCAGTAAGATTAGGAAATGTAAATAAAGAAACACAATATGTGTTAAATTATTTAGGACTAGAAGCACCAGAATTAATAGAAAAAGTTGAAGAAGGACAAGAAGTAATATTAGTAGACCACAATGAATTTAATCAAAGTGTAGAAGGAATAGAAAAAGCAAAAATTTTAGAAGTAGTAGACCACCACAGAATTGCAAACTTTGAAACATCAGAGCCACTATATTACACAGCAAGACCATTTGGATGTACATCAACAATTTTATATAAAGAGTTTAAAAATAGAAATATAGAAATCGAAAAAACAGAAGCTATATTAATGGCAAGTGCCATAATTTCTGATACATTATTATTAAAATCACCAACAACAACAAAACATGATATTAACGCATTAGAAGAATTAGGAAAAATAGCAGGAATAAACATACAAGAATATGGACTAGAAATGTTAAAAGCAGGAACAGATTTAGACGATTTTTCAGCAGAAGAATTAATAAACTTAGATGCTAAAAGCTTAGATAAAGAAGGAACAAAATTTGTTATAGCACAAGTAAATACTGTAAGTATAGAAGATGTCTTAAAAAGACAAAATGAATTAGAAGAAGCAATGAATAATGCAATTTCAGAAAAAGGTTTATCATTATTTGTATTAGCAATAACAGATATTTTAAACAGCAATTCAGAAATTATTGCATTAGGAACAAAAACAGATGCAGTTGAAAAAGCATTTGATAAAAAATTAGAGAACAACAGAGCTTTCTTAGAAGGTGTTGTTTCAAGAAAGAAACAATTGCTACCATTTATTGATAAAAATATATAGTAATGAATAGAATATATTAACAAAAGAAAAAATGAGGTATGGTTAATTTATAGCCGAAATACCTCATTTTTAAACATTTTTTACAGCTATTTTCTGCAGTTCGTTACAATTCACAGTCTAAGAAAATTTTTGTGTGCAAATTGCCACCTTAATGGTTATATATATTTGATATTGTATTCGTTTGATTGAAGTGAAAAATAGAAAATCT